>DAOUGD010000292.1:0-18329 GCA_034429475.1 Anaerolineae bacterium
GGCTTGGAGCTGCAAAGCTCCAAGCCCTGCCTGGTAGTAGTGTGCAAATTATTGCTTTTCAGCGCCGGCCATGGGCATTTCCATTTGTTCGAGTTCTGGCACTTGTTCGGAGGATAGCACGGCAATGTCGAAGCTGAGTTTGGGCAACGGCGCGCCGCTGCTGTGCTTTCCGCTTTCCCAGTCGCGGTGCGGGTAGAAGAAGGAGATGGCTTCATTCAGGCGTTTATCCAGCCGGTGCATAGCCATTTGGCCTTCTTTATTGGCCGTTGCCACTACGACGAACTGATAATTGTTCAACTGCCCTACGAACGGATCGGTATCCAGGAATTCAACGGCAGTATTTTGCAGGATAAGCGCAACGGCGCGCAGGACATCATCGTGGGTGACAAACCCATAAGAGGCGCTAAAATCGCGCATTCCATTCAAAATAATGCGAATTAAGGCCAGTTTGGTATCATGCGCTACCCGTTCCATCTGTTCTGTTACCAGCACCGAAGTGGGCAGGCCCGTTACCGGATGTAAGAAAGTTTCACGGACGTTCCGCTGCAAGATGTTGCGCACGCGAATCCGCAGCTCTTGAACGTCAAAAGGCTTGGTAATGTAATCTACAGCGCCCAACTCCAACCCTTGCAGGCGATCCATCCGTTCCCGGCGCTCCGTCAAAAAGATGATGGGGGTGTTTTCGGTGCGGCGTTGACTGCGCAGGCGTTCGCATACTTCATACCCGTCAATGTCGGGCAGATGGATGTCGAGCACCACCAAATCGGGCTGGGTTTTGGTCGCCATAGCCACCGCATCCTCGCCCCAGGCTGCATGATCAACGGTATATCCCAGGGAAGTGAAATAAGCCGATAACATCTCGGCGGTATTGGGATCGTCTTCGACGACAAGGATGTGACGCGGCGCATCCTCTCCTGGTTTCACGCCACAGTCTCCTTTTACCAGATTAGCCAATTGGCTCTTTGTAGACGGCGAAGGTGCAGTTCTCGTGGCCCATGCCGATGCAGGTCAGTTGATCCACCCGGAAGGTGCGCCCGCCGCTCAACCAGCGTAGCGCCTCTTCGATGATGCCTGCCGCAATGAAACCGCCCGGACGTTCCACCTTGCGTCCCCAGCACATCGAACAGCGATCAATGATGTAGTGGAAATGGTCGGCGCCGGGGTCTTTGACGTAAGAGGTCTGATCGCTCAACGAGTCAAAGACTTTGGCAACTGCCGGCAACCCTGCCTTGAGTTTTGCCTGTAACGGCAGCACCTTGAAGGCCAGGTCGCTGGCGCCTACCAGCGCCCCAAAGTTCGCCAGACCCTGGGCAAAGAGCACGCGCCCCAGGCGCAATTGCAATCCCCGCCCCCCGCGCGGCCCGTACATTTCTTCCAATGCGCGGTTCAGCGCCGAAATATAGGCAAAGTCAAAGCCTTTGTCCATAATGTCGGGGGGGGGATTGTCAATAAACATAGACAGGCCTGCCATATTGAGGATCGCGTTCAGGCCATTGCGCCCCATAATTTCTTCTAGGGCATCAAAGAGGATGAGACCAAACCGATTGGGATAGTAGAAACCGCTGGGTTCAGGGGTATTCGCCACTGCAGACCTCCTTACGTTGCTAGAGAATCGTTGATAGTTCTTCTGCTGCCCGACGCATGTCGAGGAAAAGTAACCCTAATTTCGCCTGTTGCCGGGCCAGGACAGTGAGCACCGCTTCCTCACCCACAGCGCGGAGGATAACGTAACCTTTTTCGCCCTTGACGTAAACCTCGTCGAGCACCCCCCGCCCTAACTCGCCCGCGATGCGCTCACCCAGAGACAACATAGCGGCAGACATTGCCGAGACGCGGTCCTCTTCAACGCCTTGGGGGAGTGAGGTGGCGATGGGAAGGCCGTCTACACTGATAATAGCGGACGCTTCGACATCGGGGCTGCTCACCTGAAGTTCACGCAGTCGTTCGACCATTCGATCATTTCGTGACCTGTTTGCCATACTTCAAGCCCTCCGATAGGAATTTGTTGGACCAGGAAGGTGATAGTTCCTGGGGCTATTCATAGACAGGGTATCACAGGAATATTACATTGTCAAGGCAAGGTTAAGAAATATTCCAGTACTCAAACTAAGTATTTTCGAGACTCTGTTCAACACTCCGTATGTTTATATTTTAGTATAACTTTTCTAGTTGGCAACACGGCCTGACAATTTTTGGTAAATCCTGTGACCGTTAACCAAAAAAACGTTTTTGTGTGAACACTCAAAGTCCCCCTGGCGGTTAGTTTACCACCTTCTTCAAACAACGCCAAATGATGCAACAGGGCAATTATGATTCGGCTTGATTCAATTGTAATAACACGTTATAATGCTTCAAGAGCTGAGCTATCATGGATTGGGGTCGGCATGGAGCAGGTCAAGTCAAAGCCAAAAATTCTTTCAATAGATGATACTCCCTCATCCCGTCGGTTAGTACAACGCCTGCTTTCGGCGCACTACGATGTTTTTGAGGCCGGTGACGGGCTGACGGGGATTGATGAGGCTTTACAAATTGAGCCTAACTTGATCCTGGTAGATTTGAATCTGCCGCAGTTCACCGGATATGAGGTAGCAACCCGCCTCAAAGCTCTGATGCCCGACGTCCCCATTGTGGCTCTGAGCGCCGATATGTCTGACCACGTCCACGAGCGCGTGCTGGCTTCCGGCTGCGATGGGTACATCCCCAAACCCATTGACCCCGACACTTTTGAAGGGCAGGTAGCCAACTTCCTCGGCGGGCAGCGGGAAGAGTTGCTGGATGAAAGTTACCGGGACGCCTACCAGCAGACCCTCGTCGCGCGGCTGGAACAGAAGGTGCGGGAATTGACCGATGCCCTCAAGAGCAACGCCGATCTGAATGAACAGCACGCGCAGCTCCTCAAAGAGACGCAGCGCCGGGCCATTTTGTTGGAGGCCGGCGCCAAGGTTGCGCAGAGCATCACCTCCATTTTGGATTTGGACGAACTGCTACGGGCCACCGTAAAAATCATCGGGGAAGAGTTTGGGTTTTATTATGTGGGGGTGTTCCTGCTTGAACCTGGCACAGATTGGTTGGTGCTGCGCGCCGGGTTAGGGGAAGCCGGGGCGGCAATGGTGGCCGCCGACCATCGCCTGAAGATCGGTGGACTTTCGATGGTCGGGGCGGCGACCAGCCGGCGCAAGGCCATCAGCGCGCGGGACGTCGGGGTAGCGCCGGTGCATTTCAAGAACCCCCTCCTACCGCTGACCCGCTCCGAGATGGCTTTGCCTCTGGTCATTGGCAAAGAGATCATCGGCGCGCTGACGGTGCAGAGCGTTGAGGAGAATGCTTTTTCTCAAGATGACGTGAAGGCGCTGCAAACGATGACTGACCAGTTGGCGGTCGCCATTCGCAACGCGACCACCTATGTGGAGAATACCCGGCTGCTGGCCTACGCGGAACGCCGCACCCGCCTGCTCGAGGCGGCGGCGGAAGTCGGGCGGCGGGTAACCTCCATCCTCGACACGGACACTCTGCTGAAAGAGACGGTGGATATTCTCTGCGATGCTTACGGCTTCTATTATGCCGGGGTGTTTTTGGTGGATCCGACGTTGGAGCGCAAAGGACCGGACGGTGAGATCGAACAGTGGGCCGTCCTACGGGCCGGGAGCGGCGACGCCGGTCGTCTGATGATCGCGGCCGGACATAAGCTCAAGGTGGGCGGGCTTTCCATGATCGGGACGGCGATCGCAAGCCGCAAGGCGCTCATCGCACTGGACGTGGGCGAAGAGCCGGTGCATTTCAAGAACCCACATTTGCCGCTGACCCGCTCGGAGATGGCGCTGCCGTTGATCGTGGGCGACCGCGTCACCGGCGCGGTGACGGTGCAAAGCACCGAAGAGGCCGCCTTCACTCCTGAGGACATCACCATCTTGCAATCTATGGTCGATCAGTTGGCGATTGCCATTGCCAACGCCCGCCTGCTCAAAGACCTGGAGTCGGCCCACTCAGAGTTGGTGCGCACCAAGACCTTTGAGGCCATTGCCACCGCTACCGGCGAGGCGATCCATTGGGTGGGTAACAAGGCCGCGCCCATTCCGGCCAGCGCCGGACGCGTGGCAGAGGACGTGACCCAGTATTTCCTGATGATGGATGGCCTGTTAAAACTGGCTCCCCCCGAGTTGCAGGAACACAAGTTCGCGCAAATGTTGCATACGGCGGTGGAATATATTGAGGAGAATGCTGCCGAAACAAACTTCGAGTTAGACATAGAAGAATTGCGTGCGCAGTTGGAGCAGCGCACGCTGCGCCAGCTCAGCCGCGCCCTTTCGATGGAATCCATTTTTGAGGATCTGGAGATTGCCCGGCAGAGTTCGCGCTCGATTTTGAATATTAAGGAAGACCTGATTGGTCCGGCGCGTGAGAAGCATTTGGAGGCGGTGAATCTGGAGCAATTTCTCAAGAACCTTGTCAAGTCTATGGGCATCCCGGAAGGCGTGGCGCGCTTTCTGTTTCCTGAGAACATGGTGCCGGCCAAAGCCGATGCCCGGCAGTTGGAGAACGTCTTCAACAATTTGCTCAAAAACGCGATGGAAGCTATGTACAAAGCTGAGGACAAAAAGCTGTTTATTTGGGGGCGGCGCGCGGACGATCCCCGCTTTGTGGTCGTGGATGTCACCGACAATGGCGAGGGGATTCCACCGGATGTTATTGATAAGATATGGGTCCCCTTCTACACCACCAAAGGCAATCGGGGTGGGACAGGGCTGGGGCTGCCGGCCTGCAATAAGATCATTACTCAGTTGGGCGGCAAGATCACCCTGGACAGTATGGTCGGCGAAGGCACGACGTTTAGCGTCTATCTTCCCGTTTACAAAGAGTAGCATTTCACCCGTGACTTCAGCCGCAAGACGCGGCATAGGATTGTGTCATTCTATAATTTTCAAGCAGATTCTCAATATTATTATCCGTGAAAGGTGGTAAAAGGCTATGGATGAAGAGGTAAAGATTCTATTGGTTGACGATGAGCGTATGGTACGGCGCAGTATGGAGAAAACTTTGACGCGGGCCGGCTTTTATGTTGTAACGGCCGAGGATGTATCCAGCGGGCTAGAATTGTTCAAGGAGGAAATGGCTGAAGAGCCTTTTGCCCTGGCCCTGTTGGATCTGAATATGCCCAATTTTGAGGGCGTGCCGGCAGCCAACGCCGGCCTGGAGTTGTTGAGTGAGCTGGTGAAATTGCAGTCCGATCTGCCGGTGGTAGTTTTAACCGCCTTTGATGAGGTCGAGCGTGCCAAGGATGCAGTGGCGCGCGGCGCGCGAGCTTACTTCGTCAAAGGGCGCGAGGCTGGTCTGCTGGAACTGGTCAATGAAATTCTAGGCATAGAAGCGGCCTAGCGTCACATAGGCGTAGTCAACAAGGAGCATAAGTATGGAGAAGCAGAATTTATCCGAACGACGGGCCGCATTGCTTCAGGCCGGCGCTCAGGTCAGCCGCAACATTATTTCGATTCTGGACCCTGAGGAACTGTTGCAGAAGACGGTGGACATCATTTGTGAAGAGTTTGGTTTCTACTATGCCGGCGTGTTTCTGTTAGATGAAACCGGCGAGTGGGCCGTTCTACATTCCGGGCGCGGCGCAGCCGGGGCCGCCATGGTGGCCGAAGGCCACAAACTCAAGGTAGGCGGTCTCTCGATGATCGGCGCGGCCACCGGGCGCAATCAGGCGCTCATCGCGCTGGATGTGGGCGAGGAGCCGGTACACTTCAAGAACCCGCATCTGCCGCTGACTCGCTCGGAGATGGCGCTGCCCCTGGCCGTGGGCGACGTGGTCATCGGGGCGCTGACGGTGCAGAGCGTGGAGGAGGCCGCCTTCACCCGGGACGATATCACCGCGCTGCAAGCGATGGCCGATCAGTTGGCGATTGCGATTCACAACGCGCGGCTGTATTCCCAGAATGCACGCCTGCTCAAGCAGGCTTCGCGCCGCGCGCGCCTGTTGGCGGCGGCGGCGGAAGTGGGCGCGGGCGTGGCTTCCATTCTCGATTTGGACACCCTGCTACACAAGACGGTGGACATCATTTGCAGTGCCTACGATTTTTACTACGCCGGCGTCTTCCTGCTGGATGAAACCGGCGAGTGGGCCGTCCTGCGCGCCGGGCACGGCGAAGCCGGCGCGAACATGGTCGCGTTGGGACACAAACTCCAAATCGGCGGGCTTTCGATGATCGGCACGGCCATTGCCGAGCGCAAGGCGCGCATCGCGCTCGACGTGGGCGAAGAGGCCGTCCACTTTAAGAACCCGCATCTGCCGCTGACCCGCTCGGAGATGGCGCTGCCGTTGATGGTGAACGAGGGCGATCACATCCGCGTTATCGGTGCGGTGACGGTGCAGAGTGTGGAAGAGGCGGCGTTCAACCACGAGGACATTAGCTCCTTACAGGCCATGGCCGATCAACTGGCGATTGCGCTGCACAACGCGCATCTGCTCCACGAGTTGGAGATCGCCCACGCCGAACTGGTGCGCACCAAGACGTATGAGGCGATTGCCACCGCCACGACTGAAGCCATTCACTGGATTGGTAACAAGGCGCTGCCGATTACCGTCAGCGTCCAACGGTTGCGGGACGATCTGAGCGACTTGGTGGACATAGACCCGGAGATGCGCGAATCCTTGCTGGAAGACCTGACCCTCATTGACGACAGCGCGAAACTCATCTTTGAGGTCAAGGAACACCTCATCGGGCCGGCGCGCGAGTACATCCCCGCGCCCGCGATGATTGAGGACGTGCTCAAAGACGTGGTGACGCAAATGGCGTTGTCAGCGGAGGTGATCGACTACAAGATCGCCCCCAACTTGCCGTTGGCTATCGCCGATACCACGCAGTTGAGCCGCGCGTTGACTTACGTGCTGCAAAATGCGCTAGAAGCCATGCAGAAGTCGCCGACGCCACACATCCAGGTCACACTGGCCCCCGCTGAGGAAAAGGGCGCCCTCTATGTGGTCGCGCGGGTGGCCGACTCTGGGCCGGGCATCTCTGCCAACGACATGGAAAAAATGTGGGCCGCGTTCTACACCACCAAGGGGGCGAAACATGCCGGTCTGGGCCTGTCGGCCTGTTTCCAGATTATGAAGCAGATTGACGGCAAGATCGTGGCGACCAATCTGCCGGAGGGCGGCGCCGAGTTTGCCCTGTTCATCCCCGCCGACCTGGGGATGCAGAAGCCCGCCGATTTGCCGTCCGGACATTCGGTGTTGTTGGTGGATGACGATGATGTGTGGAGCTGTTTTGTGACGGAGACGCTGACCGATGCCGGGAACACCGTCACTCGCGTGGCCGATGGGGACACCCCATTCACCAACTTCGATTTGATCCTGGTGGATTACACTCTGGCCGGTGCCAGTTGCGCGAAAGTGCTGGCGAAGATTGCCAAGGCCGGGTGCGCCGACCGGACGCTGGTGGTATCCTCCAACTTACGGGTGGAACAGACAATGGAGTTGATGCGGTTTGGCATCCGTGACGTGGTGATGAAGCCGTATACGCGCGCTGCGCTGGCTGCCAGACTCGGCTAAGAACGCGAGAAACGGGCGGAAAGATACATTTTGTTGAGGGCTTGCCCCTCCGACACAACATACTCTAAAAACACGAGGCCGACACGTCGGCCTCGTGTTTTTTGGGGGGGAATTAGTGTGGCGTGTACGCCATATCGAAAACGGCTGTGGCGCCATCAAACGGTGCGAGCCATTCGTGAAAGGCGGCGCGCAGGTCATTTCGTTCGGTTTCCGGGAGGAAGGCCGCTTCGACAGAGTGGCGCAGCATCCGGTAAATGAAATGGGGTTCCAGCCCAATCTCGTCCGTCGCCGCGACGTATTCCTGGCTCAACGTCGTCGCACTGATGCTGGGATCGTCGGTGTTCAGAGTGACGTACATCCCCAGTTTGAACAAATCATACAGGGGATGTTGGCTCAAGCCCCGGACGATGCCGGTGTGCAAATTGCTGGTAGGGCACACTTCCAGGGTGATGTGCCGCTCGCGCAACAGTCGCACAATGTTGGAGTTTTCGATGGCGCGGACGCCGTGGCCGATGCGCTGCGCCCCCAAATACAACACGGCCGTCTGGATGCTTTCGGCGCTATCCGCTTTAACCGCTTCGCCTGCATGAACGGTGATGTTGAGACCGTTCTGCCTGGCGCGGCGGAAGATCGGCTCGAAGCGGTGCGCCGGGTGCATGACTTCATCGCCGGCCAGGTCAATACCGCGCACGAGCGGCCCCAAATGCGCCAGGGCCAGCGCGGCGATTTCTTCCGCAGTGCTGAGCAGCTCATTGCGTCCGATCTGGAAGATGAGGCAGGTGCGCGTGCCGCTGTCGTGCTGCGCTTGCGTCACGGCCTCGATGACCCACTCTACCACATCGTGCAGCCGGAATTGATGGACGCGCGAGAGGGCGACCGGGTTGAACCGCAGTTCCAGGTAACGGATGTTGTCGGCGGCCGCGTCCAGGATGGCTTCGCGCGTGATGCGCTGCACGGCTTCTTTGGACGTGTAAAAGCGGCGCAGAATTTGAAATTTTTGCAGGAAGTTATCCAACTGGCGTGGATCGTCCATCATCTGGACGTAGGGGCGCAATCCTTCTACATCGTGGCTGGGCAGGTCAATGCCATGCTCTTGCGCAATGTCAATCAATGTTTCCAGACGCAACGACCCTTCCAGATGGCGATGCAGGTCAATTTTGGGAAGGCGTTGCGCCCATTGTCGCCGTGTTAGGGGAGAGATGTTCTCATCGGAGGAGGGGGGCGGCTGCGGCATTGGGGTGATTTCCATAGAGGCTATCAGTGCAGGGGCCGGATCAGCGTTCTCGGAGCAGCCACCCCCAATAGATGACCGCAACGCTCAGATTCAGGGTAATGCCCAGGGCCAGCGGGAGGTAGAATAGCCATAGCAGGTAGGCCGGACTGAGCTGTACAATGGCCGGCGAGACCAGCGCCGTGCTGCATATCAACTGGTGGCTTAACGTTGTGAGCAGGATGAGCACCATGCCCAGGTCGAACCATTTGTAGTGAGGCGGTATCCGGGTGACTTCTCCCATACGGCGGCTCAACACGCGCAGCAGCCAGCTCAAGTACAAGACTGCCAGGAATAGCCCGATGCCGAGGTGCGAGGTTAACACTTCAGCGACGCTCATTCGTCTTTCCTCCCATCATTTTCTCATGCAGCGTGTTGCTTAATCCGATCAGCAATAACCCGGCGATGAACATCATACCATTTGCCAGCGGGTCGCCCACGAAGTCGGGCCAGCAGTCGTCCACCAGGAAGATGCGCCAGAGGTAGCGCAGCGCACTGAAGCCCGTCAGACAGATGGGAATGAGATAGAACCTATAGTAGGTTTTTTGTCCAGAAGTGCGCTCGAAGAAACGCGCAATGCTCATGACGATGAACTGTAGCGCCAGAATGCCCACCCAAATAATAATACTGAACAACAGAGCGATGGTTGGATGCATAGTTCATTTCCTCACGAAGGCTTTGATAAAGGACGCCGCCATCTGTTTGGGGGTGCCGCTCATCAGACCTTCCTGTCCTTCGAACGGCTCCATCACCATCAATCCATTCGCGCCAATCTCGAATTGGCGGATAGCGCTGTCATGGGCGCTGCCGCGCATTTTCAGCACGATAATCGCCCGCCGAACCGCACTCATAATTTCGACGTAACGCAGCATCGTATACGAATCCACAATAAAGTGAATGCCGGAACCGCCGGCAAATCCTTCTTCATCGCCGAATAAGAAGGTGGTTTCGCGGGTCAACAGGGTGGTCATCCCCTGGCGCTTCAGGGCGTTGAGAAAGCTGTAGAGACGGTCCCGCTCACCGAACTTTTCTGAAGGCGGGTGTACCACCATACCGGGCGCTGGGGCGCCTCCCTTGTTCTTGGCGGCGGGGGGGATAGGGGCAGCCATGGCTGCCTCGTAGTGCGTGATACTGTCAATCAAAATCCGTTTGGCCCCCATCTGGGCGATGGTGTGTTCCAGGACCCCATTGGCGTGTTCCAGGTCTATTTGGGTCACTTCGGGGCTGGTGATGATGACCCTGAGCAGCCCGTCGCGCTCCAGTTTGCGGAAATCCCACCCAAAATTGGCGGCCATCTGGTAATACGATTCCGGCAGAGCCTCAAAGGTGAGAATAATGCCCGGTTCGCCATGGTGAGCGCCATAATGGATGAACTGCATCCCCAAGGTGCTCTTGCCACAACCGGGCGGCCCTTCCACCAAATTGGTCGTATTGAAGAGATACCCACCGCCCAACATGGCGTCAAATCCGGTAATACTTGTCTGTACCCTGGTATCGTATGACATAGTTACCGTCCTTACTTGCGTATCAGATGATAGATTGCTTTGCGGCGGAACTCGCGATCATTGGTAGCGTCAACGAATTTCTGAACTTTTTCCTGGAGTTCGGCATTAGGCTTCAAGACGTACACGAGCATAGTGCCAACGACAACTTCGTCCAGCAACCCCTGTGTCTTAAGCCGCAGTAAGGCATCCTGCACATCCGCTTTATCCCGACCGAGGTAGCGCGCAATCCCTTCCGCCGTGTCGAAGGTGTTGGGATTCTGGTGAAAGAATAGCAACAGCTCCCACTTGATGAACGAATCTACGTAAGTGGTCAGAAAATCCAGCAAATCTGGGTCCAAATCCTGGGGAACACGGGTATTCAGGGTATACATTTTCATAGTTTTTCTCAATTTGCCAGAAGTGACAGGGTTGCCGGCGCGCGTCTCCCCGCTATCGGGTGGAGCCGGTTGTTTCCTTCACATACCGAACGATACCATTCTGTTGGTCAGTTTTGAGATGGCAATCTTTATATTTGCGGCCGCTGTTACACCAACATGGGTCATTACGTCCCAGTTTTTGCCCTCCTTGATGCGGTTGGGGTTTGGCCGGAGCGGCCTGCGCGCTGCCTCCGGACGTCCGCAGCACCGGGCGCGAGGCGGTGAGGGGTGGCGCCGGTTGATGGCGCGCTGCCGTAGGCCGCGGCGGAGGAGGCATCAAGAACATGGTGCGCACAATCTCGCTCTGGATTGCCTCCAACATTTGCTGGTAGGTTTCAAAGGCCTCACGTTGGTAGGCCACCAGCGGATTTTGTTGCCCCACCGCGCGCAGCCCGATTCCCTCGCGCAGCATATCCAGATCGGTCAGATGGTGGACCCAGTGGGTATCGAGCTGCCGCAACATCAACTGCCGGTCGCGATAGAGCCGCACTACATTCAAAAAGATGGCCTTCACCGGGGTCTCCAACGCATCCGGCAGCCGCCGCAGTGGAAGTTCCCACCATTCTGTCAGCGCGTCCCGCCCTATCTGTGCATCCAGCCGCGCGATGAACGTCTGCCAGAGCGGGTCGTCGCGCTCGGCCAGCAGCGCCAACGCCTCTTCATTCTGTCGCAGCGTGTGATACAGGTCTTCGCCGATCCGCAGGTTGATGTCCCGATAGAATTGATCGCCCCTGGCGACAATCTGCTCGACCATTTCCTTCGGCTGTAGTCCTTGCAGATCGGCCAGCGTGAACGACCGCAGCACCGGGAAAACGCGGTGCAGGTCTACCAACAGCGCTTCCAGCTCCCACTCGGATTCTTTGCCGGAGGTATGCGCGGTTACGATCTGTTGCACTTCGGTGCGCACCATGTCAAAGAGATCGTCGTGCAGATCGTCGCGGCTGAGCAGTTTGCTGCGTTCGGCGTAGATCACCTCGCGCTGTTTGTTGACCACGTTGTCGTATTCCAACACATGTTTGCGGATGTCGAAGTTGTAACCCTCCACCCGTTGCTGCACCGACTCGATGACTTTGGCGAGCATATTGAATTCCAGCGGCGCGTCGTCGTACCCGGCGCGCTCCATCCACGGCTGTAGCCGTTCCCCGCCGAAGCGCCGCATCAATTCATCTTCCAGCGAAATGTAGAAGCGGCTGGAACCAGGGTCGCCCTGCCGCCCGGCCCGCCCGCGCAATTGGTTGTCAATGCGGCGCGCTTCGTGGCGTTCGGTGCCGATGACGTGCAGCCCGCCCAGTTGGTAGATGCGTTCCCTGTCGGCCTGGCATTGGCGAACTTTATCCCGCAGGACAGTGGCCCACTGCTCCGGGTACTTTTCCGTTGGGTCGCCGCCCGCGCGGGCGATCTTAAGCGCGTCATCCCAATCCGCAGAGCGGATCGCCATCAGATCGACATCCTTTTTGCGCAACTCGTCGCGCGCCATCCCTTCCGGGTTGCCGCCCAGCAGAATGTCCACCCCACGTCCGGCCATATTGGTAGCAATGGTGACGCTGCCCGGCCGCCCGGCCTGCGCAATGATCACGGCCTCCTGCTCGTGATACTTGGCGTTCAGAACATTGTGGGGAATGTGCTGGCGCTTCAGCATATGCGCCAACCGCTCGGACGTTTCAATAGCCGTGGTGCCAACCAACACCGGCCGGCCGGCAGTGTGCGCTGTCTCGATCTCGCGCAGCACAGCGTTGAATTTGGCCTCTTCAGTTTTATAAATCTGGTCGGGCGTGTCCAGCCGGCGGTAGAACCGTTCCTGCCCCGGCCCGTCAAAAACCGTAACCTTGTAATGATTTTCGGTGTTGATTGTACCGCTGAACGCCACCCCCGATTCTTCCGGCGGGAGCATCTTTTCGGTAAGATTGCCAAACTCGGCGCGGTACTCCACATTGGTTGGCAGGATGACGACACTGAGGTCGTAAATCTTGTGTAGTTCCTCTTCCTCGGTCGCCGCGGTCCCGGTCATCCCGGCCAACCGGTCGTACATACGGAAGAAGTTTTGAAAGGTGATGGTGGCGTGCGTCATAGACTCGCGCTGCACCGGCACGCCTTCTTTGGCCTCGATGGCCTGATGCAGACCTTCAGAGTAGCGCCGTCCGTACATCAGCCGCCCGGTAAACTCGTCCACGATGATGATCTCACCTTCCTGGATGACGTACTCTTTGTCGCGCTCATAAAATTCCCTGGCGCGGATGGCGTTATCAAGGTAGGGCAGCATGTGGGCGTGTTGTGGATCGTAAATGCTTTCCCCTTCCGGGATACCGAGCAGGTGCTCCACTTTGGCGACGCCTTCATCGGTAAGGACGGCCACCTGGGTGCGGGCGTCCACCTCATAATCGGCGTCGGCGTGCAGGCCCGGCGCCAGGCGGGCAAAGCGCGTGTACAACTCGGAGGGTTCGTCGGAAGGGCCGGAAATGATTAACGGCGTGCGCGCTTCGTCAATCAGAATGCTGTCCACTTCGTCCACAATGGCGAAGTTCAGTTCGCGCTGCGCGCACTTCTCCAGATCCAGCACGAGGTTGTCGCGCAGGTAGTCAAAGCCAAATTCGTTGTTCGTGCCGTAAGTGATGTCCGCCCGGTACGCCTCCCGGCGTTTGATGGGACGCAGGTGTTGCAGGCGGTCATCTTCGGAGGAATACGTCGGATCGTAGAGGAACGAAGCCTTGTCCGGTTCGCCGGCGCCGGATTGAATGACGCTGACGCTGACATCCAGCAGGTGATAGATTGGCCCCATCCACTGCACACCGACTTTTGCCAGGTAATCGTTGGGCGTCACCAGGTGGACGCCTCGTCCTTCCAGCGCGTTGAGGTACAAAGGCAGCGTCGCCACCAACGTCTTCCCCTCGCCGGTGCGCATCTCGACGACCTCGCCTTGATGCAAAATCATGCCGCCGATGAGCTGCACATCGTAGTGGCGGATGCCGATCGTGCGCTGCGCCGCCTCGCGCACCGCCGCGAAGGCCTCCGGCAACAAGTCCTCCAATGTCTCGTCCTCAGCCAAGCGCTGGCGAAATTCGGCAGTCTTGGCGTGTAATTGCGCATCCGAAAGGGCGTGGAATTCAGGTTCCAGTGCGTTGATTTGCTGGACTATTTTTTGCAGGCGCGCGATGATGCGTTGGTTGGGGTCGCCGAAGAGTCGTTTAAGAAAGCCTTTCACCATCCAGGTCTCCTGAGTTGGTCATCAGAACACGGCGTTTGCCTAACTATATACCCGTTCGGGGAGATTGTGTAGGGTCGTTTCGCCCGTTCTGTAACCGTCATTATATCATACCCAGGCGACTGGACAATGGTTTGTGCGGAATGGGTGTGGGGTGACTATAGCCCTTCATGGCCTGCCCCCCCGGTGAGGGGGATTCCGGGGGGGCAGCAGCCAAGGAAAGGAGGAGAGGTGTGATGGATTCATACCATCAAAACCTCATTGTCCTCCATCATAATCGGGTTCAAAGAATGGGGATAGTGATGGATAGCTATGGATCGCATGACGGAAATCCTTGAGGCACATTCTGGCGCGCGGCGCAATGCATCGAATGATTTTTGCAAAGTGGGGTTTTGTGCTACACTAGCAGCAGAGTATTCCTCAACTTTGTAAGGAGAAGGACACATGAACGCAACAGTGAATCCACAGGTAGCAACTCAGGAGTTGGAGCACCCGGAAGCCGCCCCGGCGGCAAAAGATGTGACGGCGCAGAGCGTGACCATTCAGCAAGGCGGCGCGGAAAACGTCAAGGCCGACCAGGTTTTTGTCGAGCAGGGCGGCATTGGCTACGTCGAAGCGCAGTTTGTGGACGTGAAGGAAGGTGGTATCGCGCTGGCGATGGGCACCAACGTCACGTTGACCGACGGGGCGGCGGCGGCGGTGTTTGCGGAAAACGTCAAAATGACGGATGCGCTGGCGCTCTTTGTCGCTGCCGAGAAAATCGAGGGCGAAGATGCGACAATCATCTTTGACCTGCGCGCGGCTGTCGTCTTTGGCGTCGTGTTGGGGATTGTGGCCGCCATTGTGGGCCGTCTTTTGGGGCGCCGCAGTTAGATCCGGCCAGGGGTTTCAATGAAACGTGAGCCTTTTATAGCCCCTCCGGCGCGTCTTACGTTTCGTAGTTGATGGTTCATGGCTTACATATCCAGACAATCCTATGTCATTCCCCGAACGCATCGGCAAATACGAAATCCTCGCTGAAATTGGCTACGGCGGTTTCGCGGCAGTCTACCGGGCGCATGACCCGGTCGGCAACCGCACCGTCGCCCTCAAAGTGATGCACCCTTATTGGCAGACTGACGCCGCCTTTGTTCGACGTTTCCGCCGCGAGGGGTTTGAAATGTCCCGCTTGCACCACCCCAATATCGTGACGATCTACGAGTCGGGGGAACTGGATCAGTGTTTGTACATTGCCATGGAATACCTGCCGGGGCACACTTTAAATGATGTGCTGAAATCCGAGCCGCACCTCTCCCTGGAGCGCACCGTCAGCATTTTGGAACCCGTGGCTTCCGCGTTGGATTACGCACACCGGCAGGGCGTTATTCATCGGGACATCAAGCCGGCGAATGTACTTCTCGACGAATCGAACGACCAGTTGCATGTGACGCTGCTGGACTTCGGGCTGGTCAAAGCGTTGGCCGGCAGCTCCGCGCTGACCTCACAGGGCATGTTGGTCGGCTCCCCGGAATACATGGCCCCGGAACAGGCGAACCTGGAGGCGCGGCGCGACGTAGGGGCAGCGGCGGATCGCTACTCGCTGGGAATTCTGGCGTACCGGATGTTGGCGGGACGTGTGCCATTCCCCGGCAATACCCCGGCCACGCTCAACGCGCACGAGCACAAACCGGTTCCCCATCCCCAGGAGTTTCGCCCCGATTTGCCCGACGAAGTCGCCGACGCCCTGCTCAAAATGCTGGCCAAGAATCCCGCCGACCGTTTTCCGACGGCGAGCGCCTTTGTGGCTCAACTGCGGGTGGCTGCAGACGCTCAGGTCAATGAGCAGGAACGCGGGGCGCAGTTGACGACCTTGTACGCGCGCCTGGATGCGGCCGCCCGCGACCATCAGTGGCGCGAAGTCTTGGGGCTGGCCGGGGAAATCCAGGCGATTGACCGCCATTACCGGGATGTACAGACGCGGATCGCCGGAGCACAGCACGCCCTGGGGATGCAGTCGGCGGCGGCCCGGCAGCGCACGCGGTGGCTGCGCGGTCTGGGTGTGGCGGGCGCGCTCCTCCTCCTGGTAGGATTGCTCTGGGCCTGGCATCGGTTTGCCGTGCCGTCCGCGCCGCCGCGCAATGCCGCCGCCGGGCAGACCTGGACGCGTCCCACCGACAGCATGACGTTGGTCTACGTCCCGCCCGGCACATTTCTGATGGGTGCCGCCGATGGCGATTCGGACGAGCGTCCCGTCCACTCGGTAGCGCTCTCCGGCTTCTGGCTGGATCGCACGGAAGTGACCGAGTCGCAGTACGCGCTGTGCGTGGCCGCCGGCAAGTGTGAGACGCCGCTGACGCCCGCGGCCGGGTCAGACTATCCGGTGGTGGGCATTGCCTGGGAGGATGCGGCCGCTTACTGCGCCTGGGCCGGTGGGCGCTTGCCCACCGAGGCCGAATGGGAGTATGCCTATCGCGGCGCGACGGCCCGACTCTACCCCTGGGGCGACATTTTTGACCCGGCCCGCGTCAATTTCTGCGACGTTCATTGCCCTGAAGCCTGGTCTGCATCCGCTCAGGACGACGGCTATGCCGGGGCGGCGCCCGTGGCTACCTTTGTGGAAGGTGCCAGTTGGTGTGGCGCGCTTAACCTGGCCGGCAACGCCTGGGAGTGGGTGGCAGATTGGTATGGCGCCGGCGCCTACGCGACGGCTGAGACGCAAAATCCTACCGGCCCGGCGAGCGGGGTCGAGCGGGTACTGCGCGGCGGCTCGTGGAGCAGCCCCTCTTACAACGTGCGCGGCAGTTATCGTTTCTCCGCGCCCCCCGGACAGAGCGAGCCGACCTGGGGCTTCCGCTGCGCGCAGTGATGTCAAAACTTTTATGAATGTCGGACACAATCCGACATTCATAACGTTTCCCTAAACAAAGAAAACGGGCGATGCTGTTGTCAGCATCGCCCGTTGCGTTACACTTAAGACAAACTCACGCCTGGAGCGCGGTTTCAACCAGTTTGCCAAAGGCGCGCGGGTCATTCACGGCCAAATCGGCCAGCATCTTCCGGTCAATTTGAATGTTGGCTTGCTTCAGCGCGTGAATTAAACGGCTGTAGGATGTGCCTTGGGGCCGGACGGCGGCGTTGATGCGGACGATCCACAGCCGGCGCATATCGCGTTTCCGCGCGCGGCGGTCGCGATAGGCGTAGTGCATGGCCTTCATCCAGGCTTCATTCGCTCGCCGGAACAACTTGCGGCGCGTCCCATAATACCCTTTGGTTTGGCTGACGATTTTCTTATGGCGACGGCGTGTTACAATACCGGTTTTGACTCTCACAATTTCACCTCAATCTTCTTAAGACTTTTGTTTCAGATAGGGCGCCAGGCGTTTAATGCGGCGGATGGTGCCCTTGTGTTCAACCACAAACATTTCGTCGAACATCGCCTTGATCCGACGCGGCTTGCGGCGCCGGAAGTGGCTCTTGCCCAACTTGGTGCGCATCAACTTCCCCTTACCACCCTGGGACAAGCGAAAGCGCTTGGACGTGGACTTATGCGTCTTCAACTTTGGCACAGTAAATTCCTCCTACAGCTACTTTTTCTTTTTAGGCGCTAACACCATTAACATCGTTCGGCCATCCAACAAGGGGGCCTGCTCAATCATCGCTACATCTGCAAGCTCATCGGCAATGTCTTGAAGCTGCTTCATGGCGACCTCTGGATACGTGATTTCCCGTCCCCGAAAGCGGATTCGCACCTTGACTTTGTTTCCCTCTTCGAGCCAACCCCGCGCGTTCTTGACCTTGAACAACGTGTGATGATCGTTGGTCTTGGGGCGCAGTTGAATCTCTTTTACCTCGATCTGTTTCTGCGCTTTGCGAGCTTCGCGCTCTTTCTTGGCCTGTTCATATTGGAATTTACCAAAATCCAGGATCCGTGTGACCGGCGGTTCGGAGTTAGGAGCAACTTCGACGAGATCTAACCCGGCTTGCCTAGCAAGCTGCAAGGCTTCTTCGATGGGTAAGACCCCGTGATTGTTTCCTTCGGCGTCAATGACGCGCACCTCGCGCACGCGAATTTTCTCGTTGATGCGATATTTCGGCTTACTGATAGCGACCCCCTTGTCTGGCTAAATGCTGTATGATGCTGGCATGAACATCTGAACATCATAACATGAAAGTGCTTTCTGTCAAACTGTTTCAACGGATTCAACGGATGGAACGGATAGGAAACCCGTTCAAATCCGTTGAATCCGTTCGGCCCTGCATCTTATGGGGTCGGGGTGGAAGATTCTGCGGGAGTGGGATGCGGCTCCGGGGTGTTGGTGGGGAGTTCGGGCGTTTCGGTGGGTAATTCTGGGGTAGCGGTGGGAATCTCCGGCGTCATGGTGGGGAGTTCCGGCGTGATAGTGGGGGAGGG
>DAOUGD010000293.1:0-12301 GCA_034429475.1 Anaerolineae bacterium
CAGACGAGTGCTCTTCCGATCTCGCCACGCCTACCCCCCTCCCCACCATCGTCATCCCGATGCTCACGCCCACCATTACGCCCACGGCCACGCTGGAGCCCTATACCGTGTGGCATCTGCCCGACCGCGTCATCCCGGAGCCGTTCGGGGTGAACATCCACTTCACCCGCGCCGGCGCGCAAGAGTTGGACTACCTGGCGCGCGGCGGCTTCCGCTGGGTGCGGATGGATTTCCATTGGCACGTCGTCGAGACGGAGTTGGGGAAGTACAACTTCTCCGATTACGACGTCCTGGTCGCCTCGATGGCGCAGCGCGGCATCCGCATCATCTTCATCCTGGATTACGGCAATTCGCTGTACGATCACGGCTATCCGCCGACCTCGCCGGGCGGACGGGCGGCGTTTGCCCGTTTCGCGGCGGCGGCAGCGGCGCGCTATCGGGATCGCGGCGTCATCTGGGAGATTTGGAACGAGCCGAACCTCGACCACTTCTGGACGCCCAAAGCCAACGCGGCGGACTACGGCGCGCTCGCGCTCCTCACCGCGTCCGCCATCCGCCGCGCCGACCCCGGCGCGCTCATCGTCGCCCCCGCGCTCTCCGGCTACGAATGGGCGTTCTGGGAGACGGTGGGGCGGATGGGGCTGTTTCAGCATTTGGACGCCATCACCGTCCACTCCTACGGCGTCTACAGCCCGGAGGAGATTTTAGGGCCGTACCTGATGCTGCGCGCCCTGGTGGATCGCCACACTCCCCGCTGGTCGCTGCCCATCTTTTCCGGCGAGTGGGGCTTCTCCACCACGCGGGGCGGGATGAGCGAGGGGCAGCAGGCGCAATACCTGACGCGGCAATGGCTTTTCAACCTCGCGCACGACATCAACCTGAACATCTGGTACGACTGGCACGACGACGGCCCCGACCCGCACGACCCTGAGAACAATTTTGGCATCGTGCGCCACGACTACACGGCCAAACCCGCCTATCAGGCGGCGCGCGCGCTGTGTACCACGCTGGATGGCTACCGCTTCCTGCGTCGCATCCCCCTGGAACGCGCCAACGACTATCTGCTGCTCTTCCAGAAGGACGCGCAAGTGGCGTTCGCCGTGTGGACGACCGGCGAGGCGCACACGATCATCCTGCCGATTCCCACCGACGACGTGGAAACGGTGGACATGCTAGGGGAAGTGAGTATGCTGGACAGTCAGGGGGACGGGCTGGCCGTCCCTGTGAGCCAGTCGCCGCGCTACCTCGTGTTCCGCGCCGATCAGGGCGCGGCGCCGTTGGGCGGCTGGCGGCCTGCCAACACCGTGAACCGCTTGCGCATCGGCGAGGAAGAGAGCCTGCTCATTGTGTTCGAGAACACCGACCTCAATCCCTTGTTCGGCGAATTCTCCGTGCGGGTGAAAGGGCAAACGCGGGGGACGCTGGCGGTTTCGCTGTCCCCGGGCGAAACGCAGCCCGTCCGCGTGCCCGTGGCCCTGACCGACCTGACGGGCAACCTCCAGGCGGAAATCGTGTGGACGCCGGAGCAAGACACGGGCATGACGCCGCTGCAATCCGCGCTGGTGTGGCTGATGATTGAGTAGCGAGTGAGGAGTTAGGAATGGCGAATGGCGAATTACGAATAGTGACTGGCACGTCGGCGGATCAGCGGATCAGCGGATCAGCGAGCTACACAACCAGTTTCCGATTTCCAATTTCCGATTTTCAGACTCTAAAATGGGTCCTGCCGGCGTTGGGGCTGGTGGCAATGTTGTTTTTGGGGATGACGACCTTTTTGCGTGCAGAATCCCCACCGGATTTCGAGGCGCTGGCCGGGCAAATGGGGCGGGCTGAGGCGTGGTACGCCCTGAATGGCTATCCAGAGTCCAGAATCTGGAATCCAGAGTCGAGAATAGAGAATCAGCCCGCACTTCCTATTTCCCAATCCCTAATCCCCCATCTCCCCTCCGATACTCCCTGGCCGATCACCCACACCGTCTTTATGCCCCTTGCGGCCCGAAATTTTGCGAGGCCGCCGGTGGAGCGCCGCATCCTTTGGGTGACACGCTACGACTGGACGAGCCTCACGGCGGGGGCTGCGCCCGATGCGATAGATGCCATCGTCGCCAACGTGGCGGGCGCGGGCTTCAACACGCTCTTCTTCCAGGTGCGGGCGGCGGGGGATGCGTACTACACGCCGGGCCTGGAGCCGTGGGCCTCCCGGTTGACGGCCGGCCCCGTTTCCGAAACGCTCGGCGTGGACCCCGGCTGGGATCCACTGGCGCGGCTGCTGGACGCAGCGCACGCCTCCGGGCTGGAAGTTCACGCCTACGTCAACGTCTACCCGGCGTGGCAGTCGCCGCCAACGCAGACCTACGGCCTGCTGTGGCCGCCGGCCGTCACACCAGCGCAGATGTTCGACCGCTTCACCTACGGCCCGGCCAACGCGCAGCATCCCGGCGAATTCGGCCTGGGCTACACCTGGCGGCAGTACGACGACACGCCCGCGCCGATGCCGCTGGCGTGGGGGCAGTACCTCTGGGCCAGCCCCGGCGTGGACGCGGTGCAGGAGCACGTCGCGGCGGTGGTGCGCGACATCGTGACGCGCTACCCGGTGGATGGCGTCCACCTGGATTTGGTGCGCTACGCCGGGCGCGACTACTCCCACGACCCGTTCAGCGCGGCGGCGACGGAGACAATGCTGGGGCCGGCGCGCGCGCAGTGGCAGCGGGATCGGGTGACAGCGTTGGTGCGCCGCGTCGCCTCGGAGACGCACACCCTGCGTCCGGACGCGCTGGTTTCGGCGGCGGTGTGGCCGTATTACAAGGACGATTTGGGACTGCACACCAGCTCTGGCTACGACGATTACTACCAGGATTCCAAAGGCTGGCTTGCGGGCGGCGCGCTGGATGCGATTGCGCCGATGCTCTACGGCAGCGGCGCCAGCATCCCCGACGATCTGGCGAACTGGCAGACGTTGGCGGCGGATTTCCTGGCGGATAGCGCGGGGCGGGACGTTTATCCGGGCATCGCGGGGTACTACGACGACTTTGACGCCATCGCGCAGCGCATCGAGGCGGCGCGGGCGTTGGGCGCGCCGGGACACGCGCTCTTCTCCTACAGCGCGCTGGACAGCCGCGGCTATTGGGATGATCTGGCGAATGGGCCGTACAGCGTATCGGCAGTTTTACCTCATAGATAAACGATTTAGAACTCATCACGGTTTATCTTCCGTGTCCTATTTTTCAGCTTCGGGGGGAATCCACAGGTCTACGAGTGTCCCTTCGCTGGCGTCGTGCAATCCTTTCCAGGCTTCGATGGGCAGTTCGACGTGGGCGAGGGCGGCGGTGGGCAGCAATTCCGTCTGGCCTGTGAGGACGGCTATCAGCGATTCCAGCCCCGGATTGTGTCCCACCACCATCACGCGCTGGTAGGCATCGTCTAGTTCACGCAGGGCGGCGAGGTAGGCCGGCGGCGCGGCGGCGTAGAAATCCGCCCTGAGTACAATTTCGCCGGTGTAGCCGCAGGCGGCGGCAAACAGTTCCGCCGTCTCGTGGGCGCGCAAGGCTGTCGAGCTGAGGATGAGTTGCGGTGTCAGGGCCTTTTCCGCCAACTGGCGTCCCATCTGCGTCGCGGCGCGCTGCCCACGTTTCTTCAAAGGCCGGTCGTGGTCGGGCAGGTCGGCATCCTTCCAACTGGATTTGGCGTGGCGTAGGATCAACAAGGTTTTCATTGTTTTTCTCCGAAAAGGGTAATGGGTAATGAGAAATGAGTAACGGGAAATTGAAATCGGTAACTGGAAACTCATTACTCGTTACTCATTTCTCATTTCTTATTTCTCATTTTCTGACGATTTGGCGACAGGAAAAATGATATTTATTAAAATAATATCTTGTTAATTCCCGATTTTGGGGTATAATAATGAAAATATTTCACCACAAAGGACACGAAGGACACCAGGGGTTTTCTCTGTGAACGCTGTGTTTCTGTGGCTATTGACGAAGGAGATGAACAGATGGAATACACGCATTTAGGTCGTACCGGGCTGAAGGTCAGCCGGTTGTGTCTGGGGACGATGAACTTCGGGCCGCAGACAACGGAGGAGGATAGCCACGTGATCATGGATCGCGCGCTGGAACTGGGGATCAACTTCTTCGACACGGCCAACGTCTACGGGTGGCGCCCCGGCGAGGGATACACCGAGCAGATCATCGGGCGCTGGCTGGCGCAGGGTGGGGGGCGGCGCGACAAGATCGTGCTTGCCACCAAGGTCTACAACAAGATGGGCGAAGGCCCGAACGAGCGCGGCCTGTCGGCGTATCACATCCGCAAGGCGTGCGAGGACAGCCTGCGCCGGTTGCAGACCGATCACATTGACCTGTACCAGATGCACCACATCGAGCGCAGCACGCCGTGGGAAGAAATCTGGCAGGCGATGGAGCAATTGGTGCGCGAGGGTAAGGTGCTCTACGTCGGCAGCAGCAACTTCGCCGGGTGGCACCTCGCCAAGGCGCAGGCGGCCGCCGAGAAGCGCAACTTCCTGGGGCTGGTCTCGGAGCAGAGTCTCTACAACCTGAACGACCGGATGATCGAATTGGAGGTCGTCCCCGCGTGCGCCGACTACGGCCTGGGCCTCATCCCGTGGAGTCCGCTGGCCGGCGGGCTGCTCGGCGGCGCGTTGCAGAAGGCGGCAGAAGGCCGGCGCGCTTCGGAGCGGCTGCAAAAGGACATCGAGAAGCATCGCGCCCAGCTTGAGGCTTACGAGGGGCTGTGTCAGACGTTGGGGGAGCAGCCCGCTGACGTGGCGCTGGCCTGGCTGTTGCACAACCCGGTCGTCACCGCGCCCATCATTGGGCCGCGCACGCTGGCGCAACTTGAGGGCAGCCTGCGCGCGTTGGAACTCAAGCTGACGCCGGAGACGTTGAAGCAGCTCGATGCCATCTGGCCTGGCCCCGGTGGGGCGGCGCCGGAAGCGTATGCCTGGTAGGGGTTAAGGGTCTCAACGGATTGAGCGGATTTTAACGGATGGGCTGTTGTGGAAGCCGGGGGTGGTATACATCCTCGGCTTCCTTTTGGGCAAAGTCTTATCATTTTCTGGTGGGCAGGCCCTTGTGGAGTCGAAGATGGTTGAAGTCGTGATTCTTAGGGGTGTTTTGCGGTGACGGGCGGAAGCCCATCACCGCAAAACACCCTTTTTCCCGCGGCTTTGGCCGCAAAACTTCCTGGTATGCGTGGCCTGACGAGAATGATAAGCCCCGGCTTTTTCGGGGTGAAACTTTCTGTGTTGGGTTTTGCATTGTATAATGAGAACGACGCGGGACAGGGCGAAAGAGAGGAAGAATGGTAATGCGTATCGGAGGCTGGGGACGTTCCAGGCGTGTGTCGGGGCCTCTCGGTTGCGTGGTGGCGGGGGTGGCCTTTTCCTTTACCGTGGCCTGTGTGCTGCTTGTACTCGTCGGGGCTTTTATGACGGTGCGCTCGTCGGATGTGTTTCAGCAGGCCGTGGCCGAGTTGGAATCCAGTGAGACGGCGGCAACGGCGTTGGGCGAGCCGATGGAGGTCGGGATGTTTTTTGCCGGATCGATCAGCACTTCAGGCGACGCGGGGAGCGCCGATTTTTCGGTGCCGGTGTCCGGGCCGAAAGCTGACGGGCGGCTCTACGTCGTAGCTTTCAAAGATCGGGAGGGTTGGCATTTTACTACGTTGGAATTGGCGCTGGAACCCTCTGGGGAACGACTCAACTTGCTGACTGGCCGTTGAGCGCGGGGGCAGGCGCGAGGCAGGAGATGTAAGATGGAATCATCGGCGGACATGAAAGACTCTAAATTACCCTCATCCAATAGCGAAGCCTCTTTCCGGGCCGTGCTAGATATGACCGTGTACAGCATGTTGCGCCCGGCTGCCCTGCTGCTTGGTTTGGTGTTGCTGGCCTGGGATTTGAGCTATCTTTTCCGTCCCAGCGAAGTAGCTGTTCCCTTGACGGCGGCGGCGACGCTGGCGGTGTTGTTATTGCTCGGCTTTGCCCTGCTTTTCCGGCGGCTGCGGATCCCCCAGCGCTATGCCAATGGCGTGGGGGCTGCCTTTGCTGGGGTGCTGCTCTTTCATCGGCTGGTGGGCCTGGTGTTAACCGGCGAGCCGGAGCAGACGGCCAGCCTGGCGTTGATCATGGTCGGTGCGGGATTCGTTCTGCTGTCTACCCCGTGGTTGATTGCGGTCGTGGCGGTGGGCTTGGCCGCGTGGTTGCTGGTGTCGCTGGCGCTGGGTCAGTTGGTCGCGTGGGGGCTGTTCGGGTTGGAGTTGGTGTCGGCCATTGCTTTGGCCGCGATTATTCACACAACGCGGCTACAATCCCTCCGCCGCCAGGAAAGCCTGCGAGTCCTTAATGCGTTGCGGAACGAGGAACTGGAGCGCCGCGCGTTGCAGGTGGAAACGTTGTTTATGGCCGGTCACAGCATTAACGAGATTCTCGATCTGGACGTGCTGTTGAATTATGTGGTGGATTTGATCCAGGAGCAATTTGGCTATTATTACGTAGGCATTTTCCAGCCGGACGAGACCGGAGTATATATGATTTCGCGGGCCGGCACCGGCGCTTCGGGATTACAGCTCACCCGCGAGGGCTTCCGGCTGAAGATTGGGGCGGAAGGCCTGATCGGGTGGGTGGCCGGAAACCGGCAGCCCTTGTGTATCCAGGATGTGAGCCAGGACGCGCGCTACGTGAGCACCGAGACGGTGCGCGACACCCGCGCGGAGGCGGTGCTGCCGCTGATGGTCCGGGACATCTTCTTGGGTGTGCTCGACATTCAGAGCGACCACCTCCACGCTTTCAGCGAGGACGACCTCCAGGTGTTCACCCTGCTGGCCGATCAAGTGGCCGTCGCCATCTACAACGCCGTGCGCTATGAGGAGGAACGCTCGCGCCGATTGCTGAGCGAGACGTTGTTTGAGGTGGGCGAAGCGCTCTCGCGCACGCTGGATTTGAAGCAAGTGCTGGATTTGATTCTCGGCCACCTGGTGGAAATTGTCCACTTTGACCGGGGGTCGGTGATGTTGGAACTTGGCAAGGAATTAGAAATTGTGGCTGCACTGGGCTTTCCGCCGGAAAGCAACCCCTTGCAAATTCGGGTGCCGCTCAAGGCGGAGGATGTATTCGGTGAGATTCATCGCACCCGCAAGCCGTTGGTAATTGACGATGTGCTGACTCGGGCCGATTGGCAGAGCGTGGAGAAATTGCCGCAGGCCCGCTCGTGGGTGGGACTGCCGTTCCTCAACGCCGAGGATGAGGTCATCGGAATGTTGTCGTTGACGCGGGAATCGCTGTCGCCGTTCACCGCGCAGCAGGTGGAGTTGGCGGTGTCCTTCGCCGGGCACGCGGCGTTTGCTTTGCAGAACGCGCGGCTGTATTCGCAACTGACGCAGGCGTATGCCCAGTTGGAACGCCTGGATCGCACCAAGTCGGATTTTATCACGGTGGCTTCCCATGAACTGCGCACGCCCTTGACGCTGCTGCGCGGCTACAGTCAAATTTTGTCGAAGGACCCCTCCATCAAGGCCAACCCCACGCAGTTTGAAATGGTGCAGGGCATTTATACCGGCGCCGTGCGCCTCCACGAGATTATAGATAGCATGGTGGATATGGCCAAAATTGACAGCCGCGCGCTGCAATTGTACATCGAGTCGGTTTCGTTGAAGTCGCTGCTGCCCCGCGTTATCCGTCCCCTCGAACCGGCCATACAGGAACGCAAACTGCATTTGACGGTGAACGCGCCGGACGATTTGCCCGTCATTAAAGGTGACTCCGATGTGTTGCAAAAGGTGTTTTATCACCTGCTGGTCAATGCGATCAAGTACACACCCGATGAGGGGCAAATTTCCATTTCCCTGCGCGCGTTAGTGCCCGGCGAGTACGGCTACGAGGGCGGCGTTGAGGCGGTGGTGAGCGACACCGGCATTGGCATTGATCCGCGCTATCATGACTTCATCTTTGCGAAGTTCTACCAGATGGGCGAAGTTGCGCTGCACTCGTCCAGCAAGACCAAATTCAAGGGCGGTGGGCCGGGGCTGGGGCTGGCAATTGTGAAGGGCATCGTTGATTCGCATGGCGGCAAAATCTGGTTTGAAAGCCCCGGTTACAACGAGGAGACTTGTCCCGGCAGCCGGTTTCACGTTGTGCTGCCCCTGACGCCTCCGCCGACGATGGGGGAGGCATAATGCCGTCACCCTGAGCGGAACGAAGGGGAGCGAAGGGTCTCCTCAACTGCGGGGGCGAGATTCTTCGCAAAAAACGCTATCCAGAAACTTGCCCAAGTTTCTGACTTCTGGCATATCGCCGGAAGCGATATGAGTTCTCAGAATGACGTTGCAATGAGATTGCTTTTTGAAGGAGGAATTCATGCTAATCGTTCAC
Organism: Anaerolineae bacterium; assembly: GCA_034429475.1. Lineage (GTDB taxonomy): Bacteria > Chloroflexota > Anaerolineae > B4-G1 > SLSP01 > JAKQHY01. The sequence goes on from DAOUGD010000293.1 coordinate 8,387, forward strand.
GTTTTCGTTCACGTCAAACCGGAGTGTGTCGAAGCGTTCAAGGCCGCGACGGTGGAGAACGCGCGGCACAGCGTCCAGGAGCCGGGGATCGCGCGCTTCGACGTGATGCAGCAGCAGGACGATCCCACCCGCTTTGTGTTGGTCGAAGTCTACTGCACCGCCACCGCGCCTGCCGCGCATAAAGAGACGGAGCACTACCAGCAGTGGCGCGACGCCGTCGCCGAGATGATGGCCGAGCCGCGTGCCAGTATCAAGTACGGCAACGTATTCCCTGACGACGCCGGGTGGTAAAACACAGCTACACTCCCGGTTTGACCAGCGCCTTGCAGCTCAATTTGAGAGCCTGCGCCAACAATGGCGCGCACTGCTACCGGGTGACTTTTGCGTTACTGCCATTTTTTGCTTTTCCACTTGACGCCTTCCCGCTTTGTGATAGAATCCCCCTTCGTTGTGAAGAAATAGTGTGACAAAATCACCTCGGACTTCCCATGTTCGAGGTTTTTTGTTGCCAGTTAAGAAGCAAGAAGCAAGAAGCAAGAATGAAAATCCTGCATCTTGCATCCTGCATCTTACATCTTGCATCCTGCATCTTGCATCTTGCATCCTGCATCTCGTATCGTCAGTTTGAGGGGGAGAATAATGGTTAAGAAACGTGAAGCGCCAATTCAAAATGTCCGTATCCTGGGAATTTTTGCCCATGTGGATGCGGGGAAAACGACGACGACGGAGTCCATTCTTTATTTCACCGGGCGGATTCACCGCGCGGGGAACGTGGACGACGGCAACACGCAGATGGACTTTATGCAGCAGGAGCGCGAGCGCGGCATCACGATCATGTCCGCCGCGACCGCCTGTCACTGGCAGGGCCATCGCCTGAACATCATTGACACGCCCGGCCACATTGACTTCACCGCTGAGGTCGTGCGCTCGATCCGCGTCATTGACAGCGCCGTCATGATCCTGTGCGGCGTGGGCGGCGTGGAACCGCAGACCGAATCCGTCTGGCTGCACGCCGACAATCAGCACCTGCCGCGCATCATCTTCGTCAACAAACTCGACCGCACTGGCGCGAATTTCGACCGCGTGCTGGGCGAAATTTGCGAGCGGCTGACGCCCAACGCGCTGCCGCTGCAATTGCCCATCGGCGCGGAAGGTGACTTCCGGGGTGTGGTGGACTTGTTCACCGGGGAGGCGGCGTACTGGCACAACGGCGACGAAAACCCGACGCCTGGCCCAGTTCCCGCGGACATGGCTGCCGTCATCGCCGCCGCGCGTGAAAACTTGCTTGACAGCATTTGTGAGACCAATGACGATCTGCTGATGCGCCGCCTCGAAGGGGAAGAGATTCCCCTGGAAGACCTGCAAGCGGCGCTGCGCCAGGCCGTCATTGATAATGAGATCGTGCCGGTGCTGTGCGGCACGTCGCGCAACCGCATCGGCGTCCAGCCGCTGTTGGACGCGATCGTCGCTTACCTGCCTGCGCCGGTGGACTTGAAGCCGATCAAGGGGCACAATCCACTCAACCGCGAGGAGGTCTTGGAGCGTCCCGATACCTTCGACGCGCCGTTCTGCGCCTCGGCCTTCAAGATCGTCACCGACCCGCACGTCGGTCATCTGACGTGGGTGCGCGTTTTCTCCGGGCGCGTCGAAGCGGGTGAACCGTTGTACAACTCGCGCACGGGCGAGACCGAGCGCGTTGGGCGCATTTACCGGATGCACGCCGGCAACCGGGAACAGGTCAGTTGGATGGCCGCCAGCGACGTGGTGGCGCTTGTCGGTCTCAAGAACGTGCTCACCGGCGACACGCTGTGCGATCCGAACCACCCGATTATGCTGGAAACCTTTGAATTCCCCGATCCCGTGATTGCCGTGGCGCTGACGCCGCAAAGCACGAAGGATCGGGAGAAGTTGCAGCAAGCCGTGATGCGCCTCTGTGACGAAGACCCGACGTTGATCTCCAAAGTGGACGCGGAGACGGGTGAACTGACGCTGGCCGGGATGGGTGAGTTGCACCTGGACGTGACGATTGATCGCCTGCGCACCGAATTCGGCATCACGCCCAACGTCAGCCCGCCGCAGGTCTCGTACCGCGAGACGGTGCGCGCTGCGACCGAGCTGACGATGACGTACAAGAAGCAGAGCGGCGGTCACGGCCACTTCGCCGAAGTTATTATGCGCATCGAGCCATTGTCTCACGAAGAAATGGAGGAGGCAAAGGACGGCATCCTCTACGTCAACGACGCGCCGCCTGCCGACCTGCCGCGCGACTTCTGGCGGCCCACGGAGTTGGGACTGCGCCGCGCGATGGAACAGGGCGTCATCGCCGGTTTCCCCGTGCAAAACGTCAAGGTCACACTGTTGGGCGGGCGCTATCACGAGGTAGACTCTGCCGCGATGGACTTCGAGATCGCCGGGGGGATGGCGGCGCGCCAGTTGGTTCACAAGGCCAGCCCCACCCTGCTGGAACCGATCATGCATATTGACATCAACGTACCGGAGGATTACGTCGGCGCCGTCGTGTCCGACATCGGGCGGCGGCGCGGGATGATGGGGGAGATGCGAATGCGCGGAAATCTCCGCAACATTGACGGCGAAGTCCCCCTCTCTGAGGCGCGCGGCTACGCCACCGAAATTCGCAGTATGACGCAAGGGCGCGGCACGTTCACGTTGGAGTTCAAGCGGTACGATGTGGTGCCGGATCACATTGTGGAGAACGTCATCAAAGAGCGCAAGGCTGCAGGGAAAATCCCGGAGCGGTAAAAACAAAAAGCGCCTCAACAGATTGAACGGATTCAGCGGAAAGAGAGCCGTTCAAAGAACGTGAAACGGGATGCTTTCACAAGAAAGCATCCCGTTTCACGTTTTATTATAAAACGATTGCCCTATCCGTTGAAATTCGTTAAATCTGTTGAGGCTATCTAGCGCGGAATCCGGACGTGGGCGCGGGCGCGGGCCTCGGAGGGCAGCCCAAAGCGCAGCGGGCCGCGCAGGGTGTTGACGGTCACAATCAGTTCGGTGAGCATCTCCACATCCGCCCGGGCTACTTCCCGCGGAATAGCAATGACCAGGTAAACGTACTGGCAGCCCTCAAGTGCGTGCGGGCCGGAGGGTTTAAAAATCCAGTAAGGAGTACATTTTTCGGCGCCATAGCCGCGCATGATGGGAAACGTGCGCCGATAGGTGAGGCGTGCATGCGGTTGGGTATCTTCCAATCCGCTTGCCCCGGAAAACGACAGATCTGTGCGCAGGATGATGTCGGTTTCTGCCGGTTGTTCCGGGTTCAGGAGGGTGGGGAAAAGGCTGTGAGCGTAAATCAGGGAAGCTTTTGGGTCATGTGGCATGTGCAGGTACAGGGTCAACTGCGCTTCGAGAATGTTGGAGATGGGCGCGTTTTGGAATAACTGAACGCCCTGGCGGAGCAGCCAATATTCGGTGTCCGGCTTCGGCGGCGTCCACTGACCAGGCGCGGTCTCCAAAGCGGCTGCTATCGGCCAGACTTCGGCCTGGCCTAGTGCGGCCACCGGCGGCAGCGATGAGGTCGGAATCAGCCGCCCGGTGTGCGCAATGAGATTTCCTTGCCACACAATGAAGGGAATTTCGGTGGGGGTGATGATGTGCATTTGTACCCTCTCTCTACTTAACGGATGAAACAGATTTCAACGAAAAAGCATTCTCCACCCATAGTATAGGCAAAAGTCACAGAGTTGTCAAAAAAGGCGATGTTAGTCTTTGTTACGACTCCACAGGATCACGACCAGCAGCGCGATGACGCCCATCGCAATGGCCGCCGGCCAGAGAAAGGCGCTCAGGTTGATGTTGTTCGCCGGCGTTGTGGCGGCAAGCGTCGGGAGAAGTACTGTGGACTGGAGCGTGGGGACGAGCGTGGGGAGGGGCGGCGTGGGTAGCGGCGGTGGG
>DAOUGD010000294.1:0-72745 GCA_034429475.1 Anaerolineae bacterium
CTATACTCGACGGGAGTAGTTTAGGGATTGGGGATTAGGGATTGGGACAGCCCAATCCCTAATCCCCAATCCCCAATCCCTATTTTCAAGGGAATTCAACATTACCCTGCGGTTCACCAGCGGTTGGATGAAAATTTTTTACCAAAAAGGACACAAAGGGCACAAGGGTTTGGTATTTTCTCTGTGAACTCTGTGATCTCTGTGGCTATTTTCAGAGGAATTGAGGCGCAAGTGTATCCGAAAAACATAGCTATCTCGAAATCCTGGGCGTTGGGCTTGATGGCGGCGATTTTACTGCTCGGCGGCGCGCTGCGGATGATCGCGCTGGACCGCACGCCGCCCGGCTTTTACGTGGACGAAGCCATCGAAAGTTACGACGCCTATTCCCTCTGGCGCACCGGGCGGGATCACCACGGCGTTTTTCTGCCCATCGCGCCCGGCGGCACCAACGATTACCGGATGCCCTTGTTCATCTACTCGTTAGCGCCGCTGGTGGGACTGACCGGGTTGACGGTGACGACGGCCCGGTTGGGCGCGGCGTTCTGGAGCCTGCTGGGGATCGCTGGCGTCTACGCGCTTGGCGCGCGGATGCTCAATCGGCAGGTGGGGCTGGTTGCCGCGTTCTTCCTGGCGATTTCGCCCTGGCACGTCCCGTTTGGCCGTTTTACCCATGAGGGCAGCGCAGCAGTGGCGACCGCCGTTCTCGCGCTGGCGCTGCTGTGGGAGTGGCGTGCGCGTCGCCGCCCTGTCTGGCTCGTCGGCGCGGCGGCGATGTCTGCTGCCGGTCTGTATACCTATTCTACGATGAAGTTCTTCCTGCCCCTGATGTTGCTGGGCGTCACGCTGGTCTGGCGGCGGACGGTGTGGGCGCACTGGCGGCAAGTTGTAGCTGCGGCGCTGGTTGGCCTGCTCCTCGTCGCGCCGCTGCTCTACGTGACGCTGCGCGACTACGACGCGATGCAGGCCCGCTACCGCGCCGTGGCCGTGTTCCAGCCGGAGCGTCCCCTGGGCGAGGCCGCCGCCGAGGTGTTGCGCAATGCGTGGTACAACCTCTCGCCGGATTTTCTGTTTGGGCGCGGCGACCAGGACGAAATTTATCACCCCAAGGGGAACGGGCAACTTTACCTGGCGCAGGCCGTCTTGATCGCGCTCGGTGTGGGGTGGGGGCTGTCCCGCCGGGAGACGCGCGCCGCCACGCTGTTGCTGGGGCTGTGGATTGTGCTCGGCGTCTTCCCCGCTGCCCTGACCATCCACCGACCCGGCTCTGGCTCTGGGAATGCCAGCCGTTCGTTGCTTGCTGTAATTCCCTGGCAGCTTCTCTCTGGAATGGGCGTAGCGGCGCTGCTTGAAAATAGCCGCAGAGGACACAGAGGTCACAGAGAAAAAGAAAACCTCAGCGTGCCCCGGTTGCTTCGCAATGACGAATCTCATGAAACCCCTCAACCAGTTGAGGATTCCGGAATCCCGAACTTGTTCGGGTTTTTGTTTGTGCCGTGGGTTTTAGTGGGGTTGGGCTTGACGCTCAGCCTGTGGGTGGGCTACGACGCCTGGACGTATTTCGGTTACTACTTTGGGGATTACGCGGCGGATGCGTATACCTACTTCGACGGCGAGATGGGCGCGATACTGGCGCAGGTCGCGCCGCTGGCCGACGACTACGACGCGATCTACCTCACCTGCCGGGCCGGCGATTTCCCCTACACGCAAATCCTGTTTTACACCCGCTACGATCCGCGCCTGTTGCGGGCGGATTTGCCGGAGCGCGGCGCGGGGTTGTTCGCGCCCGTGTGGCGTGTGGGGAAGTACCACATCACCTGCGACACGACCAGCTTGTGGAATCAGGACTTGCCGGGGCTGTACATCGTGCCGGAAGATGAGTTGCCCGGTGTGACGCCGCTGGCTGTCATCCCCATGCCGCCGGGCGCGCGCGCCTACAAACTGCTTGCCCGCCCCACGTTCGAGTACGATTTCGCCGCGTTGGACTGGCTTGGGCAATGCGTCCAACCGGTCGCGCCGCTGAACGCGAGCTTGCTGGCCCGCAACGCGCCCGCCGCGCGCCGCTTTGAATTTGACTGCACCTCGGCGTGGGTTTACCCGGCGGATGGCTCCGGCGCGCTGCTTCTTTCCGCCGGCCTGCTCTCCGGCGGGCCTCTCGATCCTTTTGCGCAACGCCATCTGGGTGATGCGGAGGTTGCCTTCACCATGCCCGCCGCCACCCGGAACTTTTCGCCCTTCGTGATTTACGAAAACGTCGCGGCTCCGACGCGGCCGTTGCCTGCGCGTGGGTCGGTGGGGCCGGCCGCGTCCCCGCCGGAAAACGCGCCCGCGACGTTGCTCCCCGCTGCCCTCGCGCTGGACGGCCCGTTGACCTTCCTGGGCATTGCCGTCCACCCGGCTGCGGCGGGCGTGGATGTGGAAACCTGGTGGGAAGTCGCGTCCGCGCCGATCACGCGCCCGCTGTCGCTGATGGCGCACCGGCTGGACGCCGCGGGCGAGGCGTTGGAAGTGGCCGACGGCTTTGGGGTGTCCCCGGCTGCCTTGCGTCCGGGCGACGTGGTGGTGCAGCGGCATCGCTTTGCCGACCTGCCCGCCGGGAGCTGCCTCCGCCTCGGCGCCTACTGGCTAGACACCATGGCCCGCTGGCCCATCGCCGAAACAGAAGCAGCCGATGCGATTTTTGTCTACGTGGAGTAATTCGTAATCCGTAATCCGTAATTCGTAATTCGTAATCCGTAATCCGCTGATCCGCTCATTCGCCATTCGCTATTCGCCATTCGTCATTCGCAACGCATTATCCGCCATGCCAACCCCCTCCGCATCCACCAACGGCAGCCGCGCCACGTCGGGCAGGGTGTACAGCCCCAACGTGAGCGTGACCGGCGTGTCGGCGGGGATGGGGAGCGTGAGGACGTCGGTGACGACGACGCCCGGGTACCAGTAGGAGGTCGGGTAGCGGCCATCCAACGGCTGGCGATCCGCTTGTGCGAGCGTCTCCCCCTGCGCGTTCTGCGCGTGGACGAACATGACGGCGTCGTAGGCCGGGTTGGTGCTCGCCGTCCACGTGGTGGTGAGGATGAGGTTGTCCCCGCCCCGGCCCTGTGTCAGGTTGTGCAGCCGGATTTGTCCATCGAAGACGTACTGCGCACTCCGCGCTTCCGGCGGGCGCTGCGCGGCTTCGTCCACGATGGCGATCCCCTTGAAGACCACCCAATCCACCGCGCGGCCCTCCGGCGTGACGTAGCGCAGCCGCTCGCCGGTCTCCGTATCCCACAATCCGATCTCCAGCGCGGCGCCCAACGGGGTGGGGACGTCCTCGGCGATCCGCACCAGCACGCGGTCACAGAAGCGTTTCCCCAGAGGCCAGCGCGTCGTGGGCAAATTTCCCAGGCCGGGATAAGTGTTCCGCCCCCCGACCACCGCCGGTTGGCCGCCGGTTCGGGTGGGCGTCAGATCGAGCCATTGCACGAATGTCGTGAGGGGCCTGGCGCTGCGATGCAGCGTCTCCCAGCAGACCTCGACCGGCGCGTAGTCGCCGGGGATAGCGGTTGGCTGAGCTAAGGAGTAGCCCAGGAATTTCGCAATGGAGGTGCCCTCCGCGTCTTGTAGGATCAAATTTGAGGGATACTCGATGGCTTTTGGGGGGGCGTAGGGGTGGTACAGCGGGAGGATGCTTACCCACGGCGCCAGCATCCCGATGATCACGACGACGCCCGCCGCGCCCGCCGCGCCCCACGTCCGCCAACGAGCGGGCAGCAGCGCGTACCAGCCGAGCAGCAGCAGGAGCATCAGCGGCCCCAGGCCCGGCAGGAGGAAGCGCCCCCAGGCCCAGTTCGCCTGCCGCGCCCAGAAGCCCAGCAGCAGCACGCCAAACGTCGCGGGCCAGAGCGCCAGCAGGGCGATGTCCCCCGCGCGCCGCGCCAACAGTCGCCGCTGCCGCCACGCGGCGATGAGCATGACGCCGCCGCTGATCCGCCCCCACCACAGCCCCACTTGATCCAGCCACGTCTGGCTGACGAACACGCGGGCCAGATTCCCCCAGAAGGTGCGCTCGATGTCGCGGAGGTCTTGCCAGAGATAGTCGGCCAGCGGGCGCGATTGCGCCGTGCGCGCGAGGTGCGCGTTCAGCGTGAAGGGGTCGTGGTACACCAGCGCGTTGCGCCCGTACCACCACCCGCCCACCGCGAGCATCACGAGGCCGATGAGCGCCAGTTCTTTGATCAGGCCCGCATCCATCCGCCGCCGGATGAGCAGCAGGCTGAGGGCCACCAGGGGGCAGAAGACAAGCGCGCTGACTTTGGTGAGCGCGCTCAGGCCCAACACCAGGCCCATGATGAGGGGGAAATGGCGGGACTCGCCGCGCCGCTGCCGATAAACCAGCAATGTGACCGTGAGGGTCGCAAAGAAGGCGGTGGGCGCGTCGTTGCTCACCGAGGTGGCGATGAACAGGGCCATCGGCTGGAATCCGACCGTGGCGGCCCCGGCGAGCGCGAACAGCGGCGCGTGGGGCAGGAGCAGCCGGGCGAGCGCGTAGACGCTCAAGACCATCCCCGCGCCAAACAGCAGGGAGACGCAGCGCGCGCCAAAAATCACGGGCGTCATCGTGGGCGGGTGCAGGTAGGCGTTGCGGTTATCCTCCCGGTACCCCGGCACGGATAAATCCATGTAGGGATTTTGGACGATCAGCGCATCAGGATCGCCCACATCCCGGAGCGGGGCCGTGGCAAGGGCCGCCAGCACATAATAGAGCGGGGGCTGCTTGGACTCAAAGAGCCATTTTTCTTGGGGAGCCAGCGGGGGCAGGCGGCGATGTTCGCGCACGTAGCGCAGATACCCGTAGTGATCCTCCTCGTCAGGCTTTTCCATACAGGGCGTCGCCCAGATATAACTCAACCCGGTGAGCAGGTAGACGACCAGCAATATCCCTAAAAGGCAGGTATCACGTTTCATAAGAGGCTAATTCGTAATTCGTAATTCGTAATTCGTAATTCCTCACTCCTCACTCCTCACTCCTCACTCGCCCCTCGCCATCTTCACACACATTTCCAGCGGCGCAAACCGCGCCTTGACCCCCGCCAGGTTCCGCAGGTAATACGCGCCTTTGGCCGACGGCGTCGCCACGACGTGAAAGCCCAGGTCGCGCACGGGAGCGATGGCGAGGCACGCATCCGCGAAGACGCGCCCGCCGGCGGCTTCGATGCGGGCCGTCAGTCCTTGCGCGGCGGCAGCTTCCAGGATGGGGCGCGCGCATGTGATCCACAGTGGGACGCACAGTCGTCGGCCATCCAGCCTATTGGCCACCAGCGCGATTTCCGTCAGCGAGGCCTGCGGGCAGCCGACCCACACCAGGTCTACGGCGTCCACGGGGTCGCTTACCAGCGCGTAGCCGGGCGCGAGGTCGCGGATGACGAGGGGAGAGGCGTCCGGGGCGTTGTTCGGCGCGTTGAAACGTGCCGCTGTTACGCCAAACCCGTTAAAACGGGTTTTCGAGTGCGTTTCAACGCACTTCGGGTAACAGCCTGCGATTTCAATCGCAGGTGCGTCGGAGGCCTCCGGCGTGACGCCCTCAACGTGATAGAGCGCCACCGCGCCCGTCGCCGCCATCGCCGCGCCCAGCGCCTTGAGCTTTTCTTGCCAGAACGGGTCATTCCCCCCCTCTTGTCCCCCCCGGTGGGGGGGATGAAGGGGGGGCAGGCCGGTGAAATAGGGGACGCCATTGCCGGCCGCTTTCCCCACAAGCGCGCCGAGCGCGCTGTAATCGCTGATGGTATCAAGCGGCGTTTCTACGACGACGCGCAATGTAGCGCGGCGCTGCTCCGGGCGATGCATCCCGTAGGCGGCGGTGCGCCCGGTGAGCGCGGCCGCAATCGCGCCGGGGCCGCCCTCGCGGTTGGTGCGCGCGCCCAGCACGCTGTTGGCATACGAGACGGCGGACGATTCGGCCCAGGCGATGGACGCGCCGACCGGCGGGCAGTTGCCGATGAGGTATGGCGTGCAGGTGGGGATGGGATGACCCTCGCCGACGCCCATCTGCGCGAAAGCGTCCACCACGGCCTGCTGTTTGGCGGCGAAATCGGGCGAGAAGCCCTGATCGCGCCACGCTTGCATGTCCATCGCGGTGGGATTGAGCGTCGTGGGGACGCGGACGCGCGCGCCCTCGTCGGCCCAACGGCGCAGGAAGTCCAGCCCCGCTGCGCCGAGGTTGCGGTACGAGACGCCAGAAATCTGCACGCTCTCCACCGGGATGAGGCGTTCCGCGCCGTAGATGTTGCCGAGCGCGACGACGATCTCCATCGCGCGGCGCAGCGCGGGACCGGAGTCTCCGGCAAGCCAGGATTTTTCTTCGTCGGTCAGGTTCATAGGCATCAGCGAAAAAGCGAGTGAGCGAGAAAGCGGATCAGCGGATCAGCGAAAAAGCGAGTTGACGTTCAATCTTCATAGCCTTGAGGATTTTCTTCATCGGCCAGGATGGCTCTGAAATCGGTCAGCGATTCCTCAAAAGCGGTCGGGTCGAATGGATCAAAGCTCTGCTCGCGGGGGATGATAATGTGGAGACAGTGCATTGCCATCCGCACGTGCATACGAAATTGAAATGCGTCGTCATTGGCGTACCCGACCATTTCCAGAAACCGTTGCCTCAGCGCCGGCGGGTAATACCACCACAGCGTCGCGCCGATGTCCAGCGCCGGGTCATCCAGGCTCATCGAGTCTAAATCTATCAGATAAAGTCGCCCGTCGGACGATAGAAGCCAGTTAGCGTTACAAATATCGTTATGCGACGCGACCAGCCCGTTTCCCTGAAAAGAGTGGACTTGTTGGGCCAAATAGGCGAGGCTTTCATCCACAAAGTCGGCGGCTTCAGGAACCTGGGTGCGATACCGTTCCCATCTTTGCTGAATGTTGGTTAACATCTCTAACCCGGCCATGCTGTAAAAGTCGGAGGTGGCGGCTGGGAGAACCCGCTTGACCTCGGCGCTGTGATGGGTGGTGTGGAGGATGGTAGCGATTTGCTCAAGGTGGGTGCGGTAATCTTTTCGGGAAGGACTCCTGCCGACAATGTAAGGCTGCACAATGACGGAAGCCCCATCGCCCAAATATCCCGCCGCCAACACCGGGGGCGTCAACCCCAGCGCCGCCATCGCCTGATACCGGGCGATTTGCACGCCTAACTTCACGAAGTAAGTACGCTCGCCGTCGTGGGCGAAATAGGATTCATTTCCCCAACCATGGGGAAGCGTGAGACTCCAAGCGGTGTTTCCGAAATTTTGTTGGAGAAAAGCAAGAACTTCTGGTTGATGCAGTTGTCTGTTTTGCATAGTGTTCTTCGATAGGATCGGTGAATAAGCGAGTCAGCGAAAAAGCGAGGCGACGCTCAGTCCTCAGCACTCAGCACTCAGTCCTCAGCACTTTAAGGCTCTGCAGTCTCCATGGCTGCTACCATCCGTTGATCTAGTGTGATTAATAGCTGTTCAAAATCGGTCATCGTGAACCACTGATCGTCAAATACGTTGGCCCAAAAGATGGTAACTGTATTTCCATATAAACTTACAGCCGTGCAGCGATAATGGTGGATATTGTTAACATATCCTTCACTGCAACCGATACACATCTTGTCTGCATGCCCGACGAATATCAAGTTGGGCAGCGGTTGCCAGTCGGGGGTGAGCCATTCTTGTACAGCTTGCGTGTAAGCCGTTTGGGCGTTCGTAGCGTCGGCATACAAACTTAGTTGCTGGCTCACTTTGATCCAAAAGGCGTCATTATGACTGTATGCATAACTACGTGCGATCAGTGCATTGGGCATTGCTTCGTTTACAGGGTCATAAACCTTCCAATCGGTTGAAGGAAAATCGGCTTTGCGCAGGTGTATTGCGTTCAACCGCATTTCTAAGGGCGACTGTTGAACTTGAAATGCCTCGTTCAGTTGATTTTTGCTGGTCGCTGTTAGCCACAATCCAATGATCCATATTACCTGCGAGCCTATGAGCGCCCATATTGCTAATCTGCGTCGTCTTTTATCCATTACGACAGTCTCTGTTCTTCATTGATCGTTTGTAACCACCCCTTCATCACCTGCTCCCTCGTTTCTTCCATTGCCCCTTCCGTATTGATGATCACATCGGCGCGGGCGAGTTTAGCGGATTGCGGCGGCTGGGCGTGGATGCGGCGCAGGGCCTCGGCGTGGTCGAAATTGCGCGTAGTCATCAAGCGCGCGACTTGCGTTTCTTCTGAACAGGTCGTCACCCAGATGGCGTCATACGTTTCGGCCATGCCGCTTTCCAACAGCTTGATGGCTTCGACGACGACGACGGGAGCGGCGCTGGCGGCGATGCGCCGGTTGGTCTCGGCGATGACGGGTGGGTGGACGATGCGTTCCAACTGCGCCAGGGCGTCGGGGTCGGCGAAGACGCGGTCGCCCAGCTTGCGGCGGTCAATCAAACCGTCCGGTGTGAGGATGTCCGCACCGAAGGCGGCGACCACGTCTGAATAGGCGGCTCCATCGGGCGCAAGGACGGTGTGAACGAGGGCGTCAGCGTCTATGTGCTCCGCGCCCAACTCGGCCAGCATCCGCCCGACGACGGATTTGCCGGTGGCGATGTTGCCGGTCAGTCCGATGACGACAGGGGTGTTTCGGCGACTTTGGCCCATTGTTCCAGGAGCTTGTTCAGCTCGCCCTCAATCTGGTGATATTCCGCGCCGAGTTTGGCGACGCGCGTGATGTCCTGGCTGCGCCCGGCCAGGTCCAGCGCGGTGGTCAACTCGCGCATCCGCGTTTCGTGGGCGTGAATCTGCGCCTCCAGTTCCTGGAGTTGCTGCTGCTGGCGCGCCAGCGCGCGTTCCTGCTCGCGTTGAAGCCGGCGCTGCGTTTCACGCTCCGTGCGGGCTGTCTCCTCTTGCTTTTGCACTTCCGGCGGCCCTTCGCGGCGGGACTTGTGCCAGGCGGCGTATTGATCGTAACCTTCCTCAAAGAAATAGATCGTCTTGTCCTCAACCGCCCACACCTGCGTGGCGACCTCGCGGATGAGATACCGGTCGTGGCTGATCATCAAGACGGTGCCGTTGAAGGCGCTGATCACCTCTTGCAGCGTCTCCTGCGAGGCGATGTCCAGGTGGTTGGTCGGCTCATCCAGGAGCAGGACGTTCGCCTTCTGCAAAGTCAGCAGCGCCAGGGCTACGCGAGTGCGCTCCCCGCCGGAGAGCACGCCGACCATCTTGAACACGTCGTCGCCCCGGAAGCCGTAGCGCGCCAGGAACGAGCGCGTCTCCGCCACGGAGGGGACGCCGGCGTCCATAATGGTATCGAGGATGGTCTTGTCGGCCTGCAAGTAGTCCTGGATTTGGGCGAAGTAGCCGATGCGGACGGCGGAGCCGATGCGCACGCGCCCGGCCAGCGGCGGGATCAGCCGCAGGATGGTGCGGAACAGCGTGGTCTTGCCGCAGCCGTTCGGGCCGATCAGCGCAACGCAGTGGCCGCGCTTGATCTCCAATTCCTCGACCGTCACCAGGGGATCGGCCAGGGTGTACCCGGCCTTGAGGTCGTACAGCCCCACCACCAGGTCGCCGCTGCGCATGTTCGTCTGGAGATCAATGTGGATGCTGATCTGCGATTGCGGGCGCGTGAGCCGTTCCAGCCGTTGCAGCCGTTTGAGCCGCCCTTTGGCCTCAGCGGTGCGCTGCCCGGCCATGTACCGCTGGATGTAGGCTTCCGTCTCGGCGATGTGTTCCTGCTGCGCCTTGTAGGCGGCGACCTGCCGCGCGCGCCGCTCTTCCCGCTGGAGTTGATACGCGCTGTAGTTGCCCCGGTAACTTTCCAGCGCGCCGTTCTCCATCTCCAACACGCGGGTGGCGATGGCGTCCAGGAACGCGCGGTCGTGGGCGACCACCAAAATCGCGCCCGGCCAGCTCTTCAAGCGGTCTTCCAGCCATTCGATGCCGGCCAGATCGAGGTGGTTGGTCGGTTCGTCGAGCAGCAGCAGGTCGGGTTCTTCCAGCAGGAGGCGGGCCAGCAGCGCGCGGGTGCGTTCGCCGCCGCTGAGGCGGGCCACCGGTGCGTCGAATTCATCCTTGCGGAAGCCCAGGCCGCCCAGCACCTGCCCGATGCGCGTCTCGTAGGTGAAGCCGCCGGCGTGCTCGAATTGGTCCAGCAGCACGCCGTAGCGTTCGAGGGCGGCGGCGCGTTCGGCTTCATCTTCCGCGCCCATTTGCGCTTCCAGCCGGTGGAGTTCCGCCTGTTGCGCCAGCAAGTCGGCGAAGACGGCTTCCATCACCTGCCACAACGTCCCCTCGCTGCCAAAATCCGGGTGCTGCGGCAGATAGCCCATGCGCGCGTTGCGGGCGCGGACCACCGTCCCGCCGTCGGAGTCCAGGCGGCCAGCGACGATGTCGAGCAGTGTGCTTTTCCCGCAGCCGTTCCGCCCGACCAGCGCGACGCGCTCGCCGGCGTGGACTTCCAGCGAGAGGTCGGCGAAGATGTCCTGCGCGCCAAAGTATTTGCTCAAGTGTGCAACCGAGAGTACAGCCATAATTCAAAGATTATACCAGGAAATACGCTCTGTGTGACTGGTTTCTTTCGATATGGGTGTGTTTCATTCGAGTTAGTGGGCAGATAAAACGTAATGCGTAAAACGTAAAAATCGCTTACGTTTCACGTTTTACGTTTTACGAAAGCTTATTTTCAAATGAGATGAAACGCACCCTTTCGATGTTCTGAACGCTAAGGCGCACACGTAGCCTCTTCGCACAGGCGTAGATGCCCTATGGCATAGGTGAAATCCCACTTTTGCGTGGGAAGCAGCACTCCAATCTGGTCGTAGCCCGCGCTGACTGCCGCTGCGGGGATGGCGACACAATAGCGATTCAGGTGTTCCGGCCACAAGCCGCCCGGGGGAATTTGCTGTTGGGCAACGATGGCTCCCCCTTTGTAGTAGAAAAAGGCGACGGCATCGGTATGGTACAGACTTGTCTCGACGTAAGGGGCGTGCTGCGTGCCCGGCAGCTCAATCAACAGGCCGCCGGCGTTGAGCGTGAAGACTTCATCCCACTGGATCGCTCCCTCTTTTATCGCGCTCATCTCTTGCAATGGCAGGCGCGCGGCATAATAGCCGTAAAATTCTTTGTCAATCAGGCGCTCGTACTGCCCGGTGTTCATTTTCCAGATCGCTTCCCAACGCCCTGGAGCAAACAATCCCCCGCGAGTGATCAGCGTCAGTTGGTTGTAAAACCGCGCCAGGTTCGGGTCGGCAATGTGGTTCTCACCCCGTTCCAGGGATTCTATGTAACCTTCCGGGAAAACCCGGCGGAAATGTCCGATGCGCCAGGGCTGCTTGACGATGGGCAGCCGCGCCAACAGGGGATCGGCCAGGGCGTTGTCGTCCACAATGTGAGCGCTAGGGCCGGCGTAGAAGCCAATAAAGCCGATGGCGCCGCGCGAAAAGACGCGGGGGCCGTCGGTGCGGCGGTTGCGCCCCTCAATGGCCCAGGGGTGGTTGGGCATCTGCACGTCGCGCGCCATGGTGAGCAGGCTGGTGGCCTGGTAATACACGCCGCGCTCGTCGCCAACGCCCTGATTGCCCGCGAAAGCGTCGCCGGAGAGACCGTAAGCGCCATCGCTGCTCTGGGTGGGGAAGGGGGACAGCAACCCCACCAGGAAAATGAGGGCGAAGGGCAGGTATTTAACTGAGAGGTTTTCCATAAACTCGCTTTGCCCCAGCAAGATGACGGCGAAGAACAGCGGAGCGGTGAGAAAGCGCCCGCTCATAAAATCGCCGCCGACCCACACGACGTAGGCGACGTACATGAGGATGCCCAGCGCCGCGACCCGGTCGCGCATGACGCGCCGCTTAACCGTCGCCAGCAGCGCAAACGCTATGCCGATCAGGGTCAGCGGGTCCCAGTTGAGCGAGTTGAGCAGGTAGATGAGACCCTGTTTGATCAGCTCACCGTGGGGGATTCCCGTGTTGAGCTTGGCGTAGTAGGTGTTGGGCAATGCGAAGCCGTAGTAGAGGATGGAAAAGGCTTCCCACAGCACGAGGGGCAGAAGCCCGACGCCCATCGCCAGCCAGCCGCGCCGCCGGTTGCACTTCAGCCCGGCGTAGAGCAGGGCGGGCGCAAACATCAGCAAGAGGTCCAGGCGGGTCAGCATACCCAATGCCGCGAAAAGCGCCAGCTTGCTCAAAGTTTTCGGGTCAAAGGTCTCCGCGCGGAGGTAGACCCACAGGAACAGCGCGATGAGGAGGTGCGTCAGCGGATTTTCCAGCCCCGACGTGGAATAATCCACGAAAGCCTTCGACAGCAGCAGCAGCGAGCCGCCCAGCAGCAGCGTCCAGGGCGAGCGCGCCGTTTTTGCCGCTCCCAGCAAGGCAAGGCACGAGACGCCGATGGAGACGATGTGCAGCGTGAAAAAGGCCTCGCGGGTGAAGAAGTAGAAAAATGCCAGGACGAACATCCACAGCGGATGCGTGTACGCCTGCACCCGCTCGTTGACGTTCCAAGTCAGCCCGTGGCCGTGGACAAAATTGTCCACCGTGCGGAGTGTGATGTAAGCATCATCGCACAGCCAGGCGGTTCTGATCAGCAGCGCGACCAAAACCACCAGCAACAACCACGCGACCAGAGCTTGAGAATGACTGACCGACTTCTGCCCTCCGGCACAGTTTGTCATGGGTTCTCCTCTTCTGAAAATAGCGAATAGCGAATAGCGAATAGCGAATGGCGAATAGCAAATAGCGAATAGCAAATAGCAAAATCTCTGCGTCTCTGCGTCTCTGCGTTGAAAATTTTCATCCAACCGCTGGTGAACCGCCGGTTAATGACGAATTCCCTTAAAAACAGTGATGGGGGGCGTGAGATTTTCCTCCTTGAATGTAAATTTTATGACGAGCGGTTTATGTGTCAAGAACGGATGAGTTTTGCGGTTTTGGCCCTGGAATCGCCTGATTTGCTCTTGTCCCTTCGCCGTTATAAAGGTATAATGAATTCAGTTCGCCCATTGGCAGATTTTCTGACCGGCTAAGCCCTTGAGTCTTCCAGCGCCGCTCACGCAAATCATTGCACAAACACACCTGTTCACCGATGCGGTGGACTATATTATGGTGCACATTCCGGCTGAATCGGCGGCGCAGGCGTTGGCGGCCTGGGGGACGGAGGCGGGATTGGCGGCGCTGATTCGGGATAAGGACGAAACGTCGCTGCTGGTGGCGCGGTCGGTGTGGGAGCACAGCCCATTGGCTCGTAAAGCGTGGTCTGTCTCGCCGATTTACCGCTTGATCACACTGGATATCCCGCTGGATTTCAGCGTCGTCGGTTATCTGGCCGTGTGGACGACCGTGTTGGCCGAAGCGGGCATCAGCATTCTGACCCTCTCGGCGTTTTCCAGAGACCATCTTTTCGTCCCGGCGGCAGATTTCGACCGGGCCTGGGCCTTGCTAACAGACTTTATCCGATCTTATGCCTAACGACCGGTTTCCGGTTACTCATTTCTCATTACCCTTTACTTTGTCAACCTGACAGGTGGATGGCGCGTTGAGCAGCGTAAATTTTCTTCTCGGCAAAACACTGGGGAAATATCAGGTATTAGAGCACGTCGGCCACGGCGGCATGGCTGAGGTGTACAAAGGCCAACACGTGCAACTGGATCGCATGGTGGCCGTCAAGGTGCTGCATCCGTTCCTGGCGGATGAGGAAGGCTTTGTCGTGCGTTTCCAACGGGAAGCCCGCATTGTCGCCACCCTGCGCCATCCCAACATCGTCCAGGTGTTTGACTTCGACTACAACGACGAACTCAACATCTACTATATGGTGATGGAGTTCATTGACGGGCCGACCCTCAAAACCGTCTTGACCGATGGTTCGATGCCCCAAGAGGACGTGATGCGCTTCGGTGCGGCGATTGCCGACGCGATGGCCTACGCCCACAAGCGCGGCATGGTTCACCGCGACATCAAGCCCGCCAACATCATGTTCACCGGCGACCACCAGCCGGTGCTCACCGATTTCGGCATTGCGAAGATGGTGACCCTTTCTGGCCTCACCGCCAGCGGCGCGATGGTGGGGACGCCGGCCTACATGGCCCCCGAAGTCGGGATGGGCAAACCCGGCACAGCCAGCACGGATATTTATTCGCTGGGCGTGGTCTTGTACCACATGGTCACCGGCAAGCTGCCCTTCGATTCCGAGTCCCCGATGGGAATGGTGATGCAGCACATCAACGACGCCCCGCCGCCGCCCACCAAAATCAATCCGGCCCTTTCCAAAGACCTGGAGGCCGTTATTTTGCGCGCATTGGAGAAGCAGCCGGAAGCGCGCTATCCCAGCGCCGACGAGATGACGCGGGAACTACGCAAACTGGCCGGCATCGAGACGCCGCAGATGGCGATATCCGGCCTGCCGTTGGGCGACGCGGCTGCGTTGTTGATGCGAGACGACACCACGCCTCCCATCACTCTGACGACGCCTGCGCTGACGCCTCCTGCACCTACAGTGCTGCGCCGCAAGAAGCAAGAAGAGAAGGGGAAGGAGAAGGCGGAGGAAGAGGACGAAGACCGCCTGGTGCGCACCTGGCCCCCGGCCGCGGTGACACCGCTCTCGACGGTGCTCACGCCGGAAGAGGCGCCCAAGAAGAAACGCCGGCGTTCGTGGGCCGGGCGGCTGCTGCGCGCCGTGTTGACCTTGTTGCTGCTGACCGTGCTGGGAGCGGTGGGGTGGGTGGCCTTTGGCGGCTACATTCCGCCGCAAGTCCAGGCTTACTTGCCGCCGTTGGAGCCTTACCGCCTGGATTTGAGCCGCCTGAACCTGGAATTTTTGAACCCCGTGGCCGCCACGCCGACGGTCGCCATCACCGGCGCGCCGACGCCGACCCCCACGGCCACCCCTGAGCCGACGGCCACGCCGACGCCCACGCCCACGCCGACGCCCCTTCCGACCGCAACCTCCACGCCGACGGTGACGCCGCTGCCGACGCTTCCCGCCACTCCCGACATTGCGCTCGCCTGCGCCTACCGGCTCAAGTTGGAGCAGGTGCTCTTCGAGTTGGGGGACACTGTGTCGCCGGACACGCCCTTCATTGCCTACGTGGGATTGCGCAACACCGGCGAGTGTACGTGGCCGGCGGGTCTGTCCCTGCGCTTCGTCTCCGGCGAGCCAATGGGGGCGCCGAACGCCATCCCCATCACCGCGTTGGCGCCGCAAGAGGGCCTTCAGGTGCTCGTGCCTATGCGCTCCCCACAAGAAGTGGGCGACTACGAGGGACTTTGGGAGGTGGAACAGGCCGACGGTCAAACGATAGGCAGCGCCATCTTCATCCGCATGACCGTGAGCGACTTGCCGACGCCCACCCCACGTCCGACGTTGACCGCCGGGAATGGCGTCAAGCCTACCCCCCTGACGTTGCCTGCGCCGACGCTGGAAGCCGGTTGGACGGAGGATGTATTGCGCGGCCAATGGCAGGGAACGGTGCTGTTCCAGGCCGCCGGCGGAACCGGCGCCTACCGGTACTACCAGACCGCCGTCCGCGAGGATACCTTACTCCCCGAAGGGCGTATCACTTTTGAGGCCAAACGCTGCGAGCCAACCCTCTTGAAAGTGTGGGCCGTGTCCGGCGTAGACGCCGTTAGTTGGGAGGGATTGGTGGAATACCCGGCGCCGGAGACTTGCCAATAAAAACTGTTTTGCGGTTTCGGGCATTGCCCGAAATCGCAAAACACCCCTACGTCTATCTTCATTCCCCCACTTCGTTAAGATACCTGAGTGTCCTTTAGTCTTTCACCGCTGGACAATCCACACTTGCGTTTTGATAGATAGAATGTCATATTGAGTTTTGTGGTATGACAGATTGTACTAACATTACTACATTTAAGTAGGAAGATCATAACCGTCCCTCGGATCCGGGTTAGGAGGTGATTATCGAAAGATTTGATATGTCGGCCTTTAAACCATATCCTCACTCATGCACCGAAAGGAGAGACTATGTTTACAAGATTTAAAAATTCACCCCTGGCATTGGTCGCGACCATCTGTATGTTGTCTTTGGCGATGGTGGCGGGTTTTCTGCTTCTTATGCAACCAAAGCAAGCATCCTCTTCTGGGCTGGCGGCTACCATCATTATGGCGCCGCAAGCTGAACCTGACAGCGTCACGGTGGCGGGCAACTTGCAGTCCGAGTTGGGCTGCCTGGAAAACGCCAATCCCGGCGGCGGCGGCGACTGGGAACCGGCCTGCCTGGCAGCTCATCTGACCTACGACGCCAACGACGCCGTCTGGCAGGGAAGCTGGTCGTTGCCGGCCGGCAGCTATGAGTACAAGGCAGCCCTCAACAATAGCTGGGATGAGAACTATGGCGCGGGCGGCGCGGCGGGCGGCGCCAATATTCCCCTCTCTGTCACCACCGCGATGACCGTTAACTTCTTCTACGACCACCAGAGCCACTGGATCATTGACGATGTGAACGCGATCATCGCTACGGCGGCCGGCAACATGCAGAGCGAACTGGGCTGTAGTGGCGACTGGGATCCCGGCTGCCTCCGCTCGTGGCTGCAAGACCTCGACGACGACGGTATCTACACGTTGGAGGCCACTGGCATCCCGGCCGGCGCCTATGAGTTCAAGGTCGCCATTGACCAGGGCTGGACGGAAAGTTACGGCATCGGCGGCGGCAATGACAATATTCCCGTTGCCATCAACGATCCTACCGACCGGCTCCTCATCACCTGGGACTCCGTCTCCAAAATCCCCACCGCCGAGGTGCAGGCCACCGTTGGCCCTTACACGATCACGCTGGTGGGTAATCTGCAATCCGAGCTAGGCTGTGTGGGTGACTGGTCGCCGACCTGCACCAACACAATGCTCACGGATATGGGCAACGGCGTTTGGCGCGGCGAGTTCGAGATCGTCACCACCACCGTCCCCTATACCTGGGAATATAAGATCGCGCTGGATGGGGCGTGGACAGAAGCCTATCCCGCAAACAACGTCGCCCTTCCCCTCACGGATATGACCACCACCGTGCGCTTCTACTATGATCACAAGACGCACGCGGTGTTGGACGACGTCAATGACTTCGTGGCGGTGGCGGCGGGCGGTTTCCAGAGCGAGCTGGGGTGTTCCGGCGACTGGCAGCCGGAGTGCGTCCGCACGCTGCTGACCGATGTGGACGGCGACGGCGTCTATCGCTTCCAGACGCTGAAAATCCCGGCGGGAAGTTATGAGTTCAAGGTAGCGCTGGACGAGGGGTGGACGACCAGTTACCCCGGCGGCAACGTCACCTTGAATGTGCCCGAAGACGGCGCCAACGTCATCATCTCCTGGGACT
This sequence comes from Anaerolineae bacterium, assembly GCA_034429475.1. Taxonomy (GTDB): domain Bacteria; phylum Chloroflexota; class Anaerolineae; order B4-G1; family SLSP01; genus JAKQHY01. Next base: position 17,303 of record DAOUGD010000294.1, read on the forward strand.
CGGCCACTACCAACGTCAGCCACCTCGTGCAGAGCAGCGCGACGCTGGCGCAGGCCCCGGTGACGCACACCATCCAGGACGACCTCTTCTATTTCGTGATGACCGACCGCTTCCAGGATGGCAGCGCGGCCAACAACCAGGGCGGCCTGACCGGCGACCGCTCTGTCCACGGCTACGATCCGACCAACGTGGCTTACTATCACGGCGGCGACATTGCCGGCCTGAGCGCGGGGCTGGATTATCTGGATGGGATGGGCGTCACGGCGATTTGGGTCACGCCCGTTTTCGACAACAACCCGGTGCAGGGCAATTACACCGGCTATCATGGCTACTGGATCCGCGACTTCACCACCACCGACGCGCACCTGGGCAGCGATGCGGAGTTGACCGCTTTCATCACGGCGGCGCACGCGCGCGGCATAAAGGTCTTCCTGGACATCGTCGTCAACCACACTGCCGACCTCAACGAGTATCAGGGCGGCGTGTATAGCTACCGCAATAAGACCGACTTCCCCTACCGGGATGCAAGCGGCGTGGCGTTTGAGGACCGCGATTACCTCAATGGCGTGTTCCCCACCCTGAGCGCGACCGTCAGCTTCCCCTACGTCCCCGTCACCACCACCAACCTGCGCGGCCCGGCCTGGCTCAACAACCCCATCTACTATCACAACCGGGGCAACATCGCCAACTGGGACGACGCGGAGCAATCCGTCTATGGGGATTTCTCCGGCCTGGACGACCTCTTCACCGAGCAGCCGTTTGTTCAGCAGGGGATGATTGACATCTATAAGGGCTGGGTGGACTTCGGCGTGGATGGCTTCCGCATTGACACGGTGAAGCACGTCAACATGGAGTTCTGGCAGGCCTTCGCGCCCGAAATCCTGGATTACGCCGCGACCCAGGGCAACCCCGACTTCTTCTTCTTCGGCGAAGTGTACAGCGGCGACCGCTACGTGCTCAGTCGCTACACCCGCGAGGGGATGCTCCCCGCCGTCCTCGACTTCCGCTTCCAGGGCCAGGCGACCAACTTCGCCAACGGCGCGAATGCCGTCACCCTCCAATCGCTGTTTGCCGATGACGACTACTTCACGGACGCGGACAGCAACGCTTACCAGCTCACCACCTTCCTCAGCAACCACGACGCGATTGGCCGCCTGGGCGCTTCTCTGGCGAGCAATAACACCGGCGCGGCGGACGCCGAACTTCTGGCCCGCGACACGTTGGCGCACGGCCTGCTCTACTTCGCGCGCGGCGTCCCCGTCGTCTACTACGGCGACGAGCAGGGCTTCACCGGCGATGGCGGCACGGAAGGCGCGCGGCAGGATATGTTCGCCTCGCAGGTGGCCTCTTATCAGGACGACGACCAGATCGGCACGACGGACACCCCCGTTGACGACAACTTCGACGAAACGCACCCGATCTACGTCACGTTGGGCGAATTCGCCGCGCTGTATCAGGCGCATCCCGCGCTGCGCTATGGCGCGCAGATTCACCGTTATGCGGCGGACGCGGCCGGCGTCTACGCCTTCTCCCGCATTGACCGCGCCGAGAAGGTGGAATACGTCCTGGCCTTCAACAACGCCGAAGTCGCGCAAACGGCCGTCTTCACCACCTTCGAGGCCGAGATGGACTTCACCGCCATCTACACCGGCGGAAACGTCGCCGTCCCGGCGGCGCTGACCGCCGACGCCAACCGGCAACTCACCGTGACCGTCCCGGCGCTCGGCTTCGTCATCTACCGGGCGGACGCGGCCCTGACCGACACGCTGGCCGCCCCCGGCATCGTCTTCAGCGCGCTGGCCGACGGCGACGAAATCGCCGGTGAGAACGGGCTGGCCGAAATCGCCGTGACCCTCGACGCCGATGGGCTGGCCGAAGTCACCTTTGCGGTGATGGTGGGCGACGCGCTGGAATACGAGGTCATCGGCGTGGACACCAACGCGCCGTATCGCGTCTTCTTCGACGTGAGCGACCTGGCCCTCGGCACGCCGGTGCGCATCCGGGCCATCGTCAACGACCTTTCCGGGCACTACGCTTTCGCTGACGTGTCTGTGACGGTGGGTGAATACGTCGAGCCGGTCACGGGCGACCAGTACGCCATCATCCACTACCACCGCCCCGCCGGCGATTACGGCGATTGGAGCAGCAGCAGTTCCAGTGACTACTGGGGCCTGCACCTCTGGGGCAACGCGATTCATCCTGATGAGGGCACAAGCTGGGATCAGCCCAAGAAATTCGCCGGGGTGGACGACTTCGGCGCGTATGTAGCGCTCCGCTTGCAGGATACCACGCAGCCGGTCAACTACATCGTCCATCGGGGCAACGACAAGGACACTCCCAACGACCGCAACTTCGATCCTGCCGCGATGCCGGAACTCTGGATCGTGCAAGGCGACGCGGCGAATTACGGCTCGCGTGCCGAGGCGCAGGGCTACGTCACCATCCACTACACCCGCACCCTGGGGGACTTCGCCGGGTGGGGGCTGCATCTGTGGCAGGATGGTTATAATATGACCAATTGGAATGCGCCACACATGCCCGATGGTTACGACGATTTTGGCGCGTACTTCATCATCAGCGACACGCTTTACCCGTCACTGGACTTCACGAAGGCGCTCAACTTCATTGTCCATAACGGCGACACGAAAGACACGGACAACGACCGCAGCTTGCTCCCCACCGCGCTGCCCGCCATCTGGCTGGAGCAAGGGAACGTCGCCGTCAACGCCCATCGCGGCGCGATTGAGGACTTCGCCGTCATCCACTATCGCCGCACCGCCGGCGACTACGGCGACTATGCCAGCAGCGACTTCAACGACTTCTGGGGCGTGCATACCTGGAACGACGCTCCCGACCCCGGTTGGGCTACGCCCTACAAATCCGTGGGAACGGATGACTTTGGCGTCATCTTCGAGATTCCACTGACAGGGCACAACAGCTTCGGCTACATCCTGCATCGCGGTGGCGACAAAGACCCCGGCCCTGACCAATCCCTCGATTTAGTCAACACCGGCTACGAAATCTGGGTGGGACAGGGGTTAGCCGGCGATACCGGTCTCCAGGATCAATACCATCACCCCGCCATCCCCATGGCGCGGATGAAAACCACCGCCGCCGGCGATCTGAGCAAAGCGCAGGCCTACTGGCTGGCCGAGGACACGCTCGCGTGGAGCATCGCTTCCAATACGGCGCTGGATTTCTTCCTCTACTACGACGCGGACGCCGGTTTGACGTTAGACGCGGATGGCATAAGCGGCGGCAGCCATATCACCCTCACCGTGGGCGAAAGCGTGACCGGCGCGATTGCGGCGAAGTTCCCGCATCTGGAGGGCTTGCCCACGTTGTTGATTGATGCGGCTGACCTGACGCTCGTGCCAGACATCCTCAAGAGCCAGTTCGCCATTGCCGCTTACGACGGCGCGGGTGAATTGGTGGACGCCACCGGCCTGCAAATCCCCGGCGTGCTGGACGACCTCTACACCTACACCGGCGACCTGGGCATCTCCTACGCCAACCAGACGCCCACGCTGCGCCTCTGGGCGCCCACCGCGCAGGACGTCATCTTCCACCTGTTCGCCGATGCGCTCACCACGACCACCAGCGTTACCTACCCGATGGCCTACGACGCCGACTTTGGCGTGTGGAGCCTCGTCGGCGAGCCGGACTGGACGGGCCAATACTACCTCTACGAAGTCGTCGTCTACGCGCCGGCCGCGCAGGCTATCGTCCACAACCTCGTCACCGACCCCTATGCGGTCAGCCTTTCGATGAACAGCAAGCGCAGCCAAATCGTTGACCTGAACGATCCGGCCCTGGCGCCGGCGGGTTGGGACACGCTGGCGAAGCCGGAGCTGGTCGCGCCGGAAGACATCGTCATCTACGAGCTGCACGTCCGCGACTTCAGCGCGAATGACCCCAGCGTTCCCGCCGCGTATTCTGGCACGTTCAAGGCGTTCACCATGCCAGGCTCCAATGGCATCCAGCACTTGCAAGCGCTGGCGGACGCCGGGCTGACGCACCTGCACCTGCTCCCCATCATGGACATCGCTACCATCAATGAGGACAAGTCCACCTGGCAAGACGCCGACTACGACCTGCTGGCGACCTATCCGCCCAGCTCCACCATGCAGCAAGCGGCCCTCGCGCCTTACCGCGACCTCGATGGCTTCAACTGGGGCTACGATCCGCTGCACTACGGCGTGCCGGAAGGCAGCTACGCCACGAACCCCGACGGCACAACCCGCATCGTCGAGTTCCGCGAGATGGTGCAGGCGCTCAATGCGATGGGACTGCGCGTGGTGGTGGACGTGGTCTACAATCACACCAACGCCAGCGGCCAATCGCCTAATTCCGTGCTGGATCGCATCGTGCCGGGCTACTATCATCGCCTCAACGCCAGCGGGCAGGTGGAAAGCAGCACGTGCTGCGCCAACACCGCCAGCGAGCACGCGATGATGGAGAAGTTGATGGTAGACACGCTCCTCATCTGGGCGCGGGACTACAAAGTGGATGGGTTCCGCTTCGACCTGATGGGCCACCACATGAAGTCCAACATGCTCAACGTGCGCGCCGCGTTGGATGACCTGACCCTGGCGGAAGATGGCGTGGATGGTTCGGCCATCTACGTGTACGGCGAGGGCTGGAACTTCGGCGAGGTGCAGGACAACGCGCGCGGCGTCAACGCAACGCAGGCGAACATGGCCGGGACGGGTATCGGCACGTTCAACGACCGGGCGCGCGACGGCGTGCGCGGCGGCGGCCCCTTCGACAGTGGCGAGGATATGCGGCGCAACCAGGGCTTCATCAACGGTCTCTACTACGATCCCAACGCCTGGAACAGCGGCGCGCCAGCGGAACTGGATCGCCTGCTCAACGCTGCCGACCTCATCCGTGTAGGGTTGGCCGGCAACCTGGCCGACTACACCTTCATCGGGGCGGCCGGCGCGGAAGTCAGCGGCGACGAGGTGCTGTACAACGGCTCGCCGGCCGGCTACACCGCCGACCCGCAGGAAAACATTATCTACATCTCCAAGCACGATAATCAGACGCTCTACGACAACAACCAGTACAAGCTGCCGGATGACGCGACGATGGACGAGCGCGTCCGCGCGCAGAACGTCGGCCTGAGTATCGTCAGCCTGGCGCAGGGCGTGCCCTTCATGCAGGCCGGCAGCGACCTGCTGCGCTCCAAATCGCTCGACCGCGACAGCTACAACTCCGGCGACTGGTTCAACAAGCTCGACTTCACCTACCAGGACAACAACTGGGGCGTCGGCCTGCCGCCGGCGGCCGTCGGCGGGCAGTCGGACAACTGGCCGGTGATGGCCCCGCTGCTCGGCAACCCCGACCTCAAGCCCACCCACACCGACATCCTCAGCAGCGCCCACCACCTCCAGGACATGCTGGCGATCCGCAAGAGCACACCGCTCTTCCGCCTGGAAACGCAGGCTGAAATCCAGCAGCGCCTGGCCTTCCACAACACCGGCCCTGCCCAGATTCCGGGGCTGATCGTGATGAGCCTCTCCGACATAGATGGCGCGCTGGACTCGCCGTACAGCCTGGTCGTCGTCCTCTTCAACGCCAACGATGAGGCGCAGACCTTCACCGAGGCGGCGCTCATCGGCGCGGATCTGGAACTACACCCGGTGCAGGTAAACGGCTACGATCCGGTGGTCAAAACGGCAACCTTCAACCCGGCGACCGGCGCGTTCTCCGTGCCTGCGCGCACCACGGCAGTCTTTGTGCTGGCAGCGCAAGACATTGTTGTGACGCCGCTCGCCCTTTCCGTAACCCTGGATACCGGGATGACCACCACGCAAGTCCTCACGGTGAGCAACCTCGGCGGCGTGAATCTCGTCTGGCAACTGCTTGAATCGCCTGATGTTCCCTGGTTGACGGTGGATTGGGAAACCGTGGTCGGCCTGCCGATCACCACGCCCCCCGGCGAGGAGGACACGGCGCTGGCGCTGTTCGATGCGGACGGCTTGCTCCCTGGCGTCTACACCACCACGCTGACCATCTCCAGCAACGACCCCGACGAACCGGCCATCAGCATCCCCGTGACGCTGACCGTGCCATGCCACGCGGCGGCTATCACGTCCCTGACGAGCGACAGCCCGGTGATGCTGGGCGAGACGCTGCACTTCACGGCGACGGTCTCCGGCAGCACGCCCATCACCTACACCTGGAACTTCGGCGGCGCGGGGACGCAGGGCGGGACGGACACGAACCCGACCTTCACCTACGCGGCGGCGGGCACGTACACCGTGACGCTCACCGTGGCGAATGGCTGTGGCACGGACATGGAAACCCTCCTGGTAACAGTGGCGCCGTCCACTTACAAGATCTTCCTACCACTTGTGATGCACTAACGTCGGTAACTCTCTTAGAGGGCCGGGATTCCCGGCCCTCTTTTTTAGGTATGCATTTAGTTTTGTGAATATTGATGCTGTCAGTATTCACAAAACCAAACAATTACAAATCCCGCTTGTTGCGCAAGTCCTGATCATAGGGCAGAAACCTGCGTTATAATGAAAGTACACCTGCATGAAGCTATCACACCTCACGTTTCACGTCTCATGAGTGGGGTGCAACGCGCAACGAAAGGGATTGCCATGTCACACGAAGAAATGGTCGCACTCATCCGCCGCCGGGGCGTGCGTGACGCGCACGTGCTGGACGCGCTGGCGCGCGTTTCCCGCGACGCCTTCGTGCCTGAGATGCAACGTTACGACGCTTACGGCGACTATCCGCTTCCCATCGGGCAGGGGCAGACGATCTCGCAGCCTTACATCGTGGCATTGATGACAGAAGCGCTGGAACTTGACGAAGGGGAGCGCGTGCTGGAATTGGGCACCGGCTCCGGCTACCAGGCTGCCATCCTCGCCGCGCTGGGGCTGGACGTGTACACGGTGGAGCGCATCCCCGCGCTCTACGAGGCGGCGCGGGCGCGTCTGGAAGCGCAGGGCTACATCGTTCACTGCAAGCTCGACGACGGCTACGCCGGCTGGCCGGAGTTTGCCCCCTACGATGGCATCCTCGTCACGGCGGCCCCTGCCGAGGTCCCCGACCCGCTTTGGGCGCAACTGGCCGATGGCGGGCGGCTCGTCGTCCCCGTTGGTCCGCCGCACGGCTACCAGACTTTGTGGAAATTCATCAAACACGGCGACCGCATCGAACGCGTAGACATGGGCGGCGTCGCCTTCGTTCCGTTCATCCACGAGTGAGGAGTTGCGAGTGAGGAGTTGCGAGTGAGGAGTGAGGAGTGAGGAGCAAGACAACGCGCAACTCCTAACTCCTAACTCCTAGCTCCTATCTCCTGAGCACCACCAACCGTTTCCCCGGAATCTGCTTGAACGTCGCGCCCTGGCTCACGGCGAGGATGGCCGGGCCGGGGTCTACCACGAGCGTTCCTGCAATCGCACTCACACCGGCATCGAAGAGCACTGATGAAAGCGGCGTCGTTCCGCCGAGCATCACTACGTAGGCGTCGGGGCGACACAGCGCAATCAGGCCATCGAAGGTGTGGTTGAGCAACGACGTCCCCGTGATGGCGACCACGTCGGCTTGGGGCAGCACCTCGGCGGCGCGGTCGGCGGGCAAGTCGCCCTCGTGCGGATGCAATTCCAGCACCCACAGCGTCTCGGCAATCGTGCGCAGGTGCGGGATGAAGGGGAAGTGCCCCACTACCGCCACTTTTCGCCCGGCGCCCCGCTCGACGAGAATCTCGGCGGCGTTGATTTCCTCACAGGCGGCCTCGTCCACATCCAGCAGCGCGTTGATCGCCGCGAAGCCCACGCTCGCCTCCTGTGCGCTCTCCGAGCGGGCCAGCGTCGCCAGCGTCGCCGCCTCCTTATCCAGCAGCCGCCCGGCATCCCGCACCGGCCACCCGCCGCCGTGATGATGCTCGTCCCCGCCGCCCAGCGTCGAAGACAACCCCGCCCGCAGCCTGCTATCCACCTCAAATGCCGCAATGCTCCAATGCGCGCCGATGCGTACGTCCACCGGCTTCGCCCGCGCCGCGTTGGGCGCAATCACCTTCAAAAGTTCAGCAATGATGTCCATAGATAATCCTTTCGGGAAATGAGTCATTCGTAATTCATAATTCATAATTCGCCGATTCGCTTTTTCGCTGATTCTTGCTTCCTGCTTCTTGCTTCTTTTCCCTCCCCTATTATAATCCCCCTGATGAAACTCTTAATGGCGCGACATGGACAATCCGTATGGCAGGTGGAAGGCGAAGGCGCGGGCAAGGATGCCCCCCTGACGCCGCTCGGCGAATCACAGGCGCATTGCCTGGGGCAATATCTGGCGCAGAACGGCCGGCTGGATGCGATTTACGCCAGCCCGTTGCAGCGCGCGCGGCGCACGGCAGACATCGCTGCGTCCTATTTGGGAATGACGGCGACGCCGGAACCGGGCTTGTGCGAGTTCGAGGACTGGGAGAACGGCTGGGCGCCCGCGCCGGTTTCGATGTGGGATATGTCGCCCGCAGCGGCGTTGTCACTGGGGTACAGCCGGTTCCGTGAGCAAGTGTTGGAAGCGATGCAGCGTATCGTCACTGCACATTTGGGGAGTGAGGGCGCGGTGTTGGTGATCGCGCACGGCGGCAGCATCGGCACGATGTTGCGCATTGCGTTGGGGTCGGATACGCCGAGTCTGTATCTGTTCAACGCCGCATTGAACCAACTGGAGTGGTCGCACTCGCAGTGGCGCGACACCTGGTCGCTCGTGGCGGTCAACCAGATGGACTATTTACCTCTGGAACTTCGGACGGCGTGATGCATACCTCACCGGATTTGCCGCACTGCTCCGAAGCCCGCCGGGCCGATTTTGCGCCGTTTTGGGTGTGGGCCGGCGTGATCCTGGCGACGGTGGGGAGCGTTGCCTTTGTGCTCTTGACCCCCGCCGACCTCTTGTCCAAAGCCGACATGATTGCCGCCGCCGTGTGCCACCGCATTGCCTCGCACTCCTTCTTTATCCACGAGCATCAACTGCCGCTCTGCCAGCGCTGTTCCGGCACGTTCCCCGGCGCGCTGACGGGGTTGCTGGTGCAGTGGGGCCTCTGGCGGCGGCGACGGTCGCAGGGCTTCCCGCGCTGGACAATGCTGGCGGTTTTTGTGGGGTTTGCCGGCCTGTGGGGACTGGACGGGTTCAACTCGTACACGACGATGCTGTTGAATCGCCCGGAGGGAATTCTGGGGTACGCGCCGCAGCCGTGGCTGCGCCTGCTCACCGGCGTGCTGATGGGAGCGGGGATGAGCGCCATCCTCGCGCCGGCCTTCAACCAGACCTTCTGGGCCGACGGCGACGATTCTCGCGTGCTGCGCTCGTGGCGTGAACTGGCGCTGCTGGTTGGCATCGAAGTCGCATTGGCTGCGCTCATCCTCACGCTGGAACCCTGGTTGCTCTACCCGGTATCACTCTACAGCGCGTTGGGGGTGCTGACGATGTTCGTCACGCTCGGCGCGATGATCTTTGTGATGCTTCTGGGCCGCGACCGCGCCTTCACCGGCTGGCGCGCGGCCTGGCTCCCCCTCGTTTGGGGCCTAGTCTTCGCCCTCGCCGTCATCGGCGTGATGAGCACCTTGCGTTTCATCGCCCTCGGCACAATCAACGGTGTCCCCGGCCTATCGTAATCCGTATTGCGTAATTCGTAATTCGTAATTCGTAACGTAATTCGTAATTCGTAATTCGCTGATCCGCCGATCCGCCGATCCGCTGATCCGCTGATCCTCGTTCCCTCACTCCTAAATCGCTACTCCTAACTCCTTCCGGTATATCTGATACGTCTTGTACACCTTCCCGCCCAGCCGCTCGGCCAGCACGGGCGTGTCGGGGTTGTCTGCCGAGGTGAGCGAGAGGTCGGCCCAGGTGTAGCCTTTGGCCCATCCGCGCTGCGCCATCTCGTCGAAGAGCAGCGCAGCGACGCCAGTCTTCCAGTACTGCGGCTTTACCAGCAGACTCTTGACCGCCAGGCATTGGGGCTTCCGGCGCAGCGCCAGTCCCGCCCGGAGGTAATCCCACGGGTAGCGCAGGCCGTTAGCGTGGATCAGCGCCTCGTTGAAGTTGGGCACCGCCGCGAAGAACCCGGCATTGTCGCCCGCGACTTCGGCGAAGAGCACCAGGTCAAGGTCGGCGTTCTTGCGAAATGGGGCGACGAGGGCGGCGACGCTCTCCCGTTCCCAGGGGATGAAGTCGCCGAGGTGCGTAAGCGCCGTGTTCAGCAGCTCGTGGACGTGATCTACCTCGGTCTCCCATTGCGCAGCGTTGGCGCTGCGGACGGTGATTTCGCCCCGCTGCCGGACGCGCTCCGCGAGGCGGTGGAGCCGTTGCAAGGGGGCGTTGTTGACGTTCAGATCGCAGGCGAAGGCCACGTTGGCCCCGCGCGCTTCCACGAAGCCGTACCGTTTTACAAAATCCACATAGTATGGCGGTGTGTGCCCGCAGAGCAGCGCCGGCGGGCGGTCGCGCCCGGACGTGAGCAGGCCGTAGCCGTCCTCGTAGTCCAGGTTGAAGGGGCCGAGCAAGGTGTTCAGGCCGCGCTGTCCCGCCCACGTCGCGGTGTGATTGAACAGCGCCTCCGCAACCGCGTAATCCTGGACGCACTCGAAAAAGCCAAATACACATTCATGGGCGCCGTGAGCGTTGAGGGGTGGGTCTTCGGCCACACAAATCGTGCCGACGGGTTGCCCATCCCGCCACGCCATAAAGAATTCCACCGTGCCGCGCTCGAAGAACGGCCCGCGCCGTTTGACGATGATCTGCTTACGTTCCGGCAGCAGCGGCGGCACCCACTGTGGGTCGCCGCGATAAATGCGCCACGGGAAAGTGAGGAACGCGCGATAATCTTTTCGGGTCTGTAAGGGGCGAATTTCGATAGTCATGGATAGTCCTCAGTCTTTTAGTCGTTAGTCCTCAGTCCGTCTTTGCGCGGCGCGCTTCCAAATCCTGCACCAGTTGCGCGTAACGCTCGCGGGTCAGCGGGTATTTGTACGCCAGCGCGATGCCCACACACAGCAGCACGGCGGGGATCGGGCCGATGGTCAGACGGATGCCCCAGAGGGCGGCCGGTGGCTGTTGCGCGGCGTTGGGGATGTAGCCCATCCCATCCAACAGCAGCAGCGCCAGCGGGATGGCGACGGACGAGGCGATTTTTTCGGAAAGAGTGATCAGACTGTAATACATCCCCTCGTGCCGCTCGCCCGTCTGCCATTCGCCCCATTCCACGGCATCGGGAATCAAGGCCCAGGGCAGAACGTGCGCCGCACTCACCCCGATCCCGGCCATCACGCACAGGAAGTAGATGATGGGCAGCGGCGTGGCGGCGTTGACCGTGATCAACACCATCTGCATGAGCGCCCAAAATGCGATCCCGGCGATGTAGGCCCACGTCTTGCTCTTGCGTCGCGCCAGCCATTCCCAAAACGGCAGCGCGATAATGGCCGTCACGAAAATCATCCCCATAATGAGGTCGCTCTGCGCCTCGCGCTGCATCACGTATTTGATGAAGTAGAGCAGCACCGCCTGAACGATCCCCACCACGATCCAGGTGCAGAGGTAAATCCCCACGCCGAAGTGGAAAGGCCGGTTGCTGCGCACGGCTTGTAAGGACTCGCGCAACGTCGGCTGCGCCTGCTCCATAAAGTCGGCGCGCTCGCGGACGCCGAAGAAGGTGAGGAGCAGGGCGCCGGCCGACATTGCGCCGAAGATGACACCCATCGTCAGCACACGCGGCGCGTTGTCCGGCGTGAACGCTCCCACAATGGCGAGCGGCACGGTGAACACGATGAGGCTGCCGACGATGGAGAAGAACATCCGGTAGGAGGTCAGCGTGGTGCGCTCGTCGTAGTCCGGCGTCAACTCTGGCGTGAGGGCGAAGTAGGGCATGTAGACGAAGGTGGCTGCTGTGTCATAGAGGATGTAGGCCAGCGCGTAGTAAATCGCCAGGGGCAGCGTCCCTTCCCAGGGCGGCCTCCACCAGAGCAGCAGGAAAGCCAGCGCGTAGGGAAGCGCGCCGAACAGCAGGAAGGGGCGGCGGCGTCCCCAGCGCGTCCGCGTCCGGTCGGAGAGGTGGCCGATGAACGGATCGTTGAGGTAATCCCAACTGCGTCCGAGGAAGATGGCGGCCGCCGCCGCGCCCGGCGCGAGTCCCACCACGTCGGTGAGGAAGATGGCGAAGTACGCGCCGAGCAGCGTCGAGGTAAAACTGAAGGCCGTGTCGCCCACGCCGTAGAAAATCTTAGTGCTGCGTGAAAGGCGCGGCGGCGGAGCGGCGTGATCGGCGGATGAGTGTATTGTCATAGGGCCTCCTGAAGCAGAGTTCCCTATAAGATAGGTGGGTTTGGGATTTTGTCCAATGGCGTTCTGAAACGTAAAACGTGAAACGTGAGGCTTTCATTATCAGATCATCACGTTTCACGTTTTACGCTTCACTTCTGGTTTTATGCTGCGATTTGTGGCGGCGGCGCGGCGGGTGGGGGTGGGGTGGATTTAAGTTTGGTTTTGGCGCGCGCCTCTTTTTCCAATGCGGTGATCCGCTCGTGCAAGTCTGTCAGCAGCAGAAGGATTTGCCCGATGGCCTGCTCGGTGGTGAGTTTGTCCATGTCCCAGGCCTCGATAATGCCTTTCAACCCGTAAGTGCCCATGCGTGACCTCCTTTGGTGGGTACACGTTAACGTGTAGTGAAGGAAAAAACAAACTTCCTGACAAATGGATAGGGATATTTTACACGGAAACGTGTTCCTGTCAAGCGTCAGTAAATCAGCCCCAGATCGCGCAATTTCTGTTCCAGGTCTTGCAGCGAACGCTCGCCGAAGTCAGGGATGTCCAGCAACCCTTGCCGGTTCTCTCGCCAGCGCGCGACCACCTCTCCGATGGTGTGCAGGCCGACCTGTTGCAGGGCCGTTGTCGCGCGCGGTTTGAGCGCCAACCGCGTGATGGGCTGTTCCGACCAGTTGGCGGGGGACTCCGGCGCGGCCGCGTCCTGGTGGAGAAAACTGACGCGCTCCGCCACCAATGTTAGTAGCGTGATCATCCCGCCGCGCGGTCGGTAGCGGTCTGTCTCCCACTCACTGACCGTCTGCTGGCGGATGCCCAATTCGGCGGCCAACTCCTGCTGCGAGAGTCCCATGTGGCGGCGTAAAGCCTGGATGCTGTGGGCGTTCCATTCGTATTTACTGGGTTTAGGGTTCATAAGGTTTTTGGTATGGGTCTGGGTAAGGTATGTGGGGGATCATAGCATGGATGGGGGAGGTAGGCAATTGGGGTGAGAGATGGTAAGAAGTGGGTTTGATTTAAAAATGATGTATTTTGATGTATTCGATATTTTGCTTGACTATTGGTATCAATTAAATTAAAATTAGGGATGGGATACACCCTTTTTATGCTGTACTACTTTGTTATGATAGCCTCAGGTGGTTTTCTACAAAGTATTTATTATGTTTTTTTAGTATAACAAACTATCATGGAATATAGGGATGTGTCCTTCAACGCACATGTCTAAGTGTGCGCGGTCAGCGCATCTTGTCGAGAGCATTGAGGAGGACCCCTATGTCTACTATTACCTGGTTGCATCTTTCAGATTTGCATTTTCGCAGTTCTCAAACCTACGATCGCAATATTGTCCTTAAAACCCTATTGGAAGATATTGCTCAACGGGTTCGGAATGATAGCCTACAACCTGATTTTATTGTGATCTCCGGTGATATTGCCTTTTCTAGCCGTCCTGAAGAATACAATCTAGCCACAAAGTTTCTGGATGATCTTCTCAAAACAACGAACCTTCCCAAAGAGCGTTTGTTTCTTGTTCCTGGCAACCATGATGTAGATCGCAATGCTATTTCTCCATTGACAGCAAAGGTGGCTAGTCTCCTCAACAGCCGTGATGCAGTTCATGACCTTCTTAGTCATAAAGAAGACCGAGGTTCAATGTTTCGGCGATTTCATCATTATCAGGAGTTTGTTAACAAATACTTTGGCAAAGAATGCCCCTCATTTGATAACACACACTACTTTTATACACAACGAATCCCTATAACCAATTTAAATATTGTTGTCTTAGGATTAAATTCGTCGTGGTTAGCTGCCTCGGATGAAGATCGTCATCGTTTGGTTCTTGGGGAGCAACAGGTTCGCGCAGCTCTTGACGTTGTAGAAACCGCAGATCTTTGCATTGCCATAATGCATCATCCTTTTGATTGGCTTCAGGATTTTGACCGAAACGATGTAGAAGCATTGTTGTGTGGAAAATGTGATTTTGTGTTACATGGGCATTTACATCAGACCGGTTTGAGTTTTGAACAAACGCCTGATACAAAGACGATGACCATTGCTGCCGGCGCGTGTTATGAAAGCCGAGAGTATCCTAATGCCTACAACTTTGTACAGCTTGATCTCGGTTCGGGAAGAGGTGTAATCCATTTGCGAATGTACAGTGACCGACAGGGTGGTTTTTGGACCAAGGATGTAGTGAATTACCGAAATATTGAAGATGGAATCTATAAATTTGAGCTGCCTAAGTATTTACGCAGTTTTAGTGTATCACCAGAAATAGTTCCAACGAAGAATGAAGAAGTCGGTGATAGCAGTATCTCACCGGCCCTCTATGACAGATTATATCGCACGCTTCTCTTATGTGCACCTGTTGAAAATGATAGAGTCTTCAGAGCACTTTTTTCGGACACTCGTATCAGTTCGTGGCGTTTCGAGATCCCTCATGCCAGTAGTCCAAATGAGCTTGTGCATATCACGGTTGATTACTTAAAAGACCGATACTCTTCATCAAGTGAGAATGCCCTGGCTTTGTTGTTGTATGTTATGGCCGACCGAACTGATGTTGGCGATGCCTGCAAGCAACAGTTGTACCAACTGGCTAATGAACTACAACAACAGCCACCGCTACATGTTTATGAAGATCCTAATCCTTTCATTTATGGCCGACCGGTTGTAGGAAAAGAGTTTCTGGATCGAGAAAGTGAATTGAGAACCGTGTTTAACCGACTGCGCAATGGTGAGTCCACGGCGATTGTCGGTGAGCCTCATATTGGAAAAACCTCCTTGCTCCTCAGAATCGCTGATGGGGATGTGCAACGTCAGTATTTAGGCGGCAATGCCAACAAGTATATCGTGACTTACATGGATATGCACGATATCGGAAATGAATATACCCCTGAAACCTTCTGGAACGAAGTTTTGGAGGTATTACTCGAAGCTCCAGAATGTCGCTCTTGGAACGAACGCATCGGGCGCATATTACAAAACAACAATAAACGCCGTGCTTTGCGCTCCCTTTTTGCTTTTATGGGGCAGCAAAACCAATGTCTGGTTCTCTTGCTCGATGAATTTGAACGGTTGTTAATACACCCGAATTTCCAAGATCCCACTTTCTTTGGACTTCTCCGATCACTGGTTACCACAACGGGGGGCCTAGCTTTTGTTCTTGCCAGTCGCCTCTCGGTTGCAGCAATGAACGAGCGAGGTGAAAGCATCTTAAAGGCTGGTTCGCCTTTTTTTAATAACATCATTCAATTGCGTTTAAATTCCTTTGACAAAACGACTGTCAGCATGTTATTCGACCGCGCCAGGTCTGCATTTTCGTATGAGGAGCAAGAGGCTATTCTTCGCTTTGCTGGTTATACTCCATTCTTGGTTCAAGCGATGGCGGCCGCCATGTATGAATCCCAGGAGCAAGATCGGTATAATAATGCGGCACAACAATTTTACAGCCGTGTTGCCTTCCATTTTGAAGATATGTGGGATATCTGGAGTGATGAAGCTCGCACGACCCTCATCCTTCTAGCTATAGCCCACTTTGCGGCTGATACGCTTAAGTACAGCTTACTCCATAATGAACTTGACCTTAATGCCCTGAGTGTTGAATTGCAAAACCTCGCTGCTGTAGGTCTGGCAGAAAGGGTTAATCAAGAGGCGCAGGCATTATCATTCCAAGAAAATTGGTGGCGCATCGGAATAGAATCCCTCGCCTGGTGGCTGCGAGATGCATTGATAACTCAAGCTATATCTGTATCGGGATTTGAAAGGTGGCTCGAGACAAAACGTTATCAGTGTATTCTTGCGCCGGAACACTGGAATGCACTCATCAGTGTGACTAGAGAAGAAATAAACACAAAAATTGTGGTTGTCAAATAAACAAGATGATAATTGCCAATGGAGAAACCATGGTTGAACCTACTAACCCTTATATAGCCGGCAATCCCTTACGCAATGTACAAGGATTTTTCGGGCGCCAGGATGTTTTGGATTGGGTCGCTCACGAACTGCGCAATCCCTCCACCAACGCGCTGGTTCTCTATGGACAACGGCGTATCGGCAAAACATCTTTGCTTATGCAATTACAGCGAACGCTTCCGATGGATACGTTTGTACCGGTCTATTTCGACCTGCACGATCAAACGACAAGTCCATTGGGCTCTGTCCTGGCTGACTTGGCCGATACAGTCGCATTGCAGATGCAAATGGCTTCTCCTAAATCAACCCTGTTTGATCATCGAGGACATTATTTCCAGCGCACATTTCTTCCCCAACTCTACAACACTCTCGGCGATAACCGCCGTCTGGTATTTTTACTTGATGAATTCGACGTTTTGGAGCAAATAGCCAAAACGGAAACCCTGGAAACGGCCGCAGCCAAAGAACTCTTCCCATTCCTAAGAAAAGTAATGGGCGAGGATCCGCGACCTGCTTTCGTCTTTGTCGTAGGACGGCAGGCTGATGATCTTTCTCGTGACTTTATGGCGACTTTTAAAACCTCGCTAGTGCGAGAAGTGTGGATTCTGAATCGTGAAGAAGCTGAATCACTCATTCGACAGGCAGAGGTGAATCAGACATTACATTTCACTGATGGAGCGGTTGCCCGTATTTTAGCTCTTACCAACAGTCACCCGTACTTAACTCAGCTTCTATGTCAACGCCTATGGGAGCGCGCCTATCGAAAAGGAACAGCTTCTGTACCATTGATAGAGGAACAAACCGTTGATGACACTGTCAACGATGCTTTGCAGACTGGCGACAATGCTCTCATCTGGATTTGGAATGGCTTGAGTCCTGCAGAGAAGATTTATTCCGCTGCTCTGGCGGAAATTACCAAAACAGAAGGGCAAATTATTACTGAGGATCAAGTTGTAAAAATCTTAGCAACTTATGCTGCGCGGTTGCGAAGCCGTGAAATAGAGATTGCGCCCAAATATTTAATCCAACGCCGTGTCTTAGAAAAGGTTAACCAACGTGAATATCGTTTTGCTGTCGAACTCTTCCGGCGATGGGTGAGTAGTCGTCGCGCATTGGCAGAGGTTAAAGAGGAACTTGATCGTATCGAGCCAGTAGCAGAACAGCTCTATCAGGTTGGGCGAGAATTCTTTAATCGGCGGCAATGGGAGAAAGCTGTCGGTTACTTTCACGATGCCCTAAATACTTATCCAACGCATCTTCGTGCGCAACTTGATCTGGGCGAAGCTCTTCTACAACAACAGCAAATAAGAGAAGCCGTCAAAGCGTTTGAACAGGCGTATGAACTTGATCATGACGAGGCGCGTCTACCGTTAGCACGTGCATTGGTTATCTATGCGAAAAGCCAGGACCAGGCTGGACAAGAAGATGAAGCGCTCAAAATATGCGAACAAACACTCCAAATCTCGCCCAGCGAAAAGCAGGCTCAGGACCTCCGTGAAGCGATATGGCTCCGAAAGCTGAAGAGGGCCGTGGAACAAAGCCAGCCTGAGATTGCTTTCAACGCTTACCAACAGCTTTATGCTCACCAGGAGAAGCCCACGCAACAAGCTGTTGATCTACTTCGTCATATTGCAGACAATGCTCCGGGATATGTTCCAGTAACTTTACGATTGGGGGAAGTTCTGCTGTTAACTGGAAATACGGAGCAGGCCGTTACTGTATTAGAGGGAGCATATAAATTCAATCCAGAGGCTACAAAATCATTACTTATCCGCGCGCTGCTTACCTTTGCCAGAACACTCGAGGAACAGGGTAAGGAGGAAGAAGCTTTAGCGACCAGTAAATGGATACTTGAACTGTCTCCCGATGAACCTGAAGCGCAAGCCCTCAAAGTTGCCATCTGGATACGCCGTGGCGATGTTGCCCTTGAACTTGAAGAATTCGATATTGCTTTGGCTGCTTACGAGCGTACTGGGAATACTCAAAAAATTGAAGAGACCAAGAAACGTATACGGCACACACAATATGCGTCCCAGGAAAGAGATGCGGCAGCTTTTGAGAGATCTGGAGAATGGGAACGGGCCGCCCAGATTTATCGGCAATTGATCGAGCAAACGCAAGATGTGTCCTTACTAGAGCATTGGACAACCGCTTTAAGGCAGGTTGAAAGGGAGATGGAGCGCCATAGTAGACAGACGACCGCGCAACATCAACGGCAACAGAAGCCCACAGATTGGGTTGAAGGACAGCACATAGGCGATAAATATGAAATTGTTAGTATGCTTGCCAGAACAGAAAGGAGTGAAGTCTATCTGGCAAATGAGCTACAACCCCCCAGTCAAAAAGTCATTATCAAACGCCTAGAACCGGGCAAAATGGCTGATACAGATGCAGAACAACGTTTCCAACGCGAAGTTATCTTATTGCGGCAAATTCACCACCCTTCAGTGTTAGCCCTTTATGATAGCCAAACTGCCGGAAAAGAACGTTATATTGTCACGGAATATGCCAATATTGGAACATTGACTGAATATCTAAGAAGTCATCCTAGCAACAAGCTTAAGCCGGCTGAAGCTCTCGACATTGCATTGTTGGTATGCCAGGGACTTCAGGCTATTCATCGCAATAGTATTATTCATCGTGACATCAAACCTGGCAATATTTTCTTGTTTTCTCAACCTGAGGGCAGTATCCAGGCAAAAATAGCCGATTTTAGTATTTCTTATGCCCCCAGGAACATTAGCAATGAACCCAGTACTGTCACCAAGAACGGCTGGAATATGGTGACTTCTGCGTATGCCTCACCTGAACAGTTGAGTGGTAGTAAAATTGACGTTAAATCCGATTTGTATTCCTGGGCCATTGTTTTTTTTGAAATGTTGACAGGCGAATTCCCCACCGACTCCCTCCGCGATCCAATCACCTACGAACCGATCTCAGATGAATTTCCTATTGGTTTTTTCACTCAGAAGAAAATACCCCAAGAATTAGCGATGATTCTGCAAAAGAGTCTGTATCGAGAACCAGAGAAGAGGTACCAATCTGCAACTCAGATCGAGCATGTACTGGAAACAATTAGATCGAAAATATCAGAAAGCATTGAGAAAGCACTCTCCGTCAGTGAAACACAAATCCAACTGCGCGATTGGTATGCAGCCAGTGAGGCATTGGAAGAAAGCCGCACTTTACTTGAATGGTACGCTCCGGATAAATTGCCTAAGTCACTTGAGGGTTCAGTCGGTAGATTGAGATCCGCACAATTGTGTGCTCAGGGTATGCTGAGCCTTATGGAGAAAGATTGGAAAGCCGCTATTGAGAACCTGGAATTACTCCGTGCGCTTGATGCTCATTACCTGGGTGTGGATATTGCCGGTGAATTATCTATGGCTCAGTCACGTCAACAGTTCGCCCAAAAATATCAATTGTTGCTTGAATGTCGCGAACAACAAGATTGGATCACTATCCTCCGGTTAGCCACAGAGCTAACCACCAGTTATAAGGACAGCCCAGACAGCGAATCAGTTAGCGATTTGCGTAAATTAGCGCTCTACGCGCGGGGAAAGACCTTGCTTGATGAAGGTAAGAATGAAGAGGCTTACCACCATCTGTATCGCCTATACGAGACCGAGCCTGATTATGAAGACATAGCAGACCTGTGCGCTATAGCTGCCTATAGGAACAGTATGCGTGAGAATCCTCCCCTTGAAGGCGAACAACTTGTTTCGTGGCTCGAACGCGTCATTGAAGTTGTACCTAATCACAGGAATGGACGTACTCAACAAGAATTAGATCGCGCTCGGCATCACTGGGCCGAATCTTTGTTTGATGTCAATAAATATGCTGCCATTATCCAATTAGAGAAAATTTCCGAAACTTACAATCAGTGGCCAGTCGCCTATCGTCTATTGGTCAACGCCTATAGTTGGGCGTTGCGAGATGGCACGTATGTCCACACTGAATGGGCGAACACTAAAGCCGAAGGAGAAGCACGTTACCGGCTAGGTACCGAATTGTGGCGTAAAGATGCACTTCAGGAAGCCGTGTCACAACTAAAAGAAGTTCCTGAAGATGCAAAAGACTACGGACAATCACGCCTAGATTTGGCGCAGGTCTACACAGCCATGGGCGACGACGCTCGTAAAGATCGAGAATGGCAAAAAGCTATCGGGCATTGGGAAAACGCCATTCTGTTGAACCCGGAACTCCAGAATCCATTGCAAAAAAAGATCAGGGAAGCCAAAATTCGCGTGTGGATTGCATATCATGACCAGGAAATTGTGGTGATTGGGTTAGTCGTCGCCATACTTTCGATACTGATTCCCATTTGGTCCAGTTGTGGTGCTCGTCCGCCCCTTACACCTACTGCGACTCAATCCATCATTATCCCTACAACACCGTCACCGTCTGCAACAATAACTCCACCTTCAAAAACGTCTACACCAACTATCAGTCCTTTCCCTATCGTTATTACGCCTTCACCAACAACAGAAACTCCAACAATTACTCCCAGTCCTAAACCTACCATAAATACGCCAACTAATACACCTACGAAAACTCCCACGCTTACTCCAACTCATACTCCAACGCCGACTCTCACGTTTACCCCGACACCTACTCCAACTACGCCACCGCCAACTTCAACTCCCGTTACGCCCCAATTGTCGGCACCAGGACAAGGGCAATGGCTCCAAAATCCTATCCAGTTCCAGTGGGTAGGGAAATTATTGACAGGTCAGACATACCAGGTTACTGTCATTCACGTCGAAACTGGGTATGTCGTTACCAGTGAATTACTTGACACTCCAAGTTGGTCAGTGAATTTGCCTGCTGATAAGTACAAGGAATGGCGTTGGTCGGTTGCAGTAGTACAAAAAGGTGTGGTGGTTGCCACATCCGCTAGCGGCACATTTAATCTTGACCCAGGGTTTGGCTCGGGGGGGACATTTATAACACCTACGGCGACACCCATACCTTGACTTATCTTTACAAAGCTTACCCGATTAGGAGATCGAAATGCACAGTACAGAAACCATATATGACAGAGTTAGATTTCTGAAGGGGTTACCTTCTATCTTGGCGTACTTAGCCACGTTTTTCGGGGTATTAATATATTTCATTGTGTTGAGCACTCCATCCGTCGCGCAAGAAAACACGCTTGTTACGCCGATTGTATTAACCAGTCCCTCCATAGCTACTAAAAGAGTTTCTGCTTTCGATCAAGTTCCTCAAGCGCAAATTAGTAACAGCCATACCACTTCGTTGGATTTAAGTCTTCACGTATCCCCCAGAGTGTACATTCCCGCCGGAGGTGTATTGCGCTATACCATTCGTTACACAAACACAGGAGAGATTACGGTCAACCAGGTCGTGGTTACCAGTACGGTGCCCCAACACACTCATTGGATAAATATTCAAGATAATGGAGTTGAATATGGCAATGTTATAACCTGGATCATACCAACAATTCCTGTAGGTCATTCTGGAACAGTGAATTTTCGCGTTCAAGTTAATGAAGATGTGGATAAGTTAACATTGATTATGAATAAGGCATACCTTGCTTATCAAACTCTCACTGGGCAATCTAATACCACGGTCAATGAGGTTAAGGTTATGCCGGACTTTGGGCTGACTCTTAAAAGTGTCTCATACTCAGGGTCTTATAGACCAAGTGAAGCTATTACATACACCATCTGCTATACTAACAGTGGTACTCTTAAAGCAGAATATGTTGTTATTACCGATGCAGTGCCTAACTATATTCATTACGTTTCTGGTGGTTTGTACATTGATGGTGTTGTGAAATTTACAATTTCTGAAGTGGATGAGGATGAGTCGGATTGTGTGAGTTTTTCGGGCATAATCGAAAATGATGTTCCCGCTTATGCAAGCATTGTAAATACCGCCACAATTTCTACCTTAAATGAAGATAACACTGAACCATTGATTACCGATCCGGTAGTTTTTACAGTGACGGCGCCGGAGTTACAACTCACTCAATCAGTAAACTACCAGCATCCCATCCAACTGGGAGATCTTTTGACTTACACGTTGACATATATGAATAGGGGTGATGTAGCAGCTACTGATGTAACTATCACTGATACACTCCTCCCTAACCTGGTTTATGAATATAGTTCCAATGCAAATCTGATTCATGATCAACAAAGACTTACCTGGACAATTGAGACAATTCCGGTTAGTGCGACAGATAGTGTAACTTTTACAGCCTGGATTACAGGCGGAACAGCTACGGTAGAAAACTGTGTTTACCTCAACTCGCGCGAGCGCTCTGTTCTATCAAGCTGTCATGCCATAACTTTGAATATTCCCGTGCTCACGATTCATAAAAGCGCCGTTCCTGTGTACAATGTGAAACCCGGGAAACTTATGACTTATACTTTGGCTTATACAAATTATGGTAACGCTTTGGCTACAGGAGTCAAAATTCGAGATATATTACCACCGGATGTTCAACTTGTTTCAAGTGAGGACTACAACACAGCGACACATAGTCTGAATATTCCCATAGGTCCAGTTGCCGTTGGGGCTACAGGTGTTGTTAGTTTTACTGTCAGGGCGCCAATAACCTTAGAAAAGATTATAACAAATGCGGCTTTTATTTTTAATGATCAAATCTATCCGGCTACTTATGTCAACCACTTATCGCAAGGAGCGTTAAATTGCTCTTTCTGTTTCTATGAAGTGCCGCCTAAAATTGGGGGCAATCAAGGAATTGAATATATCGCGCAATCTTTTACGGCTACTGCGCCGTTGCTCTCCCGTATCGGTATTTCGGTTTGTATTACTCAACAAGCCCCCCCCCCGCTTTCAATTGAACTATGGCAAAATGACAGCGAGCGTAACCGCCCTGATCCTAGTCATAGGTTGATTAGCCATGAACTTTTCGACATGCCCTTGTGTAGTTATCAATTCATAAAACTGCGTTATCCTATCAGCCTTACCGTGGCTCAACGTTACTGGTTAGTTATTAATGGTGCTGATCCTACCGCAGATGGCTACGCCACTACCCGCTACACACATAGCTTTCCCAAGCATATAGGACCATGGGCTTATTCTAATAGCGGAGGAACAAACTGGATACCTGGTACGGATGGAACAGATTTAGATGTTTATATTGAGTTTATGCCACCGCCGACAAGTAACCTTATATCTCATACTGTGATGACGCCTAATCTACAGTTATACCAATCCGTCGCCTATGTTTCTCCTATACGACCAGGTACTATCCTCACCTATACCCTAACCTATACCAATAGCGGTGATGTATCAGCAGATGAAGTTGTCATCACAGACACCCTGTCTCAAGGTCTGATCTATCCAGCACATAATGACGACAATTTTGACGAGGATACGCATACTATCCATTGGTCTTTTGATACAATTCCAGCTAATGCTACCAATAGTGTAACTTTTACAGCACAGATCACGGTAACAGATGGTATTACCATTATTTACAACCAGGCACACCTTAGCGCCGCGGGTGAGCTCCCTGTGTTGTCAAATATTGTCACCACGCCGATAGAAATCCCTGTGATGAAAATTTCCAAAATTGTCACGCCCGTCGGCAATGTCTCTCGGAATGCCATCTTGACTTATACTTTGGCCTATACTAATGTTGGAACTATACCAGCCACAGGCGTGACTCTTTTAGACCAATTGTCTGGGGGAATTGAGCATATTGCAGGCGGCTACTATATTTCTTCAAGTCGGGTTGTCAGTTTTGCGATAGTAGAAGGAATACCTGTCGGGGTCGGCGATATTGTTAGTTTCACAGTGCAAGTCAACGCAGGATCGGGGACAAAAATTGTTAACTCTGCTGAAGTTATGGATGATGTCTACATGCGTTATGCTCCGCCGCCTCGCAGTAATAGCGTGAATAGCTTGGTTATTAATTACCCTCCCTATATTGAGGCTCCATCGCCAGATAAAGAGGATGATTTGTTGCTAAATCATGTGGTACTAAGATGGCATGGTGGGGATAACGATGGCGACGATGTGACTTATACACTAGCTTTTGGGGATGAAAATCCCCCGCCGATAATAACCAGTACTCAGGCTACAGTTTACACGTGCCCAACGACGCTGGAGCTTGGAAGAAGATACTATTGGCAAATTACAGCAACCGATGGAATTAGTTCTGTGATTAGTCCCATATACTTGTTTACAACGACGACCGGTGTCAAAATTTCTGGCCCACATAAAGGCGCAATTTACTTCACTTATAGGTTTTCTGCGACAGTGACTATTTCTGTAACACAACCCGTTACTTATGTATGGAATACTATCGGGGTTGTAGGAAGTACACCGATTACTCATCCAGAAAAATGGGATTTGGATGACGCGATAAGCCTCACCTGGCTCACAACTGGCACGCATTCTCTTGTCGTGACTGCAATTGATAAAAATCGAGAAATCTTCTCAAAGTCTCATGAGATTGTTATAGGGGAATATGTCACTCTTTATCTTCCCATTATTCTACGCCGTTGGCCACCTATTCCGGAGTCACCAACTTTACTTGGACCGATCGGTCATCCGGGTGGAAATCATCCCTTTACTATAACTTGGACAGCGAATGGCAGTATAGTAGCTACTTACTACAATCTAAAAGAAACATTGGCCCCTGAATGTAAAAATGTGATCACAACCCATACTCAAACTAATATGTACCATGTTGTTGATGGGGCTGCAAAATTAAATCGCTTCTATTGTTATTATGTTGAAGCTTGTAGTAAATATGGCTGTAGCAAACCCTCAAATATGGAACAAGTTGATGTGCGCCTTGAGTACGACCTTATAGAGTATGGCCCTAATGATGATATTGAACAGTTTAATGGTCCAATAGAGTATTTGGGGCAATCCTATTACGGATATCATAACGACTTAAAAGATTATTATCAAATTGACCTGGGTATTGGAAAAAACATACATATTGAACTTGCAAGTCCATTTGTGGATGGAGTACAATTGCAAATTCGGGACCAGAATGATGAACGCCTAAAATATATTTCTCAGTCACCCTACGAACTAGATTTCGGTGGTTCGGGGAAATACTATATTGTAGTTGGTACAGATCCCAAATATTACTCCTTGAATGCACTCTATTATTTTAAGGTTACGGAATTCATGCATTTAAATGTTGATATTAAGCTCCGAAAAATGTGCAATTTTCCCTATATGACAGCAGATGTGGGATGTTATCATGCCAAGAATCTTCCGTAGTTCCTGAAGACCTCATCGAGACCCTCCTATGATTCACCTAACCGAAAAAGGCCTAATAATCGCCTCATCCACCACCATCCTCGAAATAGAAGGCATCCGCATCATCTCTCTCAAAGACGCCGTTACCGGCGAAGAATTTCTCGACCGAGGACCCGCCGAAGCTGTTCTCGGCCTGGAATTGCTGCGCCAAAACCGCACCGTCGCGCCGCTGGGCGTCCACAAGCTGGCCAGCGAGGTACACACCACCCTGCTCACCGACCGCATCGCCGAGATCGTGCTGAACGATTGGGAGTGCGACGTCTCGATCCGCGTCAGTGTGGACGAGGCAACCGGCGACATCCTGCTGGAGCCGTCGGCGTGGACGATGCAGGGCGGCGTGGCAGGGTTGGGGCTGAACGTGGCCGGCATCCATGCGGACTTGGAGGTGGTCGGCCCGTTCCAGCAGGGCGCAAAAGCTCCACTGACGCATCCGCAGATGCAGGGCAAGGACGCGGCGTGGCCGAACAGTTGGGAGGCGGGCTTCCTCGTCTTTGCCGGTGCAGAATCGGGCTTTACCGTCCAGGCGTGGGACACGGACTTCATTTTCAAGAAAGTCCACATCGGCCACGAGAAGAATCCGCAGACGGTGGGCTTCTTCACCCTGGCGCGCGGCCCGCTGGAGATGAATCGCTGCGTCGGCAACCTGGCTTGGCGGATTTCGGCGTACCGGGGTGACTGGACGACGCCCCTGCTGCGCTACCGCGACTGGTACTGGGCCGCCTATCGCCTGGACACCGCCGCAAAGCTGCGCCCCGATTGGCTGGACGACCTCCAACTGGCCGTCTCGTGGTGCTCCACCAACCTGGACTTGCTTGATGCGCTCGCCCGACGGGTGGAGCCGCGTCGCGTGTTCCTGCATCTGCCGCACTGGCGCCCCTATGTCTATGACCAGGACTATCCGACCTATGTGCTCAGCGACACCGGGCGTGACTTTGTGGCAAAGGCGCGAGCGATGGGCTTCCATGTTGTGCTGCACACCAACACTTGCCAGATGAGTCCCGACCATCCGCTGTTTTTTGCCGCGCGCGACTTCTGCACCCGCGAGCCGATGGCGCTGCGATGGGAGGGGTGGAGCTGGCTGCCGGTGGAAGGGTGGGGCGCCTTCGGTCCGCCGCAGAGCTACTCGCTGATGCCCGCGCATAAGGACTGGAACATCCTGGTGAACGTCCACCTGGCGTGGTCGCCATGGCGGCGGCAACTGACGCGGCAGGTCGCCGACTTGATCCGTGAGGTGGGACTGGACAGCATTTTCGTGGACGTGTCGCAGTGGATTCACAACAGCGACAACGCCGTGCTGGAAAATCTCACGTATCCGCAAGGCTCGCTCAAGCTGATCCACGAGTTGGCGGAACTGGCCCCCGGTTTCTGCGTCTCTGGCGAGGCGCGGGACGAGATTTCCACGCAATTTCTGTCGGTTGTCCAGTTCCACCTATATAACTTTGCCCACGTCCAGGCGACGGACGGCAAGGATGTCTCGTGGGTGCTGGATTGCACCACGCCGGTCAACGAGCTGCTCTTCAAGGGGCTGACACGCGGCATCGGCTACAGCTACGGGCAGGGCGCGAACCGCCGGGTGATGATTGACGCCACGCTCAAGCAGGGCGCGCTTCCCACCCTCATCTTCCAGACCCCCGATCCGGTGGCCGAACTGGATGGGGAAGAGTGTCAGTATATTCTAGCGCATATGAGCGGGAATCAGTAGAAATTTTTACCACGAATTTCCACGAATCTCCACGAATTTAACGTTCCCATTCGTGAAGATTAGTGTAGATTCGTGGTTTGTTTTCTGAGAAGGAGACACCCCTATGAAAGTCATCCAAGTCGAACTATGTCGCAGTCAAACACCCATTCCGCTGCCGGAGCCGTGGGCGCCGGCGTGGTGGGAGCCAAGCGGTAAGCCTTTTACGTCGCTCGATTTTGCTTTCTACAAGGTCTACACCGACGAAGGTATTGTTGGGATTGGCCCGTACACCGGCGGCAATCCGGCGGCGTTGGCGCTGGGGGTAGACCCCTTCCAGGTCGGTGGATTCTGGCAGCGGCACATGAGCGGCGCGCGCTCCGAGAATGCGGGGAAGGGCGCGGCGGGATTGGAAATTGCGCTGTGGGACATCGTCGGCAAGGCTGCCGGGCTGCCGCTCTACAAGCTGATGGGCGCAGGGCGCAACCGGACGCCGGTCTACGCGGCGGTCAGCCGTCTGCTGGAGCCGGAACGCCAGATCGAGCAGATCGAGGAAATCATCGCCGCCGGATTCAAGGCAGTCAAATTGCGGATGCACCGGCGAAATCCCTGGGACGATTTGGCCGTGATCCAGGCGGTGCATGACGCGCTGGGCGACCGCGTGGCGCTCCTCGTGGACGCCAACCAGAACAACGTTTCCGAAGGTTACGCTTTCTGGTCGCGGGCCACTGCGTTGGCGATGGCGCAGGAATTGGACGCGCTCGGCCTGTATTACCTGGAAGAGCCGCTGCCTCGCAAAGACGTGGAGGGGTTGGCGGAGATTGCTGCCTCGGTGACGATGTTTGTCGCGGGTGGGGAACATTCGCCCACCGTCTACGATTTCAAGCCGCATATCCTGGCCGGCGCGTATGACATCGTCCAGCCCGACGTCTCGCTCACCGGCAACATCGGCATCACCGGTTTGCGGCACGTCGCGGCCTTTGCGGACTATTTTGAGCGACTGGTCATTCCGCACGTCCTCGGCTCGGCGACCACGGCGCTGCATCTAGCGGCGACCCTGCCCCCGATGGCGGCAGCGTCCAACTGCCCCTGGGTGGAATACCCCTGCGATCCGCCGGTGCTTACTCCCGCCACCCTGCAAGCCCTCATCTGCGAGCCGATCCTGGTGGAAGCCGATGGCTGCGTCACCCTGCCCGATAAACCCGGCCTGGGCATCGAATTGAACGAAGACTGGCTGGCGGATAAAGTAGCGGTCAACCAGACAGTGAAGTTGTAAAAACGGAACGCGGAAAAACACGGAAGAACACGGATTTTTCTAAAATCTGTTCCGTGTTATCCGTGTTTGTCCGTGTTCTATAAAAAAATCTGCGTGAATCTGCGTGAATCTGGGTCCCCAAAAAACCGTCGTCACATTTCATTCGACAAGTCATTTCAGCGATAAAGTTGTATAATATCTCGTAATATCGTTGCCAGGAGGTTTGACCAATGTCTGCAATTCAAGCGTTGGAAACTTTTACATATCAAACGCGCCTTGAAACCTTGCGCGCCGAAAAATTGCGCCAGACGCAGGAAAAACAGGCACTCATCGGTTCGATGGATCACGACGATTGGGCGTTGGTGTTGCCGCCGCCTGACCGTCGCAAGATCACACAGGCGATGAGTACGTCCGGTATGCCGATTACCGACTGCCTCATTGCGGGCTACGAGCCGGCGGCGAGCCATCCAAGCGGTGGCTTCTTCGGCCCGAAAGCAGTCGGCGCGAACTACCGTGCGCTGTTGGAGGCGCATCCGACCTATATTGACCCCAGTAGCTCGCTCGCGGGCGGTTATATGGTCAACTTCTCCTCGTACCGCAAGCCCGGCTGGAACCCCGATTTCGCCGTCAGCGCGCTGCGTCCCGATCTGGCGGAATTGCACCGGAAGTATCAACTTCATCCCGGCATCGGCGCGACGCAGCACTTCTGCCAGGATTTGCAGATCGGCCTGGATTTGGGGTGGGGCGGCATCCTAACCAACATTCGACGTTATCGGGAGATAAATCTCGCCACGGTTCCTGCGCCGGAGGATGCGCGCTTCGCCCCGGTCACGCGTGAGGAAATGGCGGATTTCTACGCTGGGTTGGAGGACATCGTTCTGGGGATGCAGGCCTGGATTCGCCATCACGTTGACGCCGCCCGCGAGAGGGCGGAAGCCGAGAACGACCCGGTCCTGCGCCAAAATCTGCTTGAGATAGCCGAGATGAATGACTGGCTCGTCGCCGAACCGCCGCGCACCTTCCGTGAGGCGTGCCAGTGGATGTTGTGGTTCCAGGTGGCGGCGCGGATGTACAACGGCAGCGGCTCGATGGGCCGCCTGGATGTGCTGCTCACCCCTTACTACGAACGCGAAGTCGCCGCCGGGACGCTGACCGACGAGGAAGCGACCTTCCACATTGCCTGCCTGCTCCTGCGCGATACGGCCTACCTGCAAGTCGGCGGGCCGGACGCGGCGGGACGCGATGTGACCAACCGCGTCTCGTACCTGGTGCTGGAAGCCGCACATCAGCTTCAAATTCCCGTCAATGTCGGTGTGGCGGTGGGCTGCAACGTGGACCCTGGATTACTGCGCCGGGGTGTTGAGATTATGTTTGAGGACAAGAAGGGCGTCCCCAAGTTTCTCGGCGTGGATCAGACTGCCGAAGGGTACGCCCGCAACGGTTATGCCGTCGGCTGGGGCTATGAGCGCGCCTACTCCGGCTGCCATTGGTCGGCGATTCCGGGCCGGGAGTACACGCTCAACGACTGCGTCAAGATCAACTTTGCCGCCGTCTTCGAGGTCGCGTGGAAAGAGATGACCTTATCCCAAACCTCACCCCCGGCCCCTCTCCTGCCAGGAGAGGGGAGAAGCGTGGCTAGACTGTGGGACTTGTACATCCACCATTTGCAAACGGGTGTGCGCGCCATTGCGGAGAGCCTGGACTTCCACACGGCGTACATGTACAAGGTTTTCCCCGAACTGGTGATGGATTTGCTTTGCTACGGCCCCATCGAGCGCGGACTGGACGCCTCGCACGGCGGCGTGGAATTTTACAACCTGTGTCTCGACGGCGCGGCGCTGGCGACGGTGGCGGATTCGTTTGCCGCGTTGGAGCAGCGCATCGAGCAGGAGGGGCGGCTGACCTGGGACGAAATCGCCCGCTACATTGAAACTGATTGGGCCGGCCCCGATGGCGAACGCGCCCGGCTGATGATGCGCAGCATCCCCCGCTACGGGACGGGCGGCGCGCTGGCCGACGATTGGGCGGTGCGTGCCGCGCAGGTCTTCACGGATGTGGTCAAGGAAGCGCCGACGCCTGCCGGATTTGTGATGCTGCCGGGCCTCTTCTCGTGGGCCAACACTATCCCGATGGGTAAAGGTGTGGGCGCGACGCCGAACGGACGCCACGCCGGCGCTCCCATCGCCCACGGCTCCAACCCCGACCCCGGCTTCCGCAAGGATGGTGCGCCGACGGCGATGGCGGTGGCCATTGCATCCGTCCAACCCGGCTACGGCAACACCGCGCCGATGCAGTTGGAACTCGACCCGGCTCTGGGCAAAGACGTGGGCGGCATCGAACACGTCGCCAACCTGATCAAGACACACTTCGAGATGGGGGGGACGCAGATCAACCTGAACATCATGGACGCCGAACAAGTCCTCGAAGCCCACAAAGACCCGTCCAAATATCCCGATCTGGTGGTGCGCGTCACCGGCTTCAGCGCCTACTTCGCCAGCCTCTCGCCGGAATTCCGGCAGTTGGTGGTGGATCGGATCATTGCGGAGGGGTAGAGCGTCATGCAAGGTATTGTCACCAACATCCAACGTTTTTCTATTCACGATGGCCCCGGCATCCGCACGACCGTCTTTCTCAAGGGGTGCAATCTGCGCTGCTTCTGGTGTCACAACCCGGAGACGTGGTCGCCCAAATCGGAAATCCAAGAGTTTCCATCTAAGTGCATTGGCTGTGGGGCGTGCCTGAGCGTGTGTCCGCAGGGCGCGCATAGGATGGTGGACGGCGTGAAGCTGTACGACCGCGACAAGTGCGTGGCCTGCGGCAAGTGCGCGGAAACGTGCTATGCCGAGGCGCTCGTCTTCACCGGCAAAACGATGACGATGGAGGATGTGCTGGCCGAAGTCTTGGCCGACCGCCCCTTCTACGCCACGTCCGGCGGCGGCGTGACGCTCTCCGGCGGAGAACCCGCGCTGCAATTGGACTTCTCTTACGAAATCCTGGCGCGCAGCAAAGCCGAGGGCGTTCACACGGCCATCGAGACCGACGCCAATTACGCCTGGGAACGGCTGGAGAAGTTGCTCGCAGTGACCGACTTCGTGATGACCGACATCAAACACATGGATTCGGCCAAACACCGGGAAGTCACCGGCGTCCCCAACGAGCGCATCCTCGACAATCATCGGCGGCTGATGGCGACCGACAAGCCTGTGGTGTTCCGCACCCCCGTCGTGCCGACGGTGAACGCCACGCCGGAGGAAATCGGCGCCATCGCTGCGTACATCCGCGACCTCGCCGATTTGCGGAAAAAAAGCGGCAGTTCCGCGCCCCCGCCAAGCCTTGATCTACTTCCCTTTCACCGTCTCGCCGGCGACAAATACCGCAGCCTGGGACTGGAGTACAAGGCCAAAGACCTGCCCACGCCCACCAAAGCCGAAATGACGGCCTTTGTGGAGTTGGCGGCAGGCTACGGCATTGCTGTGAAAAGTGGTTGATTCTTCTTTGCGTGTTTTGGGGCGCGCTTCGCACGCCCCAAAACAATTTATGTTAATTCCCCATCTGTAACAACGCCTCCAACTCTTCCGCCGCATCCACCAGCCGGCCGGGGCGCTGCGTCAGGCTGAACCAATCCCACTGGTCGCCGTGCGGGAAATCGTCGAGGAACCAGCATAGCGCCACGATTTGCGGTTCGGCGTTCACCATCTTCATCGCCGTAGTGAGCCAGCCTTTGGGGTAATTCTGCGCCGGCGGGATGTTCGCCGCCCGGTCGTAGGTGTTGGTGGAAATGATGTAGACCGGCAGTCCACGCGTGCTGGAGTAAGCGTTGATGATGTCCAACCAGTCCCGATAGACGCCGAAGCCCGCCCGCGCGCCGCCCCACGCCGCGCGGCGCAGGTCGGCGGACGGCTCGTCGGCGCGGAGCACGCCCGCCATTTCCGGCGCGTCCGGCGCTCCCGGCGCCTGCACGTCGAAGCCGTCGGGCGCGAGCAGGGGGATGCCGGCGGCGGCTTTGGCGCGCGCTGCTTCGTCCAGCCGCGCGACGAGGGTGTTCATGGCGTTGAGCCAGGGCTGGTTGATGGTGTAGGGCAGCGCGCCATCCTGATCGGCGCTCCACGGCTGCAACGGGCCGACGATGACGCGGACACGCGGATTTTCGGCCCGCACGATTTGCACGGCGTTGTCGCTGTGGCTGACGTCCTCACCGTAGCCGTTGCAGAGGCGGGCATACCACTCCGGCGTGACCGGCCTTCCTGCCGCCAACCCGTTTGCCTCCGCCGTGTTGTAGTCGGTGCCCAGCACGTATCCGTAGACTTCGCGCAGGCGCGCGTCGCGCGACAGGCGGCGCAGATATTCCAGGTACTCGGTCAGCGCGACGTAATCGTCTGTCGGCGGAAGGCTCTGCTCCTGGTCGTAGTCCACGCGCACCAAGACGCGCAACCCCTGCGCGTGATGCGCCGCGACCCGTGTCGCCAGATCGTCCACGCCCCAATAGGGTTCCTCGGCGCGGCGGGCGTAGGTGATTTCGACGGCCCATCCGCTGCGCCCGTGCCAGTCGCGGGTGAGACTGGGCATCACCAGGCCGAGCTTCGTCGGCGTGGTTTCCGGGCGGGGGGATGGCGTCGGATCGCCCAGCGCGAAGCGGCCCCGCTCCACGCACCCGGTGTGGCAGTCGTGGTAGAAGATCACCTCGGCGGGCGCGGCGGGCGCGGTGTATGTCCAGCGCCACGTCCAGACAACGCCGCTGCGAACAGCCTGTCCCTGCGCCTGGGCCGGAACGCCGTCCACCGTCAGCGTCACGAACGTCCACGGCGTCATGTCGGTGAGCACCACTTCCACCCGGTCGCCGGGCTGCGGTGCCGTTGGCTTCAGGCGGAGGCGCGGCCAGGGCCAGTCCGTCACATCCCCAGGCGCGATCATCACCTGCCCGCGAATGGGGAGCAGCCAGTAGGCGATGCTCGCCACGACGAGTAACAGCAGCCAGCCAAATTTGCGTAAGCGCATCATAATTTTCCTAACACAAGATTTGGAATTTCAAGCGTCAAACGTCAACCGTCAACCGTCAAATTATGTTCGACGTTTGACATTTGACGTTTGACGTTTCACGTACTATACCCAAGAGCGCCATGAATGACAAGTTGACGCGCAGTTCAGCCGTGCGATAATGCGCCGTGATGAACATGCGACTGACGTGGCGTCATTATGGCGCGGTGGGCTTGTGTTTTGGGCTGTTGGTGTGGCTGATGACTTTGCCGGCCTCGTTTACCTTGTCCACCCGCCTCATTGGCAACGATGTGGACAATTGGATTTTCTATTGGAACGATTGGTGGCTGGCAAAGTCCCTCTCTACCGGCCAACCTGTGTTGTTCACCCCTTACGCCTTTTTCCCCCAGGGCGCGAGTCTGGCGGCCCATTCTAACTCATTCCTCAGTTCCCTCCTGGCGCTGCCCCTGCGGTCTGTGGTGGGACCGGTGGCCGCCGCCAATCTGGTGTGGCTCTTTGGGATGTGGGTCGGCGCGGTGGGGATGTTCTGGTTGGCTTACGATCTGACGCGCAACCCGGCGGGCGCGCTCGTCGCGGGCTTCGTCTTCACCTTCGCGCCGTATCACCTCACCCAGGCCCTGGCGCACGCACACCTCGGCTTCATCCACTGGTGGCCCTGGTACGCCTTGATGTTGCGTCGCGCGCTCCAAATTTCCTCAACGGATTTAACGGATTCTAACGGGAAAATCCGTTTTAATCTGTTCAATCCGTTGAGGAAATGGGGATATGTATTAGCTGGCGGCGTCTTTGCCGCGCTGACGTTGTGGACCGGCCTGCAACTCGCGGTGATGCTGGCGCTATGGACGACGGGATACGTGGTGTGGTTGCTGGTGCGTCCGCCGCGCTCGCCGGCCCGCTGGCTGGAACTGGGCAAGCGATTGATGGTGGTGGCAGTAGTCGCCGGGCTGTTGAGTGCGCCGCTGCTCATCCCCATTGCCCGCGCCTGGGAAAGCGGCTGGACTGAAGGCTTCGACGAAAGCACGAGTCACCAGACCGATCTGCTGGCCTACTTTGTTCCGCCCACTTATCATCCCCTGTGGGGCGACCGGGTTCAGCCCATTTACGAGCGGTTCGTCGCCAACCGGGCGTACATGCCGTACCTGGGATATACGGCGTTGTTTCTGGCATTTTTCCTCAACGGATTTAACGGATGGAAACGGATTTTTCCGTTGAAATCCGTTCAATCCGTTGAGGAGCGCATTTTCTGGCTGCTCACGTTGATTTTGTGGATGCTGCTGGCGGCGGGGAGCGCGCTGCGTGTCAACGGCGTGCTCTATCAGGCGATCCGGCTGCCCTATGGCTGGCTCGATGACGTGTTCCCCATCTCTACATTGCGCTCCCCTGACCGGTTGAATACGCTGGCGGTGTTTTCGTTGGCGGCGCTGGCGGGGTATGGCGCGGCGCGCTTGCGGCGACGTTGGTGGCTGATCCCCATCGGCCTGCTGTTGCTGACGGAGTATCTGTGTCTGCCGCTGCTGCGGTGGGAATTGCTGCCGGACTCTCCCTTCTACGCGCAGATGGCAGCGGACGGGGAGAATTACGCGGTGCTGGATTACCCGATGGGTTACAACGAGGCCAAGTTGTGGTTGTACTACCAGACGTTGCACGGCAAGCCGACGGTGGAAGGGCACGTTTCGCGGTACACGCCGGAATTGTACACGCTGATCACGTCCAATTCGCTGATCCGCGCGTTGTACCAGGGCAATCTCAAGGGGAAGCCGGTGCTCTTGCCCGGCGACGCGATTGCCGCGCAGCCCATTCCGCCGGCGGACGTGGGCGCGGCGCTCCGGGAACTGGCCGACCTCGGTGTGCGCTACGTTCTTGTCCACAAGCCCTATGTGGATGCGGACTTGGACGCCCACTTCCGGCGTGTCTTGCCGCTGGCGCCCGTCTACGAGGATGAGACGCTGGCCGTCTACGATCTCACCGCGCCGCTGGCTGTGACTTACGACGATTT
Organism: Anaerolineae bacterium; assembly: GCA_034429475.1. GTDB lineage: Bacteria > Chloroflexota > Anaerolineae > B4-G1 > SLSP01 > JAKQHY01. Next base: position 52,694 of record DAOUGD010000294.1, read on the forward strand.
CCCTGTAGTTCTCTCCAATGATCTGTCCCTGGCCCGCTTTGATGTGCAGCTTGACGCTGAGGGCGCGTGGCGCTTTCAAATGGTAGCCCAAGCCCGGCGTGATTTGGACGCGCTTCCGGCTTGCATGTTGGCTCTGGCGGAGGCAGCAACCCCACCGGTGTACTCCGCCGCCGTGGAGTGGGGAGCGTCAGGACTCAAGACCGGCGATCTGGCGGTGCAGGAACTCACCGCGCCGGTGGACGTCCCGCCGGGCGATTATCAGTGGAGTCTCACTTGTGCGGGAGCGTCCTATCGTTCGCCGGAGCATTGGCTCGTTGCGGCGGACGGCGCGCGTTACACCCAGTCTGTCTCCGGTGTGACGTTTGCTGATGCCATCACGCTGGCAGGCTATCGCTGGCGCACGGAAGGCGCGTCTCTCAAGCTGGATTTGGAGTGGGATGTTGTGCGCGCGCCCGGCAGCGATTACAAGTTGTTCGTCCATCTGTTGGACGCGGACGGGGCGTTGGCGGCGCAATACGACGCCATCCCGTGCGCCTGGGCGTGTCCCACGAGTGGCTGGCAAGCCGGGCAGCGCATCCACGACAGCGCGGAGTTGCGGCTGTGGAATTTACCGGCAGGCGACTATCACCTCGCCGTGGGGTGGTATCGCCCGGAAACGGGAGAACGACTCCCGGCGACCGGGGCGGAGGATGGGTACGTGATTTTACCAGAGGCGTTCAGCATCCGGCATCAGCCGTAAAACGCGAGACGTAAAACGTGAAATGTAATGCCTGACTCCACTGAAGAAACTAACTATCTCACGCAAAGGCGCAAAGACGCTAAGGGAAAGGCAGATCAATCTTCATATTCTTTATTAAAAACCGTAGTTTGCGTTATAAAATTTCGTCCAATCTTAAAAATCTTTGCGCCTTTGCGTGAAACTTCCTCTTTTTTCAGGGGAGTCATGCCTTTACTATGAAAGCATTACGTTTCACGTTTTACGTTTTATGATGGCGTAGCGAGCTGCCTAAAATTGCTGCCGGTGCGCCGTCCCATAGCGCACGGCCTCGTCCAGAAACGCCTCGATGTTCTCGATGGGCGTCCCTGATACGATGCCGTTGCCGGCGGCGAGGCACATCCCGCCGTCGGGGCGGTCGAAAGTGTCGATCAGGAAGCGCACTTCGGCGCGCACCGCATCGGGCGGCTGCTCTTGGAGGACGTGCTGCACGTCCATGCCCGCCAGGAATGTGAGCCGGTCGCCAAACTCGCGGGCAACGGCGACCTCGTCCATTGTGTGCTTCTGCACTGGGTGGAACACGTCCACGCCCGCCTCGATCAAATCGGGCAGCAGGGGCGTGTTGTTCCCGCAGGAGTGGAGCCACCAGTGCAGGCCGTGGCGGCGCAGCGTCTCGCCGATGCGGACGTAGTAGGGCTTAAGGAATTCGCGGAAGGTGCGCGGGCGCATGAAGGGCTGCGTCTGGTGGCCCAGATCATCGCTCGTCCAGAAGCCGTCGGGTTTCAGCACACGGACAGCCTGCTCGATGTAGCCGCAGTACAGCGTGCAAAGCGCGTCGTGCAGGCGGTGGATTTCGGCGGGGGCGGTGTAGTAGTCCATCAGCAGGGCCGTCATTCCCCGGATGCTCCACGGCCGCTCGAAAAACAGCCGCCAGAACGAGAACAGCACATAGCGATCCTGCGCGTGCGCCTGCTCCGCTTGCGTCGCCAGAGAGGCGATCTGCGGATCGGTCGCCGGGTCGGGCATCCTGGCGATGAACTCCTCCAGCTTGCCCCAGTCATCCAGCACAATGCGCGCATCATGCGCCCCCTCGCGATCGATCTCCCACGAAAGACCCATTTGGTCGTAGTCCAGCGGTTCGATCCACAACTGCACCACATCCTCCGGGTAACGGTCGAAAGCATTGAGTCGCTCACCATATTGCTCCCAAAGGCCCTCGCCCCACCATTTGGCCCGCACCAGGGGGATACGGGCGGGATTGCGGCGTTCCACAGCTTTGATAACCTCCGCGCGGGGTAGGGGCGGGATGGTATCATTGAATTGCAGGTTCATAGTGTCTCCTTTGGCTCGTAAGCCTGGATGCAAACGCATGTTTTGCCGTGATTATACTACCAAAGCCACTTCCAAGGAGGCTGTTTGCGTTATTTCTGTTGACTTTTGTTATAATTCGGATATAATCATAACATACCAACCGGTCGGTTTTTTAACGAAGACATTATGACTCAACAACAACGCAGTGAGGAAACGCGCGTCGCGATCTTGCAGGCCGCCGAGCAATGTTTTGCCGCGCGCGGCTACGACGCCACCGGCGTGGCGGAACTGTGCGCGAGCGCTGGGATCAGCAAAGGGGCGTTTTATTATCACTTTGAGAGCAAGCAGGCCGTGTTTATGGCGTTGTTGCAAAGCTGGCTCAGTGATTTGGAGTCGGCTTTGAGCGCAGCAGTGAATCCCACCCAGCCGGTCGCCGACTTGCTGGTGGCGATGATGCACGCCGCGCAGCAATCGTTTCAAGCCCATCCCGCCCGCGCCTCCCTCATTCTGGAATTTTGGACCCAGGCCAGCCGCGACCCCACTGTGCAGCAGGCCACCCTTGCCACGTATCGTCATTATCAGCGCTTTATTGTCGGACTTATTCAACGCGGCATTGACGAAGGAGATTTTGCGCTGGTGGCTTCAGAAGCCGGCGCGCAGGTGGTGCTATCGCTGGCAAGTGGGTTGCTGTTTCAGGGATTGCTTGATCCCCATGGGGCGGATTGGGGGCAGGTAGCCGAGAACAGCATCCAAGTCTTATTCAATGGGTTAAAGCGGAGGTCAGAATGATTGTGGTAACGGGAGCGACGGGTCATGTGGGGAATGTGTTGATTCGGGAGTTGACGGCGGCGGGCGAGCGGGTGCGGGCAGTGGTGCTGCCCAACGACGATTGCCGCTCGTTGGCGGGGCTGGACGTGGAGCGGGTGACGGGCAACGTGTTGGATCCGGCCTCGCTGGAGCGCGCGCTGGCGGGCGCCGATACCGTTTATCACCTGGCCGGCGTCATCTCCATCGTGCCGGGCGCGGAGACGCTGATGCGCAAGGTCAACGTGGAGGGGGTGCGCAACACGGCGCGGGCCGCGCTGCGGGCCGGAGTGCGGCGAATGGTCCACGTCAGCTCGATTCACGCCTTCGAGCGCGTACCGCACGGCGTGACGATTGACGAGTGCGTGCCGTTTGTGGACGAGCATCCGGTGGGCGTTTACGACGAGACGAAGGCCGACGGCACGCGGGCGCTGTTGGAGGTGGTGGAGGAGGGGTTGGACGCGGTGGTCGCCTGTCCCACCGGCATCATCGGCCCACACGACTACCTGGGGTCGGAAATGGGCAATGTGATCCTGAACTTCGCCAAGAAGAAGCTGCACCTGCTGGTGAAAGGCGCGTATGACTTCGTGGATGTGCGCGACGTGGCGCAGGGTCTGATGTTGGCCGCCGCCAAGGGACGCACCGGCGAGGTCTACATTCTTTCCGGCAACCGCATTGAAGTTCCGCAGATCAAGCAGATGGTGCAGGAGTTTGTCGGTATCCACAGCCCACATATCACGGTGCCGATGTGGCTGGCGGAAGGCTTTGCCACCTTCACGGAATCGTTTTACCGGATGACGCACAGCATCCCGAAGTTTACGCGCTACTCGTTGCGCACTGTGCAGGACAACTGCAACTTCAGCTACGCAAAAGCGCAAAAAGAGTTAGGGTATACGCCGCGCCCGCTGACCGAGACGTTCCGCGATATTCTGGCGTGGCGCAAGTCGTTGGGAACGGTGTAGATCATAAAACGTAAAACGTGATGATCTTATTGTAAAAGCCTTACGTTTCACGTTTTACGTTTTACGTCCTGCGAATCATTCTCCTACCCGCCACTCCCGCACCAGCGCCGTTTGTGCTGGCGTTTCGGGGGAAGGGAAGCAAGCCTTGGGGGTGTGGCGGCGTAGACGCTGCAAGCGCGCCAGCGCGCGCGTCCCACTTATCCCATGACGGGCGAGGTAACAGCCAACCACCATGCCGGTGCGTCCCAGGCCCGCCAGGCAGTGGACGTACACCGGCGGCTGCGTTTGGATGGCGTGATCTAGCGCATCGAGAATCTCCATCATCTCCACCGGGGCCGGCGTGCCAAAGTCGGGAATGGGCAGATGGAGGTAGCCCACCGAGGGCGGCAGGCGGCGAGCATACGGGCGCGCATCCCCGGCGGCGGTTAAGTCCACAAAACAGCGGATGCCGGCGGCGAGCAGGCGTTCCAATGCGTTCATTCCTTCCGGGTCCGCGCACATGTCGGGGTACGGGCCGGCCAGTAGCAGGCCCGGCTTCACCCAGTAAGCGTTGGGGATAGGGACTGGTTCCATTGTGTTAGCGTCCTCGTGCGTAGTTCATAGGGTCCTCAGAACATAATCAGTTTCATTTTATCATCATTTTGCCGGTTTACTGCGAGGATAGAATTGACGTTTTACTGAGGGATGAAGTAAGAATGGCCTATACCAGGGCCTCAAACTGTGCTATAGTGAGAAACGCCGCTTTTATGACAGAACTTACGCAACCGGCTGGACTTTTACCGCAGAGCACGCAGAGATCGCAGCGACTTTATCATGTCTCGGTGTCTTCAGCGGCCTCTACGGTGAAAAAAGAGACCCCTTGTGTAAGTTCTACATGAAAACTGCGCAAGGCCGACACGCTAATTTCACCACACAAAGGAGTTTGCTATGGGTATCAAAGTCACCGTTTGGAACGAATTTCGGCACGAAAAGAGCCACAAGGCCGTCCAGGAAGTCTATCCCGATGGGATGCATGTTGTCATTGCCAAGTTCTTGAGCGCCGCCGGGTACGAAGTCGGTACGGCCACGCTCGATGAGCCGGAGCACGGGCTGACCGACGCGGTGTTGGCTAACACCGACGTGCTGATCTGGTGGGGGCACATGGCGCACCACGAGGTCAAGGATGAGATCGTGGACAAGGTGCAGCAGCGCGTCCTCAATGGGATGGGGTTGATTGTGCTGCACTCCGGCCATTTCTCCAAGATTTTCCGCCGCATGATGGGCACTAACTGCTCGCTCAAGTGGCGCGAGATGGGGGAGCGCCACCGCCTGTGGGTGGTGGCGCCGGGCCATCCCATCGTCGAGGGATTGGGCGAATACTTCGAGATTCCGCACACGGAGATGTACGGCGAGTTTTTCGACATCCCGCAGCCGGACGAACTGGTCTTCCTCAGTTGGTTCCAGGGCGGCGAGGTCTTCCGCAGCGGGTGCTGCTGGCATCGCGGGCGTGGCAAAATCTTCTACTTCCAGCCGGGCCACGAGACGTTCCCCATCTATTACCAGAAGGAAGTGCAGCAGGTCATCACCAACGCCGTCCGCTGGTGCGCGCCGGTCAACGTCGTCAATTTCCGCGACATGGTGCAGGCGCCGCATCACCCGGAGCCGCTGGAGAAGATCGTCATCGAGTAATTCCGGCAGGGTGGAAGTCGGGCGTATTCCGTAGTGCGTAGTGCGTATGTTTTACGGAATACGCACTACGGAATACGTCCTCCGAATTTTGTTGAAGGGGAGATTAACATTATGACAACGACTCAAGACACATTGCGCGTGGGGATTGTCGGCCTGGGGATTGGGCGGCATCACTTGCGCGCGTACCAACAGATTCCCGGCGTCGAGATTGTGGCGCTGGCGGATATGAATCCTGACCGGCTGAAGGAATTTGGCGAGGCCAACGGTATCCCCCACCTCTACGAAACCTACGAGCCGTTGGTTGCCCGCGACGACCTGGACATCGTCAACGTCTGCACGCCGAACTCGCTGCACGCGCCGATTGCGATCGCGGCGATGGAGAGCGGCAAGCACGTTCTCTGCGAGAAGCCGCTCGCCAGTTCGTTGGCCGACGCGGAGGCGATGGTGGCGACGGCGCAGCGCACCGGACGCGCGTTGCAGGTCACGTTTAACCACCGGCAGCGCGGCGACGTGCTCGCGCTCAAGGCGATGATTGACGAGGGCCGGCTGGGGCGCATCTATCACGCCAAGGCCTGGTGGCTGCGGCGGAACGGTATCCCCGGCATGGGGACCTGGTTCACGCAGAAGGCGATGGCCGGCGGCGGCCCGCTGATTGACCTGGGCGTTCACATGCTCGACATGGCGCTCTTCTTGATGGGCGAACCGCGCGCCAAGTCGGTCAGCGGCGCGGTCTACGCCGAACTCGGCCCGCGCGGCCTCGGCGGCGGCGGAACGCACAAAAATTTAACCGGCGGCGGCTACGAGGTCGAGGACCTGGCGAGCGCGTTCGTCCGCATGGAGAATCACGCTTCGCTGCTGTTGGAGACCAGTTGGGCCACCTACCGCGCCAACAACGACGAATACGGCGTGACGCTCTACGGTACGGAGGGCGGCGCGGAAATCAAGGTCATCAACTACGTGCCCGACAACACGCTCACCGTCTTCGTGGACGTGGCGGGGACGCCGGTGGACATCCATCCATATCCGGCCAAGGGCGAAGGCCACCTGGCGATCCTGCGCGACTTCGTGGCGATGCTCCGCCGCGGCGATTGGCAGGGCTGCGTGGGGCAAGAGGGCCTGGCCCGCGCCCGCATCATTGACGCCTGCTATCGCTCGGCAGAAGAGGGGCGGGAGATTGTTTTAGAGTGAGCGAATGAGCGAAAAAGCGATAAAGCGAATGAGCGAAAAAGCGAATGAGCGAAAAAGCGAATGAGCGATAAAGCGAATGAGCGAAAAAGCGAATGAGCGAATCGCTTTATCGCTTGCTCGCTTTATCGCCTTATCGCTTGCTCGCTTTATCGCTTTATCATACTTTTAAGGAGAGATTATGGCAGCACCCATTGGATTGCAACTGTATTCAGTGCGCGAGTACGCGCAGGTTGAGGGATATGAGGCCGTCGTCCGCAAGGTGGCGGCGATGGGGTATGTGGGGGTGGAGCCGGCGGGTTTCCCCGGTTCGACGGCGGAAGCGGCGGGCAAGCTCTACAAGGAGCTGGGCCTGGTCGTACCGAGCGCGCACACCGCGCTGCCGCTGGGCGATCAGCAGAACGAGGTTCTGGATGCGATGGCGGCCATTGGCTGCCCGCGCCTCATTTCCGGCAAGGGACCGGGCGACTTCGAGACGCTCGACAAGATCAAGGCGACGTGCGAGCTGTTCAACGAGGCCAACGCCGTGGCGCGCGCCGCCGGGCTGACCTTTGGCATCCACAACCACTGGTGGGAATACCTTCAGGTGGAAGGGCGCTACGTCTACGAAGTGATGCTGGAACTGCTGTCGCCGGATATCTTCTTCGAGATTGACACGTATTGGGTCAATACGGCGGGCGTGAATCCGGCGGACGTGGTGCGGAAGTTTGGGGCGCGCGCGCCGCTGCTGCACATCAAGGACGGGCCGTGCGTCAAGACTGAGCCGATGACGGCAGTGGGCGACGGTGTGATGGATTTCGGGGCCATCTTCGAGGCCGGGAAGCTGCACACGGAGTGGGCCATCGTGGAGATTGACCGCTGCACCGGTTCGATGTGGACGGCAGTGGAGCGGAGTTATGCGTACCTCGTGGGGAAGGGATTGGCGCGGGGGAATCGGTAGACGGTAGACGGTAGACGGTAGACAGGGGATACTCTGTCTACCGTTTAGTTTTTAAAGAGAGGGAGTGAATTCATTGCTGCAAGAACGCGCCGATCACTTGTGCGGCGCGTTCTTTGCCGGATTTTCCGCTGCTGTACATGCGAGTCATAGGGATGGGATCGCCGTCGCGGGTGGTCAGTTCGACGCGGTAGGTGGTGCCGCCTTTGCTGCTGCGTGACCAACCGATTTGCGCGCCGGTGAGGTCGCGCAGGGGGTATTCGGCGACTTTGACGCCAAGCAGGGTTTCGCGGCGGTGGGTGACGAGTCCCTGGATGCGGTCAAACGTCCAGGTCGTGAAATACATCTGGATGCAGCCAATGAACGTCCCGCCGCCAACCAAGAAGAAGATCGCGCCGATCCACATATCCTTTACGCCGCCCTGGGACACGTTTAGCTGGGACAGGTTGGGGGATTTCATAAAGGTGTTGATGTCCGTCACGATGCGGTTGTGCGTGTTGTACCCGGAAGAACCGTAAGGCGTGAAGTTGCGCTCGCCCGCGGCGGTGATCAGGATGACGCGGTAAGTGTCGCGCTTGCTGCGGTGGCTGACATGCAGGCGCGCTCCTTGCAGGTCGTTCAACGGTTCTTTGTCCAGTTCCAGTCCCAGCAAGGTGCGCGTCAACCGGCAGGCGATGGCGGCGCGCGGCGCGCGCTCGCACGCCAGACGACTTTCGGTCCCCATCATGCCCACCAGCAGAAGCCCGATGCCGCCGAAAACGAGTCCGGCCAGGAGAAGGAGCCAGAAATCGCCGGGACGTAAAATCAACGTATGGTCGTCTTGGTGCAGGATATTCATAGAGCGCCTCTTGCCAGTAAGGTAAGATGACCTGAAAAAGACGGTAGACAGGGTCGCCCCTGCCTACCGTCTTGCTTATGAACCTGCTCTGGTTACTGGCCGAAGCCGCGCAGGACCAGGGGGAGGAAGATGTAGTGATCCTCGCTGACGAGCGGAATGTTCGCCGGCGCGATGTCGTACATCTCGTACAGATCCTGCAATTCGATCTGGTTGACGATCTCGTCCCCGTCTGGGGTGGGATCGCTTACCTGAACGTTGAACCGGATGATCGCCGGAACGCCGAAGAGCGTCCCGCCCTCAGGCACGGATGGGAAGTTGGCGGTGTGCGCCGTCAACACGCCGCCGGTGATGGTGACGACGGAGCCTTGCGGGAACCCGCCAGCGGTCAGGCTGTCGGCCACGTAAGTCACACCCGCGGGCAAGGTGTCGGTGAGGCGGAACGCTGCGCCCAGATCGCCGGTGTTGGCAATGGTGATGGTGTAGGTCAGGATTTCCCCGGCCGCGGCTTCACCGCTGCCATCGGCGTCGGCCACGGTCTTGGTGGAGCTGGAGAGGTCGGAGCTGGCGAACCGCAAGCGACCTTCGACAACCGGCGCGATGGGGGCCGTCTGAGCGTCTACGTAGTCAATGACGGAATCCCGCACGTAGTACTGCGTGTCCGCCACAATCTGGTTCAGCGGCCAGATGGTCTCGCCGTCGTTGTTGAAGTTGCAGGAGCCGGCGGCGATGTAGTTGACTGTGGAGACGCGGTACGTATGGGCCGCATCAAAGACGACTTCTGTGCCATCGTAGGACAGCGCGACGACGTTGTCGCCATTGGGCATTTCGTACATACCCGGATCGGCGTAGGTGATGATGCCGCCCGCGCTAATGTCGAGCATACAGGTGGTGTAGTAGGAGTAGCCGCCGTGATCCGCCGTATATTTGTAATACCAGTAGTTGCGATAGCCGCGCTCCAGGATCGCCTTGAGCTGCACGCCGTTCAACTCGAAAGCCACCAACGAGTTCTCGTAGGGCATCAGATCGAACATGTGACCCTTGGTGATCGTGACGGGATCGGTGGCAGTGGCACCATCGGCTATGATGTATTTTGGCTTCGTCATAGCCCCGGAGAGGTGGAAGTCTACATCAATCCCTTCTTTGTCCAACGCCCAGACCGCTGCATCTACTTGCAAGTTGGCGGCGTTGGTTTCCTCCGTGTAGGCCATCATCCCATCCAGTGGGACGGTGGTGTAGCCGATGGGGGTGGCGTTGTAGGCGTCAATCTCCGCCAGGAACGGGTCAAGGTAGGCTTGCAGATCAGCGTCGGCGGCGGTGCTGCTGCTGGTGGGGATGAGGTAGCCGGTGCGCCAGGCGATCTCGTAGCCGTCGGTTTCGTTGCCTGTGAACCCGATGTTAATGACGCCGAGGTTGCCGGCATAGCGGTAGCTCTGCGCCACCAGCGTGCCGGTGGGGTTGACAGTGGAGCTGATGATGACCGCCGGGTTGATCCGCGTGTGGCTGTGCCCGCCGATGATCACATCAATGCCGGGGACGCCCTCAGCGATGAGCTTGTCGCTGTCTACTTCGCCGCCGTAAGGCTCGTAGCCGACGTGGGTGAGGCCGATCAACAGGTCGGGGTCTTCGTTGGCGCGCAGCGTGGGCACCAACGATTGCGCGGTCTCAGTCGCCGGATGGAAGGTGAGACCGGGAATGTTGGTGGGCAACTCATAGCGGTACACGCGCGGGTTCGTCAGGCCGAAGATGGCGATGTCCAGACCCTCCACGGTCATGGTGATGTAGTCGCGCAGGTCAATCTGATCCAGCCCGTAGCTGCCGTCGTCATCCAGGTTGGCGCTTCCCAACAGCGGGAAGTTGACCTGCTTCAACATGGTGATAAACGTCGAGGGGCCGAAGTTGAACTCGTGGTTGCCAAGGGTCATGGCTTTGTATCCCAACAAATTCATGCCCCCTGCAATGGGATTATCGGGGCGATCCTTGAAGAAGTAGGCGAAGGCGTTGCCCTGGAAGGTGTCGCCCGCATCCAACAGGATAGCATTGGGGTTGATCGCGCGTTGCTGCTTGATCAGCGTGGCGATGCGCGCCATACCGCCGCCGTAGGTGTCGGCGGCCCAACTGCCGTGCGTGTCGTTGGTGTGCAGGAGGGTGATGACCTTGTCGGCCTTGGGGTGGGCGGTGATGCGCCCTTCCAATGCGGGCGTGATGGGGGAGAATTCTTTGATGTAACCGGATAACGCCTCGTCCAACGCGGGGCCAAAGTCGTAGGGGTTGATGGCGTAGTCGCGGAACATGGTGTAGCCATCGCCGCCCTTGCGCATAAAGTCATTGGTCACGACTTTGTACACGGCATTGGGATCGAGCGGGACATACGCTGTGCCATTCCAAACTTCTGCCTGCGTGACGCGGGAGCCGACCGCCTTGACGGGGTCGAAGTAATAGCGGAGGCCGGAAACCTGGGCGAACCCGCCGTTCTCGCTCGGATAACGGCTGAGGCCGTTTTCCAACGCGGCGATCACGTGCGTGCCGGTCAACTCAAAGGTGGCGATAGCGTTGCCAAAGGGCAGCGTCTCCAACACGTCGCCCATCGTGATCTCGCCGGCCATAATCGGGGCGCGCACGCCGCCGCCGTTCTGGAAGGCGATCTGATAGCCGGCCCCGGGGTTGGCCTGGTTGGCTTCCCAGAGCATGGCGTCGGCCACCAGGTTGCCTATGAGACATTCTCCCAGGCGGCAGATACGCGCGCCGGCGACCGAGATCGGCAGGTCCACCGTAGTGGTTCCGACCTGCGTGGTGATCAACGTCTGGATGGCCGGTCGGTATTTGTCGAGGATAGTTTCCATCGTGGCCGACTTGGTGACCTCGGCGCTGACGTAAATCGGGTTGCCGTTGTACTCGGTGACGAGACCGGCGTCATCGAAGCTGACATCGAGGCGGCCCAAGAACGTCCCCCAGTTGAAGGCGGTCACCACAAGCACCGGTTCGGAATCCAGGCTGTTGACAACGGTGGGGTAAGGGCCGGCCGGCGCCAGGGGATCGTATTGTGGGTACTCTGGCGGTTGGAATTTGAGCGGCACGGTGGGGGTGTAGATGAAGGTATGGCTGTGCCCGCCGATGATTACATCCACGCCAGAGACGGCGGCGGCCAGCGCCAGGTCTTCTTCGTACCCTACGTGTGTCAGGGCGATGACCTTGTCCACACCCTGCGCTTCAAGCGCGTCCACGGCCGCTTGCAGGCTGGTGACCGGATCGTTGAAGACGACGTTAGCCCCAGGGCTGGAGATGTTCTCTGTCTCCTCCGTCGTGACACCGACGATACCGATTGGCTCGCCGCTGCGCGTGATGATCGCGTGTGGGGCAATTTTGCCAGTCAGCAGCGGTTCTCCGCTCACATCCAGGTTAGAGCTGACTATTGGGAAGTCCGCGCCGTCAATCAAGCGCGCCAGTTCCGCCGGGCCGTTGTCGAACTCGTGGTTGCCGACGGTCATCGCATCGTAGCCCATCGCGTTCATCGTATCGGTGATGACGTCGGCCTTGAAGAGATTGTAGAACAACGTGCCCTGGAACTGATCGCCTGCGTCCAACAACAGCACATTTTCCTCTTCTGCGCGGATCGCGTCTACCATCGTATGCAGGCGGGGATACCCGCCAATGCACATCCCACTGGTGGCATCCTCTGCTTTGCACCGTGCGCCGTTGCGGTTGTACTCGTCCACCCGCGCATGGAAGTCGTTGGTGTGCAGGATGGTGACCGTAATGGCGGCGTCCGGCGCCAGCGGCGCGGTGGGCGCAGCAGCCATTGCCACCGGCGTGATGCCGACAGACCCCAACAGCATCGTCGCTACGATTAACAAACGTACTAGCTTACTCATTCGATATTCTCCTTTTTCAAATGTCTGATGTAAATTTAAAAACGTCCACAGAACTTAGGCTACGTCTTTTTGTTGCCGCGTTGCACCTCCTTTCTTCTCTGAAATGGCTAATGCCCAGAGACATAGTTATCCCAGAGACGTGAAACTTGAAGTGTGAAACGTGATGATTTTACTATGCGAGTCTCACGTTTCACGGCTCACGCTTCTGTCACACCCGATTTTGGGGCGAGGTGAGCGCATCACTCCCTGCTCGCTTCCCCCACCACCCAGGGCCTCTCAATATTGTACCTCTACTTGCTTCTTGGTTCGCGCCGACTCCACAATCGCGGCGCAAACACAGTCGGCGCGATAGCCATCCTCAAACGTCGCGCCGTAGGGGGCCACCTCTTTGTCGTTGACGATGCAATCGAGGAAGTGCGTCAGTTCGTGGACGAAGCTGTGCTCCCAGCCGATCATGTGCCCCTGCGGCCACCAGTTCTCCCACCAGGGATGGTACGGCTCGCTGACCAGGACGCGCGTGAAACCCTGCGTCTCTTTGCGGCCCTCGCCGACCCAGTAGACTTCCAGTTCATTCAGCCGTTCCAGGTCGAAGACAAGGCTGCCCTTCTCGCCGTTGATCTCGATGACCTGGTGATTTTTGCGCCCGGCGGCGAAGCGGGTCGCTTCCAGTGTGCCGACTGCGCCGTTGGCAAAGCTGACGGTGGCGACAAAGGCATCATCCACATCCACCTTTGCCAGGGAGCCATCAGGCAGAGGGCGTTCGGGGATGAAGGTGCGCAGCATCGCGCCGACGCTCTCGATTTCGCCCACCAGGAAGCGGCCCAGGTCAATGATGTGCGATCCCAGGTCGCCGAGGGTCCCTGCGCCGGCTTCCGCTTTGTTGAGCCGCCAGATCATCGGGGTGCTGTAGTGCGCCATCACCCATTCTTGCAGGTAGACCGCGCGGTAGTGGTAGATGCGGCCCAACGCGCCGCTCGCGATCAACTCGCGGGCCTGGCAGATCGCCGGGACGAAGCGGTAGTTGAAGGCGACCATGTGCTTGACGCCGGCCTTTTCCGCCGCGTCCCACATCGCCTTGGATTCTTCCGGGGTGCGGCCCAGCGGCTTCTCGCAGAGGACATGCTTGCCCGCCTGCGCCGCCGCGATGCTCGGCTCGGCGTGCATGGCGTTGGGCGCGCCGTTGTCGAAGAGTTGCACGGCTTCGTCCGCCAGCATCTCGCGCCAATCCGTGTAGGCTTTGGCGTAGCCGTAGCGCCTGGCGGCTTCGGCGACGCCGTCCGCATTGCGCCCACAGATCGCCGCCAACACGGGAATCGCGGGCGGCGGGTACATCATGTAAGGGAGTTTCTTGTAGGCGTTGCTGTGGGCCTTGCCCATGAAGGCGTAGCCGAGCATCCCCACACCCACTTCCGGGGCCGCGCCGGTCGCCTTCGCCCCGGCCATTGTCGTAAAACCACCGCTGTCACTGCTCATACGTGCCTCCTAAAAAGTTAGGAGTTAGGAGTTAGGAGTTAGGATGTCTTCCTAACTCCTAACTCCTAACTCGCCACACTCGCTATTTGCTGAACGCCGCATCAAACGCCACCGAAGACGGGGCGAAATCTTGTTTGCGGATCATCGCCAACGCTTCCGGCGCGCCGAAGTCCCGATCCATGCCGCTGTCTTCCCACTCGATGGAGAGCGGGCCGTGATAGCCGACACGGTTGAGCGCGCGGATGATGGGGTCCCACTTCACGTCGCCGTGACCCGGCGAGACGAAGTCCCAGCCGCGCCGCTTGTCGCCAAAGTCCAGGTGCGAGCTGAGGATGCTGTTGCGCCCGGTCAGGTTCACGCGCGAGTCCTTGACGTGGACATGGAAGATGCGGTCGGGGAAGGCGTCAATCAGTTCCACCGGGTCAATGAACTGGTGGATCAGGTGGCTCGGATCGAAGTTGATGCCGAAGGCCGGGTGGCCGTTCACGGCCTTGAGGGCGCGCTCGAAGGTGACGATGTCGTAGGCGATCTCGGTGGGGTGGACTTCCAGCGCGAATTTGACGCCCTCCGCCTGGAACGCATCGAAGATGGGCGTCCAGCGGGCGGCGAAATCGGCGTAACCCGCGTCAATGTCGGCCTGGCTGGTGGGCGGGAAGAAGTAGAGCATCCCCCACACGCTGCTGCCGGTGAACCCGTTGACGACATCCACGCCGAAGAGTTTGGCCGCTTTCGCCGTGTTCTTCACTTCCTCGGCGCAGCGTCGGCGGACGCCCTCCGGGTCGCCGTCGCCCCAGAGGCGCGGCGGGAGGATACCCTGGTGGCGGCGATCGATATTATCACAGACACATTGGCCCACCAGGTGCGTGCTGATGGCGAAGCTCTTAAGGTGGTACTTCGCCAGCAGATCGCGCTTCGCGCGCACGTAGGCGTCGCTGGAAAGGGCTTGCTCCACATCAAAGTGGTCGCCCCAGCAGGCCAGCTCCAACCCGTCGAAGCCCCACGCGCTGACTTTCTGTGCGAGGGTTTCCAGGGGTAGGTCGGCCCATTGTCCGGTAAACAAGGTGATGGGTCGTGACATAATTTTGACTCCTTTCAGAAATGGATTGACCAGGTAAGGCTGCGGATGTGGTTAAAATTGACCACATCTACGCTTTGACTTTGTAGATATTGAGCGAGGGCAAACGCATTGGTTAACACCAGCTTCACCTCGAGAAGTACACGGAAGAAATCTCATTTGATATGATCGGCTCCCTGGCTGGCCAGGCGACTGATTTTGGTGAGGGTGAGGGGCGGAGTTTTCCCACTTTCTACTTGTTCTGTCGTCACCCAAGAGCAAAATCCTGCGCGAAAAATATGACAGCACTGCGCGCATAAGGCGTCTTCCGTTGACAAGGCTCACATCCCCAAATCCAACGTCGCCTGCCCCGGCCCGGATTCTCGCACACGCTGCGCCTGTTTGAAGGTGCCCCAGGCTGGCGGCATTTGCGGCTTGGCGCCGCCGAGCAGACTTTCGATGGTGAGGAGTTGCACGCGCGGGTACTGTTGATTCCAGCCGGGGGAGCGATAGAAGCCGGACGCCGCGGCTTCCTGTTCCATCGGCGCAGTAGGCGTTTCGAGCGTGAGCAGCAGGCCGATGGCGGCTTTCTCGCGTTCCAGCGCGCCGCCGAGGTCGCGCACGTCGCGCGCGCTCACTTTGCCGCTCTTGACCTGTACCAGCACCCGCTTAGGTTTATCGCTGGCGTCGTCCATAAAGTTGATGACGCCATCCACGCCGCGATCCGCCCCCTTTTTGCCTTTCCTGGAGGTTGTTGGCTGCGTCGGCCGCGCCCCCACCAGGGAGAGCGCCCACCACTCGAACTGGAAGCGATCTTGTTGCGCCAGGTAATGCGCGTCGGCGAGCGTTTGCGGCTCCCCGATGACCTGAAATACCAGGTCAGGGAACATCTCTTGCAGGCGCGAGCGTTGCAGCGAGATGGAGAGGAAAGTGATGTCAATGCCGATCCAACGGCGCTCCAGCTTTTGCGCGGCGGCGACGGCGGTGCCGCAGCCGCAGAAGGGATCGAGCACCCAGTCGCCGGGGTTGCTGCTGGTTTGGATGATCCGTTCCAGCAATGCGAGGGGCTTCTGGGTGGGGTAGCCGAGGCGCTCCGCCGCTTGTGGGCCAACCGGGGGGATATCGGTGATGACGGAGGTGATGAGATTGCCCTTTTGTTCATTCAAGTAACGTTTGAGGTAGGGCCGCCCACTGTTGCTCCAATAAATGCGGTTGTCTTTATCCAATGCTTCTAACTTATCCCGCGTCATCCGCCAGCCCCATTGCGGTGTGTACCCATGATATTCGTAACTCAAATTGGGACGCGGCCCCATCGAAGCCGAGCGAATAATGTGATCGTGCCGATACCGGCCTTTTTCATCGCTGTAACGATAAAAGGTCTCCACGTAAGCCGGATCATGTTCGGTATACACGGGATTCCAGGTAAACGCATCGCTTTTGCTGTAGCAAAAAATAGTGTCATGAACCGCTGCCCAACGTTTGGAATCGCTATGGCTGCTGGTGCGCTGCCAGACAATTTCATTACGAAAATGCGCGGCTCCAAAAATTGCATCAAGAATCACTTTAAGATAATGGCTGGCGGTAGGGTCACAATGCAAATACAGGCTCCCCGTTGGTTTGAGGATACGGTGCAATTCTACTAAGCGCGCGGTCATCATCACCAGATACGCCATCATCTGATTCGGCCCGATGAAGTCGCGCAAGGCAGCGATCATTTTGCTCACCGGAATAGGCGCTTGGAGGACGAGGTCTTCGTAGGTGCGCGCCGTGGCCTGGTTCCAGTGCCAGGTATCCTCAAAAGCCGCGATCTGCGCTTCGCTATCCTCTCCGCTTTCGTCTTTGAACAACACATTGTAGGTGCGGTTGGAGTTAAACGGTGGGTCGAGGTAAATCAAATCCACGCTGGCATCGGGGAGATACTCTCGCAAAATGGGCAAATTGTCGCCATAAAACAGGGTATTTTGGGTGATCGGCTCAGGCATTGACACTCCTTCTCGTGCTTAACCTCGGCGCATAGTGTAGCACGAAGCCGGAAACAGAGCAAATGTATCTCTATTTGACTTTGAACCACATAGAATCATAATGGGGACTTGGAGATTAGCGTTCCTCATCAGTGGAAAATTAGCCAGTTAAGTTCAGGAGGAGACAAAAATGAACACCCGAAAGGCAAGTTTGTTGCTGTTGGTTGTATTGATATTGACCTCTGGTCTGTTGGGGGGATGTCAGAACCAGGGGAAGAAAGTGGTCGTGGCGACGGACGCTACCTGGCCGCCGATGGAATTTGTGGATACGAACAAGGCTATCGTGGGCTACGATATTGACTTGATGAAAGCCGTTGCGAAAGAAGCCGGTTTCGAGGTCGAGTTCAAGAACGTCGCCTGGGATGGTATCTTTGCCGGGCTGGCGGCGGGCGAGTACGACGCCGTGATTTCTTCGGTCACGATCACCGACGAGCGCAAGCAGGAGTACGACTTCTCCGAGCCGTACATCAACGCCGGTCAGATCGTCGTGACCGGGGCCGATAGCGCCATCACCGGCCCGGATACGTTGACAGGGCACACTGTTGGCGCGCAGCTCAGCACCACCGGCGCGTTCGCCCTGCAAAAGATGGAGGGCGTGACGCTCAAGGAATACGACGAAATCGGCCTGGCCTTTGAAGACCTGGTCGCCGGCCGGATTGACGCGCTGGTCTGCGATACACCGGTGGCGGCGGACTACGCTTTGCAGCGCGAGGAATACAAGGCCAAGCTCAAGATCGTCGGCGATCCATTCACCGATGAACAATATGGCATCCTGGTGCAGAAAGGCAATGCAGACCTGTTGGCGTTGATCAACAAGGGGTTGAAGGCCGTCCAGGATAAAGGTGTGGATAAACAGCTTGAAGATCAATGGTTGCGGTAAGGCGACCAACACGCTAATCTTCACTCGGATTCGATGGTTCATGGGAGCATTGGAGACGCCCCACCGGGGGCGTCTCCGCCTTGATTGGGCGGCAACGCCAGTGGTCAGTGCCTGAGGGGGCGAACTGACCGTTCAGGTGGGGAACTGGGTGGATTTCAGCGAATAAATTCTCCGCCGAATCCGTTGAACTGGTTGGGGAGCATCAAGGAGAGGGGCGATGAAAGACAAGGACCTGAAAACTACGGCGCCGCCCGGCGCCCGTGTGTGGCGGGACGACAGCGCCGCTATCCCTCGCGAGCGCAATTTATTGATCGCATGGTGGATGGCGGTCATGGCGGCGCTGGTGTTCATTGTCGGCGCGGTGATCCTCAAGCCTGAACCTTACCGAGAGATTGTGGTTTTCATCGGCGACGGTCTGGTGATCACGTTCCAAATCACCATCGTTTCGATGACCTTTGCGTTGCTGTTCGGGCTGTTGGCCGGCCTGGGCCGCACGTCGCACACGCCGTGGATCAATACCCTGGCGTCACTCTACGTCGAGGTGATTCGCGGCATCCCTTTGCTGGCGCAGCTCTTTTGGATTTATTACGCTCTGTCGCGCTTCATCAAGCTGGGGCCGCATGTGTCCGCCGTGTTAGGGCTGACCATCTGCTACGGCGCTTACATTGGGGAGACGTTCCGCGCGGGCATTCAATCCATCCCCAAGGGCCAGATGGAGGCCGCGCGCGCGCTCGGCCTGAGCCGGGGCCAGGCGATGCGCTACATCATCATCCCGCAGGCGATCCGCGTCATCCTGCCGCCGGTCGGCAACGAGTTCATTGCGATGCTCAAGGACTCGTCGCTGGTGTCGGTGTTGGCGATTTCGGACCTGCTGCGCCGGGGACGGGAATACGCCTCGCGGACGTTCGCCTACTTTGAAACGTACACCCTGGTGGCGCTGGTGTATTTGCTGATGACGTTGATGTTCTCGCGCGCGGTGTACTACATTGAGGTGGGGATGTCCCGCCAGAACAAAGAAGAGCCGGTAGGGTTGATGCACCGGTTGGCCGGCGTGCTGCTGGATCTGGTGGTGCTGGATTTTATCGGCCTGATTGTGTACGGGTTGGTGCAGGGCGTGGCGTTGCTCCTGCCGGAGTTGGCCGTGGGCGTCATTATGCTGGGCATAATGACCGTGCTGATGGTGACGTACACCCTGTTTGGTTGGGTGCGCTTTGGACGCACCCCCGGTATGATGGCGGTGGGCCTGCGCCTGGTCAACGCCGAGGGCGCGCCCCTGACCTGGATCACGGCTATCAAACGGCTGGCCGTAGCGCTGCTCCCCTTGCCCGGTCTGAGCTTATTCGGCCTGCTGCCCTCTCTGGGGGGGCAGATATGGCACGACCGGCTGGCGCAAACGTCCGTCATTCGGGACTAATGAAAGCCATGTTTTCGCGGACGGTGTACCGTCCGCGAAAACACACCCTTTTCATCTGCCACTTTGGCGGCCATTTTTAAGGGAGAATGGTATGACGACTCCTATTGTTCAAATTCGTGAGTTGCATAAGCACTTTGGTCGCGTCCAGGCGCTCAATGGTGTGGACCTGGATGTGCAGAAAGGCGAGGTCATTGTCATCATCGGCCCCAGCGGCTCCGGCAAGTCCACGCTGCTGCGCTGCGTCAACCGGCTGGAGACGCCGACGCAGGGCACCGTGGCGATTGACGGTGTCGTGATGGGTAGCGACGACCGGGCGATCAACAAGATGCGCGCCGACGTGGGGATGGTGTTTCAGCAGTTCAACCTCTTTCCGCACATGACCGTGCTGGAGAATATCGTCCTCGGCCCGATGGTCGTGCGCGGCCTGGAGCGGGCGGAGGCCGAGGCGCGCGCGCGCGAACTGCTGGATAAAGTCGGCATCCCCGAAAAGGCCGAGGCGTACCCGGAGCAGCTTTCCGGCGGTCAGCAGCAGCGCGTCGCCATTGCGCGCTCGCTGGCGATGGAGCCGAAGGTGATGTTGTTTGACGAGCCGACCTCGGCGCTCGACCCGGAGATGATCAAAGAGGTGTTGGATGTGATGTTAGACCTGGCGCACGAGGGGATGACGATGATGGTCGTCTCTCACGAAATGGGCTTTGCCCGCGCCGCCGCGCATCGTATCGTCTTCATGGATCAGGGCCAGATCATCGAAGACACCACGCCCGAATTGCTGTTCACCGCGCCCAAACACGAGCGCACCCAGCGTTTCTTGAGCCAGATTTTGCATTAAGAATCTATCCGAAAATTCGTTTTGGCTCGTGATTTGCGCCTAAAAGCGCGGTTGAGGGAGTGTTTTTTCGTGGGCGGGTTGCGCCCGCCCAC
>DAOUGD010000295.1:0-1753 GCA_034429475.1 Anaerolineae bacterium
CTCGTCTTTGGCCTTTCTTCATGCAGGGATAGCTAGGAAGAGGGCGGAATCAAGCGCATCGGATAATTTCTGCGGCTTGTGGTCTGGAACACTCGTGGACGAGAAGCCGGAGAAAGTAGTCGAACGCAAGCCGTGAGCCCACAGATCCCATCGAAGTTGTTGGATCAGGTCCATGGTGGTGGCGCGGGATCGGGGTTGATTCTTGCGCCACGCGGGCCGCGGGAGTGTATCAGGCATCCCTTGGGGGCCGTAGGTTTGAGCGGCGGCCAACAGCAACAAGGCATAGGCGGCCACCGTGAGAGCGGGGACCGATTCGACTGAGTTGGGATGACGCACTTGAGCTTGCCCGACGCCCAGCAGGGTCTTTTCATCACGGAAGTTCACCTCGATATCCCAGCGCCAGAGATACGCTTGTAGGACTTGCGCGAGAGAGAGATTCGGATTCGTGCAGATCAGATAGGCGGGTTTGCGGTAGAGCATGCGTCCGCCTTTGCGTAGACGATAGCCCAAGGGCGCGATCACGATCAACCGCACATCTTTCGCCCCCACCGTACGCCAACGCACGGAATCGATGGTTTTCAGGCGAAACTTGTGCTTTTTGCCTGCGGCAAAGGCGGCGATGTTCTGCCAAGGGATCGAGTCCTCTTGGCGAATCTGTTCCGGGGTGGGCAAGGCGTCACCGTAGTTTTGCGGACGGCCCCGAGGGACCGCAACGGCTTGCGGGGGACGATACAACCGGGCGTCGCCGCGGATGCGCCCGATGAGGGTGACGCTCTGGGGTAACCCTTTAAACACGGTGGAGTTGGTAAAGCGACCGTCCACCGTCAACCATAGGGGCCGGGACGATGAGCCGGAGAGCAATAGGGCCAACCGCTCCACGGCCACGCGATTGATGTTCCGCTGGCGCGCGACTTCGCGATACGCGCTCCATTCATCCGGGGAGGCCTTCTTCTTCGGCTTGACGGCGGTGGGGGCGTGAACGAAATCGATCGGAATCATCCGGGCCGCGCCATCGGGCCCGCAGGGCAAGGCGGCCGAAAACTGAACGACGCGCTGGGCCAGCACCCAGTTGAGGGAAAAGGGTGGGCCCAGGGGATCTCGCCGCCACCCCACGCCAGGGATCTTTCGGCCCCGTTTACGTAGGATCGAATCATCCAGTCCGATGACCAGGGGTTGGTCCGCGGATAGAAAGGATTCCACGCCGGAACGCGCCGTCCGAAACAGCGGCTCTGGATCCACGCGTTGCCGGCTGTAGAGCCGGTAGTGAGCGCTCCAGTCGCCGAACGCGTGGCCGGTGGTGCAGAGCAACCCGCTGAGCGTGTGTCGTCCCAGGCCGACCAACTGCCCCAGCAGGTGTTCGCGGACCCGCTGTCCGCACCGATCCTGACGCCACGCGACGTCACTGCGCTGGATCAGTTCGTCCAAGCTCGTCAGGAGCGACGAATCTTTTTTTTTGTGTCGAGGGGAGCAGGCGGCACCTCCCGGCGTTGAAGAATCAGGGTCTTCTTGTTGTCGATGATCCATTCGCAGACTTCCCCTTTCACAAACTGCATCGCCTGGGCGATGGGCGCAGGGAAGTTGATGTACCACTGCTGCGAGTTTTTCCGATCAATCAGCTGAACACGAGTTGGGCATCCGATCATGGCGGTCTCCTTTCGGGTATCTATGTATATCACTAGATATCCAAACGCAATAAAAAAAGAACAGAATCTTCACTTTCTTTATTCGTTATCTAGAAAAGGCCAAAGACGAG
>DAOUGD010000296.1:0-83203 GCA_034429475.1 Anaerolineae bacterium
CTGGATCGTCTTCACCCCCGCAACGAAAAAGCACCTTGAAAGTTCCTTCCGACTACTGGACTAAAGACTGACGACTACTTTCCAGGGAGCAGGTTATGTTAGCTTACATAGGGCGACGCATTCTGGGGATGATCCCCACGCTCTTTATCGTGTCTGTCATTACCTTCATCATCATCCAATTGCCGCCGGGCGACTTTTTCACGACGCGGGCGATTGAGGCGGCGATGAGCGGCGGCGGGCAGGATAAGGAGACGGTCAAAAAGATGCAGGAACGCTACGGCCTCGACAAACCCCTGCACGTCCAGTACTGGCGTTGGGTTTCCGGCTTCCCGCGCGGCGACTTCGGGTATTCGCTCGAATGGAACAGCCCGGTGCTGCCGATTGTGTTGCAGCGCCTGGGCTACACCATTCAGGTGGGCGGACTGTCGCTGCTCTTTATGATCGCCGTGGCCGTTCCCATCGGCATCTATTCGGCCACACACCAGTATTCCTTCGGCGATCACGCGCTGTCCCTGGTGGGATTCCTGGGGCTGTCGCTGCCCGGCTTCCTCCTGGCGCTGTTGTGGATGTTCCTGGGCATCATCGTGCTGCGTATCCCGGTCGGCGGCGAATTCTCCAAAAGCATGGCCGACCAGCCCTGGAATCTGGCGAAAGTTTGGGATTATCTGAATCACCTCTGGCCGCCGGCCGTGATTCTGGGCCTGGCGAGCACGGCGCAACTTCAGCGCATCATGCGGGGCAATCTGCTGGACGTGATGGGCCAGCAATTCATCACCACCGCGCGGGCCAAAGGGCTGAAAGAGAAAAAAGTCGTCAACAAATACGGCGTGCGTGCGGCCATCAACCCCTTGATCAGCGTGATGGCGATGGAAATCCCCAAAATCATCTCGGAATCCACCATCGTGGGGATCGTCATGTCAGTTCCGACCACCGGCCCTCTTCTCTTGCGCGCTCTGGAAACCCAGGACATGTACCTGGCGGGGACTTTTTTGCTCTTCATGACCCTGCTCTTAATGGCCGCCAATCTCCTGGCCGACATCGCCCTGGCGTGGGCCGATCCAAGGATTGTGTACACATGAGCAAGTCCGAAGAGTTATTCAAGCTATATGAAGGACTGAGCGACGCGCGCGAGGATTTGACGCCGGAGGCCCTGGCGGACGAGAAATCCCTCGACGCCATTTTTGCCGCCTCCCAGTGGCAACTGATGTGGCGCAAATTCAAGCGCAACAAGGTCGCCATCCTGGGCGGGATCGTGGTGCTGCTCTTCTACCTGGCCGCGCTGCTGGCCGGCTTTATCGCCCCCTACACCCTCGAAGCGCGGTTCGTCAAGTACATCCACATGCCGCCCCAGCGGATTCGCTTCTTCAACGAGGGCAAAGTGCAGCCTTTCGTCTGCGGCGTCGCGCTGACCATTGACGAGAACTTGCGCAAGCACTACACCCCCAACTGCGACGAGCGCTTCCCGCTCCGCTTCTTTGCCCGCGGCGAACCCTACAAGCTGTTGGGATTGATCGAGACCGACATCCACCTGTTCCAGGCGCCGGAGGGCGGGATCGTCTCGCTGCTCGGCACCGACCGGCAAGGGCGCGATATGTTCTCCCGCGTCCTCTACGGCAGCCAGGTCTCGCTGACCATCGGGCTGCTTGGCGTGCTGATGAGCCTGATTTTGGGATCGGTGTTGGGCGTCGTCTCCGGGTACTACGGCGGCTGGATTGACGAACTGATGCAGCGGTTGATCGAGTTGGTGCGCTCCTTCCCGTCCATTCCGCTGTGGATGGCGCTCTCGGCGGCGGTGCCGCCGCACTGGCCGCCACAGCGCACGTACTTCGCCGTGACTCTGATCCTCTCCCTCATCGGCTGGACGTGGCTGGCCCGGCAACTGCGGGGGAAAGTGCTCGCCCTGCGCCACGAGGACTTTGTCCTGGCGGCGAAAATGACCGGGGCGAGCGATGCGTGGGTCATCTTCCGCCACCTCATCCCGGCGACTTTCAGCCACATCATCGTCGTCTCGACCCTCTCTATGCCGTCCATGATCCTGGCGGAAACCTCACTGAGCTTTTTGGGCCTGGGACTCCGTCCGCCGGTCACGAGTTGGGGTGTACTGCTCAAAGAAGTGCAAAATATCCAATCCATCGCCCTCTATCCCTGGGTCTTCACGCCGGCGGTCGCCATCGCGCTCCTGATTCTGGCCTTCAACTTTCTGGGCGACGGGCTGCGCGACGCCGCCGACCCCTATACGGTGTAGGTGATCATGGCATCCGACAAGCAACGCTACATTGTTCAGATTGAGGCCCTGAAGACGCACTTCTCGACCCTCGACGGCATCGTCCGGGCGGTGGACGGCGTGTCCCTGGAGATCAAACCGGGCGAGTCGCTCGGCCTGGTCGGCGAGTCGGGATGCGGCAAGAGCGTGACCGCCTTCTCGATCCTCCGCCTACTCCCCCAGAAGATCGCGCGCATCGTTGGCGGCAGCATCCTCTACGACCGGGGCGACGGCAGCCCGGCCATGGACTTGGCGACCGTGGACCCGAACGGCGACCTGATCCGCAGCATCCGCGGCAACGAAATCGCCATGATCTTCCAGGAACCATTAACCTCCCTCTCCCCGATGCATACCGTCGGGAATCAGATCATCGAGGCGATTCAGTTGCACCAGAGCCTCGATGACGCGGCGGCGCGCGAACAGGCGCTCTCCTGGCTGGATATGGTGGGGATGGGGGTCAGCGGCGCCAATCAGGTCATTGACCAATATCCGCACCGGCTTTCCGGTGGGCAGCGGCAGCGCGCGATGATCGCCATGGCGCTCTCCTGCAACCCGCAATTGCTCATCGCCGACGAGCCGACCACGGCGCTCGATGTCACCATCCAGGCGCAGATTTTGGAGCTGATGAAGGACTTGCAACAGCGGCTCGGCATGGCGATCCTGATGATCACCCACAACCTCGGCGTCATCGCGGAGATGTGCGAGCGGGTCGCGGTGATGTACATGGGCAAGGTCGTCGAAAGCGGCGACGTGCGCACCATCTTCCGCCATCCGAGCCATCCCTACACGGTGGGGTTGATGCGCTCCGTCCCGCACCTGGGCCGGCGGGTGAAGGCGCGGCTGACCCCCATTCCCGGCAGTATCCCAGACCCGTACTCTATCCCGGCGGGATGCGCCTTCTTCCCGCGCTGTCCCGTCCCCAAAATGGAAGCCTGTCACCAGGAAGTCCCCCTCATCGAGGTGGAACCGGGCCATTTCGTGCGCTGTGTGCTGTACCCCTAGTCACGCGGGGAAATTCACCGCAGAGTACGCAGAAACCGCAGGGATTTTTTCTCGTCCCTCAGCGTCCTCAGCGTTCTCTGCGGTGCAAAAAGCATTATCCTGGCGCAAGTCTTACTCATGTGAGGTCGTATGGAATCCAAGCCGCCAACGTTATTGGAAGTCAAAAATCTGAAGAAATACTTCCCCATCAAAACGGGTTTTTTCCGCCGGGTGACCGGCCAGGTGAGCGCCGTGGATGGGGTCAGCTTCTTCATCCGCGAGGGCGAGACCCTCGGTTTGGTGGGGGAGTCCGGCTGCGGGAAGACGACCACCGGGCGCTGCATCCTGCGCGCCCACGAGCCGACTGCCGGCGAGGTGTGGTTCCGCAAAAACGGCGAGCTGGTCAACATCCTCGGCCTGTCCACACAGGAGATGAAGCCCCTGCGCCGCGAGATGCAGATCATTTTCCAGGACCCTTTCTCTTCGCTCAACCCCCGGATGACGGTGATGGACATCGTCAGCGAGCCGCTGCGCATCCACGGCCTGGCCCACGGCGCGGAACTCAAAGCGCAGGTCAGAGAGCTGCTCGAAGCGGTGGGCCTCAAGGCGCAGCACATGAATCGCTACCCGTATGCCTTCAGCGGCGGGCAGCGCCAGCGCATCGGCATCGCGCGCTCGCTGGCCTTGCGCCCCCGGCTGATCGTCTGCGACGAGCCGGTCTCGGCGCTGGATGTGTCCGTGCAGGCGCAGACGCTCAATCTGCTGGAAGACCTCCAAAAGGAGTTCGGGCTGACCTACCTCTTCATCGCGCACGACCTGTCGGTCGTGGAGCACATCAGCGACCGGGTCGCGGTGATGTATCTGGGGAACATCGTCGAGCTGGCGAAGGCGGAGGAACTCTACACCCATCCGCTGCACCCGTACAGCGAGGCGCTGCTTTCCGCGATCCCGCGCACCGATCCCGATCAAGTCTCCAAACGCCTGATCCTACCGGGCGACGTCCCCAGTCCGGCGAATCCGCCGCCGGGCTGCAAGTTCCATCCCCGCTGCCGCTACGCCCAGGAGCTTTGCCGGACCACGCCCCCCGCGTGGCTGGAGCTGCGTGACGATCACTGGGCGGCCTGCCACCGGGCAGAGGAATTGAGCCTGGTGGGCGTTGACTACCATTGAGCCAGGCCCCGCCGCCGCGCGTGAGGCGCAACCACGCAGGCGAAGGGAAATTCACCACCGAGGACGCCGCGCGCGGAGATTTTTTGTAGTTCCTCAGCGTCCTCGGCGCTCTCTGCGGTGAAAAAGGTCATGCTTGCGTAAGTCCAAGTTAAGATTACTATTATGGAACGTTACGCGAGGCTTTAGTGGGAGGATAGGATGTTTGAATCATTAGAACAACTTGGGCATACTTTATATCTCATGTCGGTCATTGAAAAAGACGAAACTGCCTATGCGTTGGCGCGCACCCCGCAGGGCAAAGCCCTGATCATACAGGGCGACGCCGCCGGCTTCATCGGCGCGGCACAGGGCGACGTGACGCTCTGCCCGCTCACCGCCGACAACGCGGCGGCGCTGCGCGCGCGGCTGCCGTGGCTGCGTCCTCAGCCGTTGGGCCTGCGCACCTCGGCCGGCTGCGGCGACCGGCTCGGATTGGCGACGCCGGGCCACATCCGCGCGGTGCGCGCCGTTGGCGGGGACATCGCGCCGATTCTGGCGCAGCAATCCATGCGCGAGAACGCCCGCACAGGGCGCTCCCCGCAGCAGGTGATGGACGACGCGCTGTGGGGCGTCTTTCAGGAAGGCTGGCGCGAGCCGTGGGGCGCGGACGCCGATCACCTGAAGACGACCGAGGATGTGGATGTGTGCGTCGCCGCCGGTTACACCTTCTTCACCATTGACCCCGGCGCGCACGTGGACAACGCCGCCCACACTGACGGGCTTGAGACGTTGCGGGGCAAGTTCACCGCGCTGCCGTGGGATGCGTTGGAAGATTCTGCCGAGGCGATGAAGGCGCGGTATCTGGGCAGCGCCCAGATTATCGAAGATTTCACACTCACCTTCGACGAGACCGCGCTGCTGCGGGCGGCCTGCAAGTATGGGCGTGCCATCGCCCACACGGTGAAGATGGCCCGCCATCTCAAAGCCGCCAAAAGCGACCTACCGTTTGATCTGGAAGTGTCGGTGGATGAGACAGACACGCCCACCTCGCCCCTGGAGCACGTCTTCATTGTCTCCGAGTTGCGGCGGATGGGGGTGACGTGGGTGAGCCTCGCGCCGCGCTACGTGGGCCGTTTCGAGAAGGGCGTGGATTACATCGGCGACCTGGCCGAATTTGAGGCGGAGTTCGCCAAACACGCTGCCATCGCTCGCGTGCTAGGGCCGTACAAACTCAGCCTCCACTCCGGCTCCGACAAGTTCAGCGTGTACCCCATTGTGGCGAAATACACCCGGCGGCTGACGCACCTCAAGACGGCGGGGACGAGTTACCTTGAAGCCCTGCGCGCCATCGCTGGGGTGGATCCCGCGCTGTTCCGTGAGATTTTGGGACTGGCGATCAAACGCTACGACGAAGATCGCGCGACCTACCACGTTTCCGCCGACATTGACAACGTGTTGATGCCGTCGCTGATTCCCGACGAGGAACTGGCAGATGTGCTGGACACCTTCGACGGGCGCGAGGCGCTACACGTCACCTTCGGCTCGGCGCTGGAGCGTTTCGGCAAGCGGCTGCTGGCGACGCTGGAAGCCAACGAAGAGGCGCATTACGCGGCGTTGGAGAGGCACTTTATCAAGCATTTGACGCCGTTTAAATGAGAGAATTTGTCAGGAGTTGACGATGATTGGCGTGAAGGATTTACGAGTTCAGTATATTACGAATGATGTGGGGGTGCGCTCGGCAGTGATCTTGCCGATTGAAGACTTTCAAGAGTTGTTGGAAGACCTTGAATGTCTGGCTATCGTAGCCGAACGGCGTGACGAGCCGACGCTGTCTCATGAAGAGTTGTTAGCGGAACTGCAAGCCGATGGCCTCCTGTAATATCATTTGGAAACATTCTGCTGCAAAGGAACTCAAAAAGTTACCTGCCGACGTCATCCGGCGCATCTTGTCGGCGGTTGAACGTTTGGCTGAGGACCCTTTGCCGGTAGGCGTGAGAAAACTCGTGGGTTCTGAAGCCCATTACCGTATTCGCGTGGGCGATTATCGCGTAGTTTACGCTTTTGAAAGTCACCGGCTCGTGATTGAGATCGTGCAAGTAGGGTATCGAAAAGATATTTATCGGTAACACTGGTTTTAATTGCAAAAAACCGGGGAGTTGCAGAAGCAACTCCCCGGTTTCGCTTGTTATGCGGTGGCTAGTGGCCGAGTTCTTTCAACATTGGGACGGTGCGGCTGACCCAACTCAGGGCGGGGTCGTCGGCGGTGGCCTGGATGCGGTGTTCGCCGGCAAGGAACCACAGGTAGTAGGTCATAGTGCCCGGCGCGCTGACGACGGTATGATAGCCGTAGGGCGCCATCATCAGGGTGTTGTCGCGCACGGTGAAGTTGATGTCGTCGCCTTGATCGTTGTAATAGCGGCAGAGACCGAAGCCGTCCGCCGGATTGAGCCGGAAGTAGTAGATTTCCTCGTGGTCGGCCTCGCGGGGCAGATCGTCCACCTCGTGGCGGTGCGGCGGGAACGTGCTCCAGTTGCCGCTCGGCGTGAACGTCTCGCCGACGATGAGGCGGCGCGCGGGCAAATCGGGCTGCGCGGCCAGCGTGAGAATCTGGTGGAAGTACCGCTTGAAGTTCGCCGCGCCCCACGCGCCGCTGGCGACGCGCTCCGGGCCGATGACGTAGGGCGCAACGGCCAGGTCGCTTGGCGCGCTGGTGAGCGCGATTTCCACGGCGGAGTCGGCGGCGATGGTGTACGATGCGCCGGCGGGCATGTAGACCGAATGCGGCTTGCCGCCGAAGACGTTGGGCCGCCCGCCGACCTTCTCGAAGCGTGTGCCCACGACCTCGAAGGTGGCTTTGCCGCCCAGGATGACGGCCAGCACCTCGCGGTCGCCGGTGGCAGCGGAGTACGTTTCACCGGGCGCCAGCTTCAGCAGGTCAAAGCCGAGCAGTTCGCACGGGTTGTAGGGTAACGGGGTCAATCCAGGTTTGATTTCCAAAGATGCAAAGTATTTCATTGAGTTTCTCCTTTTGATGTTACGGTTCCACCAAATACAAATTCACCTTCCCGCCCTTATCGGAGGCGTACAAAATCCGGCGGCCATCCCAGCTCCAGGTGGGGTGGCAGTGGGCGGATTGCGTGTGCCACGAGGTGCCGTGGGCGCAAAGCGGCTCCAGGTGGGTCTTTTCGCCGGAAATGTCAATCAGCACCAACTCGTCCACGTCATCGCCGACGAGCACGGTGTTGTCCGGGTTGGCGTGATAATGGTTGCAGTAGTAGGGCATGTCAATCCGGCGGACAAGATTCCCCCGACGGTCGGCCAGCCCCACGAAGGGGATGAGCGTGTTCTGGTTGACGGCAGTTTCGACCGCGACGGCCTGTGTGCGGCTGGAGGTAATCGTGCCGTCGTGGCCCGGCCCCCGGTCGTCGAAGAACACGTACCCATCATGCGTCCAGAATTCGTGGCCGATGGTGTCCTGCTCGTCCTGGCGGTAGCAGGGCCACACGGCGCGGGAGACGAAATCCAGGAGCCAGATCCGCTGCGTGACCAGGTTCCACGGGCCTTCGTGGCAGAACGTCGCCAGCGTGCCGTCGTCTGGGCAGAACTGGAAATGGCCGAGCCAGTGCGTGTCGGTGAACACGTCCAGCCATTCGGCGTGATCGAGGTAGGCCAGGGTGATGCGTCCATCCTTGGTGCGGTAGAAGCTCTCTTTGAAGCCGGTGTAGTTCGGGCCGCGCGGCGTGTCAATGCGTTCGTTGCGGCAGAAGGCGATGTAGCGCCGGTTGGGGCTGATGGACGGCGCGCCGATGCGGAAACCGCCGGTCTCCTCATAGACGGTGGTGGTGACGCCGGTGGCCGTGTCCAGGCAGCGGATGCATGGGCCGACGGTGTAGACGATGAGGCGGCTGTCGGGCGTCTTGGTGATGCTGTGGACGGCGGTGGGTTCGTCGGTCAGTTGGGTGATGACGCCGTCGTCCAGGGTCAGGCGGAAGAGGTTGTAGTGCGGATTGTCCTCCGGCGCGCAATCCCGCCCGGCGGCGCGGTCGGAGACGAAGATGATGAAGTTCTCGCGGGCGTCGAAGGAGTTTTCGGTGAAGTAGAGGTGGACGTTGTTGCCGGTCTGCGTCAGTTGGCGGATGACGCGGCCGGTCTGGGGATCGGTCCAGTCACGGATTTCAGAAGGCCAGGTTTGTCCCATCATAGGTCTCCTATGAAAATAAAAATCTGTTTCACGCAAAGGCGCAAAGACGCAAAGTAAAAAACAAAGCCTTGGCGCGCGTGGCGTCTTTGCGTGAAATTTTCATCCAACCGCTGGTGAACGCCAATTAATGAGGAATTCCCTTGAAAATAGGGATTGGGACAGCCCAATCCCTAATCCCCAACCCCTAATCCCTTCAGTACGGTCCGCCGTACTGCGCCAGGGCCTTGTACCATGTCGGCGGTCATCGCCAGCAGGCGTTTGCCGGTGTCGCCGTGTTGGAGCAGATTCTTGCCCATCACGCCAGCGTGGGCGACGAGCGGTTCAAACGCGCTGACCGAGGCCGGATCGCCCAGGCGCGCCTGTTGCCCACAGGCCACCAGCGTCTCGCGGAGGGGGTCGTCCGCCAGAGCGTAGGCGGCGCCGGCATCATCCACCCCCAGCGTGTAGCGCAGGAATCCGGCGACGGGCAACAGCACGACGTCCAGTTCCGCCGCGCTCATCCCCTGCGCCTGCCCGGCATAGTAAGTATCCAGAAAGCGGGGCAGCATCTTCGCCGAGGCGTTGAGTGCGATCCGCATCGGGTCGTCGGGGATGTTGGGGTTGTTCAGGCGCAGGAAGGTGTCTCTGGCGAACTCGCGCGGGGACATTTGGGTGGGATGCTCGATGGTGCGGATGACGATCTCGATGATGCGTTCCATCATCCGCCGCAG
This sequence comes from Anaerolineae bacterium, assembly GCA_034429475.1. Taxonomy (GTDB): domain Bacteria; phylum Chloroflexota; class Anaerolineae; order B4-G1; family SLSP01; genus JAKQHY01. The sequence continues at coordinate 9,305 of DAOUGD010000296.1, forward strand.
GTCCGCGTCCTGCATGGCGCGGTAGATGCCGTAAGGCCCCCGGTAGCCAAGCAGCACGCCCAGCCCGGCAATGAGCGAGTGGCACATATTCAAAATGCGCAGCTTCATGTCCTCGTACTTTTTGACGTCCGCGTAGGTGCTTTCCATAATCACACCCTCGGCGGCCTCGAAGGGCGGGCGTCCCGCCGGGAACAGGTCTTCGACGACCCAATAGCGCGTCTGCTCGGTGATGACGGTGGTGGAAGTGATCCCCAGGGCATCCATCACCTGCTGCGTCTTCTCGTCGGGCGGCACGGCGATGCGGTCAATCATGCAGTTGGGGAAGCTGAACCGCGTGGGATCGGAGAGATAAGCCACGAAGCCCTTCGCCGCCAAGCCCTTTTCCTCCCAGGCTTTGGCGACCATGCGCACCGTCGCGCCGGTGTAATGCCCGTTGCCGGAAAAGTTGGTGCAACTGACGAGCGCGAAGGGCAGCCCGGCGTTGAACCGCTCCCGCGCAAACACCGTCCACTTGCCGGGGTCCGATGTGACCGTGCCCTCGGCCATGTCGCGCTTCACCGCCGCGCTGACCGGCTCGGCAAACTCCCCGCCGCTGTAGACCACGCCATACACGCTCTCCGGCGCATTGATGGTGGCAAATTGGAGCGCCGGGTTGCGGGCCAGTTCCAGCAGCTTGAGCCAGGTCAGGCTGCGTGGATTGTCGTCCACAAACAGCACGGATTGAATCGCGCCCTGGATTTTGGGGAATACCTGCCCTTTTTCCGAGCCAAAAATCAACTGGGTCATCAGGTAATCGGACGCGGCCAGGTCGGCGCAGTAGCGGGCGGCGTAGGTTTCGACGCCGACCATCACGCCCACGCCGGGGTCGCGGTTGAGTAAGTCCTGCAAAATATCGCCGGTGTGCCCGTAGGCCATCCGTCCGGCGGAAAAGCAAAGGGATTTTACGTCCGCTTGTTGGCGGTTGTATTGAGGCAAGTCAACCGATTTGTTTTTCCAAAAGGGCCGATTCTCAAGGAGTTTCTGGTCAAGGACTAAGGTAGGCATGGTCAATTCCTTTCACCTACATGGAGGTTTGTAGTAATCGCTTCAGCGGTTTTTAAGTGGGAAAAACGCGCCAGGTTTCCCAACCGCCACGGCTGGCAGTCAGGCGCTGGCGCGAACAATGAGTTCCGGTTCTACGATGAGTTCCCGGCACTGATCCGTGCAGCCGTCAATGCGTTCCAGCAACAACTCCATCGCTTGCCGCCCCAAATCGTAGCGGGGCACGGAGCAGGTGGTCAACGCCGGCGTGACCAGGGCGGCCAGGGGGATGTCGTCGAAGCCGACGATCGCCAGATCGCGGGGCACCTTCCGTTTTAGTTGGACGCAGGCTTGCAAGGCGCCGATAGCGACCAGGTCGTTGTAGCAGAACAGCGCCGTTAGTTCGGGGTGGGCCTGTAGCAATTCGAGCGCCATGCCGCGGCCGCCGGCCACGGTCGGGGAGCACACGCGCACCCAGTCGGTGGGGTCAGGATGGCCGGCGGCTATCATCGCCGCGCTATAGCCTTTCACACGCTGCTGCCCGCTCCAGGAGGTCGGCGGGCCGGAGAGGAAGCCGATTTTTTGATGTCCGGCGTGCAGCAGGTGGTTGGTAGCGAGCGCGCCGCCGCGTTCGTCGGCGATCAGCACGGCGCCCACATTACTGCCGTCCAGCTTGCGGTTGAACAGGACGGCGGCGGCATAATGGCTCAACGCGGCGACGAGGTCCTCTTCCGGCAGGCGGGAACTGCACAACAGGACGCCATCCACCCGCTTTTCTTCCAGAGATTCCAACACGGCGATCTCGCGCTGCGGGTCTTCGTTGGTATTGCAGAGGAAGACGTTGTAATCCTGGGTGTAGGCGGCGTGCTCCGCACCCCGGGCGACTTCGGCAAAAAACGGATTGGCGACGTCCGGCACGACCAATCCCAACGTGCCGGTGCGCTGTGTCGCCAGACTGCGCGCAATGCTGCTGGGGCGGTAGCCCATCTCCTCCGCGATTTGTAAAATGCGCAATCGGGTTTCCAGGCTGATTTCACCCATGTTGTTGATCGCGCGCGACACGGTTTGGCGAGAGACTCCGGCAGCCTCGGCGACATCTTTGATGGTAGCTCTTTTACGATTCATTTTTCTACGGTATAATGAGGTCAACGTGAGCGGTAACGTGAACGTTCACGGTTTATAATAGCACTCTTTAGACTCAAAGTCAAGGGAAATCGGTGAGCAGAAATTGGAAATCGGGAATGTGTTAGGTGAATTTTTCCTCATTCGCGTCAGCCCTGGATTTCTGTATCAGTTTGCGAATGAATTTGCAGATCAGGAGGTTTGGGATGATCGGGAAAGGGTATACAGATCAATTGCTTTCTGAGTCCGAAGTGCGGGCCATTGTGGCGCAGGCGTTTGCGGAGCACGACATGACCGGCAAGCGCGTGTTGTTCATCACGCCGGATGCCACCCGCTCCGGGCCGATGGACATGATGTTCCGCGTGTTCTACGACGCGCTGGGCGACAAGGTCGCCGCGCTGGACTACCTCATCGCCCTCGGCACGCACATGGCGATGGACGAGGCGGCGCTGCTCAGGCTCTTCGGCCTCGCGGCGGAGGAGAAGGCAACGAGGTACGCCAACGTGCGCATTTTCAACCACGAGTGGGAGAAGCCGGAGACGTTCAAGCGCATCGGCGTGATCTCGGCGGATGAGATCGAGGCCATCACCGGCGGCCTGATGCGGATGGAGGTGCCGGTCACGGTCAACAAGCTGCTGTGGGATTACGACCAGGTCATCGTCTGCGGGCCGACGTTCCCGCACGAGGTGGTGGGGTTCTCCGGCGGCAACAAATACTTCTTCCCCGGCGTCGCCGGGCCGGAGGTCATCAACTTCTCGCACTGGCTCGGCGCAGTCATCACCAGTTGGAAAGTCATCGGCACGAAGGTGACGCCGGTGCGGGCGGTCATCAACAAGGCGGCGTCCTTGATTGACGTGCCGAAACTCTGCTTTAGCATGGTGGTAAAGGGACATCACGATCTGGTAGGGCTGTATTTTGGGACGCCGGAAGCGGCCTACGAGGCGGCGGCAGACCTGTCGGCGCAGCACCACGTCCTCTACGTCGAGAAACCCTTCAAGCGCGTCCTCTCCGTGATGCCGGACCTGTACGACGACTTATGGACGGCGGCGAAGGGGATGTACAAGCTGGAGCCGGCCATTGCCGACGGCGGCGAGGTCATCATCTACGCGCCGCACATTGACGAGATTTCATACACCCACGGCAAAGTCTTGGACGAAGTCGGCTATCACTGCCGCGACTACTTCCTCAAGCAGTGGGAGCGTTTCAAGGCGTATCCATGGGGCGTACTGGCGCACTCCACGCACCTCAAGGGCGCGGGGACGTACGATGCAGAGACAGGGATCGAGACGCCGCGCATCAAGGTGACGCTGGCGACGGGCGTGCCGAGGGAGCGGTGCGAGAAGGTGAATTTGGGGTATCTTGATCCCAAGAGCATCAATTTGGATGAGTGGAAAGGCCGCGAGGACGAGGGGATTTTGCTCGTACCGAGAGCGGGGGAGATGTTGTATCGGTTGAAGAGCGAGAAATCCTGAATATGTCTCGGACCAAATATCCACTAATTGACGTTATCGTTTTTTTGTTCATTCTGCCACTCATCTGGGCAACACTTTGGGCGACACTGCTGAGTCTTATCATATTTAAGCACTTAGGCTTGGGAGTTATCGGTGCAGTTGCCGGCTTGTTTATGGGCGGGTTTTTGGGATGGATGGGGTTATGGACACAAGGTGGCAAGCCAGTTATTACCCGGTACTATATCAAACACAATTCGCTGTACGTATTATTTACTTCTTTGCCGTGGATTATGTTCTTTGGATTGACAATGTCTGAATTTTACGGAGTCCTGGAGAGCATAATGATGGGTTTGGTAATAGGATTAATTAATAGATTGCCGGTGTTTATTTCTGGCCTAGTATTCAAAATACCCCCTTTGACATGGAGAACACCTGTTTGGATATTGGGTGGTATCTTATTGGGATTTTTCTTAAGATTTTCAATTACTTTGATGATTTGGAACACTGATTTTCTAACAAAGAGAGAGATGATTTGGGGAATTGTTCGTTGGTCACTGGCCGGCGGTGCCGTGGGCTGGTTGAATGCGTTGGGAGCAGAACGTAGAAATATGAGGATGTAATCATCTCGTGGATAAGCATGTCAGATAATCAAAAACCACCCTCATCTACAGTAGGTTTTCAGGTACTCTTTCTCTATGCGTACCTGCTGGCGACTTTGTCTTCCGAAGTATTCAAAGAAATCGGCGAGCTCATCGGTATGGGTATTATCGCACTTATCGCCTTTATCCTGAAACTTCTTGATGAGATATTAGCTGCATTTGAAATACCCTACCAGGTGCGTTCTGGTATGTGGTTAGCCGTGACGCTCGGCCCTTATTTAGGGATCGTGACGCTTGATAGATGGCAATTTGCTCTTCTCAGTGCGATCATAGGGCTGTTTGGAGCAGTGGTTGGATTTATTGTCGGATATTACAACCAATCTCTGATACGTTTTGTAAAAAATTGTGTACATGCCATTGCAGTGCATGAGCGACTGGCGCGTTTTATCATACGATTTTTGGGAATTCTTATCGTTGGTGTCGGTATATTACCCTTAGTAATCGCGCTTTTGGTTGCTGGACATAATGGGTTAGCGGGTAATTGGAAAATATCGGATTTCCTCTTCCCATTATTTTTTGGAATGTTTGGGCTATTTTTTACATTTGTGGGTATCCGGCTTTGGCGTTTCTCAGAATCGGGACGCACCTTAGCAGGTTTTATACTACTGGTGTCTTTGCCCTCGGTTTTTTTGTCGTTTGAAAATGCAAACACTATATTAGGGCAAATTATTGCAGTATTATTCGGAGTGTTCTGTGGGTTTGGATTGATTTATTTAATGCATCCAACGGTCAAGTCGCTGTTTAATAAGTAGCTGAGGAAACATTCATCACATTCTCTAAAGGAGTCAAACGATGGACAAAGTCAAACTCGCCGTTATCGGCATCGGGAACATTGGTAATTTACACTTGGGCAACATCGAGCAGCAGCCCAAGGTGCAGCTCACCGCCGTTTGCGACATTGTGCCTGAGAAGGCGGACGCGGCGGCGGCGAAGTATGGCGTCAAAGCCTACTACAATTCGGACGCGCTGCTGGCCGACAAGGTCTGCGATGCGATCATCATCGGCACGCCGCACTACTTCCACACGACCATCGGCATTGCCGCGCTGGATTCGGGCCATCACGTCCTCGTCGAGAAGCCCATCTCCGTCCACAAGGCTGACTGCGAGCGGTTGATCGCCGCCCACGAGCGCAATCCCAAGCAGGTCTTCGCGGCGATGTTCAACCAGCGCACTGACCCGTTCTACCAGAAAATCCGAGAGATGGTGCAGTCCGGCGCATTGGGGAAGTTGGTGCGCGTGAACTGGATCATTACGAACTGGTTCCGCACGCAATACTATTATGACTCCGGCGGCTGGCGGGCGACCTGGGGCGGCGAGGGCGGCGGCGTGCTGCTCAATCAGTGCCCGCACAACCTCGACCTGCTGCAATGGATCACCGGGATGCCGCTCAAGATTCGCGCCTTCTGCGACATCGGCAAGCGTCACAAGATTGAGGTGGAGGACGAGGTCACGGCTTTCCTGGAATATCCCGACGGCTGCACCGGTCTGTTCGTCACCTCCACCGGCGAAGCGCCCGGCACCAATCGGCTGGAAATCGCGGCGGACAACGGGAAGCTGGTCTACGAGGGCCACCAGATCATGTTCACGCGCAACCTGGTGCCGGCGGAGGAATTCCTGCGCACGTCCCAGGAATCCTTTGCCAGCCCGCCGCGCGAGGTGGAGACGTACACCTTCGACAATCACGGCGGCCAGCACGCCGCCATCCTGGAAAACTTCGCCGACGCCATCCTCACCGGCGCGCCGCTCATCGCCCCCGCCGCGGAGGGCATCCATTCCGTAGAACTGGCAAACGGGATGTTGTTCTCGTCATTCCTCGGCCAGACGGTGGACCTGCCGTTGGACGGCGCAGCCTACGAGGCCAAGCTGCAAGAACTGATCGCCACCTCGACCTTCAAGAAGGAAGTGAAGGAAAGCGTGGCGGGTGACATGGGGAAGTCGTTCGGCTCTTGAAAAACGTTTGAACGTTTGAACGTTCAAACGTTCAAAACGGTTAAACTTGCTTCTTGAGGAGACTTTTTAATGCAGAACGCAGACATCGGTATCGTCGGACTCGGCGTTATGGGCCGGATGTTGGCGCTGAATATGGCGCGGAATGGCTTCCGGGTGGCCGGCTATGACCTGGATAAAGACAAGGTCTTGGCCTTGAATGTGGCGGGGCAGGGGAAGGCCGTGGGTTATCAGATTTTGGGCGATTTCTTCGGTCTGTTGACGCGCCCGCGCAAGATTTTGATGATGGTGCCGGCCGGCAAGCCGGTGGACGCGGTGATCGCCGGGCTGCGGCCCGCGTTGGATCGCGGCGATCTGCTGATTGACGGCGGCAACTCGCACTTCCGCGACACGGAGCGCCGGTCGGCGGCGCTGGAGGCGGACGGCATCCGCTACATCGGCACGGGCGTGAGCGGCGGCGAGTACGGCGCGTTGTGGGGGCCTTCGATTATGCCCGGCGGCGATCCCGACGCCTGGGCGCTCATGCAGCCGATTTTCGAGGCGATTGCCGCCAAAGTCGCCGAGCCGGACGGGACGCTGAGTCCGTGCGTCGCCTACATCGGGCCGCAGGGCGCGGGGCATTTCGTCAAGATGGTGCACAACGGCATCGAGTACGGCGATATGCAGCTTATCGCCGAAACCTACGACGTGCTGCATCGCGGGCTGGGGCTGTCGGCGGCGCAACTGCACGACATCTTTGCGCGCTGGAACGAGGGCGATTTGCAATCGTACCTCATCGAAATCACCCGCGACATCTTCGCCACGCTGGATGAGGAGACCGGCAAGCCGTTGGTGGACGTGATCCTCGACGAGGCGCAGCACAAGGGCACCGGCAAATGGACGTCGCAGAGCGCGCTCGACCTGGGCGCGGCGGCCCCGATGATCAGCGCGGCGGTGGAAGCGCGGATGCTCTCGTCGTACAAAGAGGAGCGCGTGCGCGCGTCGAAAGCCCTCAGCGGGCCGACCCCTAAGTTTGACGGCGACGTGGACGCTTTTGTGGACACGATGGAGCGGGCGATGTACGCCGCCAAGATTTGCTCGTATGCGCAGGGCTTCGGCGTGCTGCGGGCCGCCAGCCTGGAATACGAGTATGACTTGAATCACGGCGAAATCGCCAAGCTCTGGCGCGGCGGCTGCATCATTCGCGCGCAATTCCTCAACAAGATCAGCGCCGCCTTTGAGCGCGACCCCGACTTGCCCAACCTGCTGCTCGACCCCGACCTGGGCAAAGCCGTGGAATCCCGCCAGGACGCGCTGCGCAAGGTGCTTTGCTACGCGACCGCCAACGGCGTCCCCATGCCGGCCTTCAGTTCCGCGCTGGCCTACTTCGACGCCTACCGCAGCGAACGCCTGCCCGCCAACCTGCTCCAATCGCAGCGCGACTACTTCGGCGCGCACACCTACCGCCGCATTGACCGCGAAGGCACGTTCCACACGGATTGGGCGGGGATAGGGAAAACGACGCAATAGCGAATAGCGAATTACGAATAGCGAATTACGAGGGTTATGTGGAAACCGCGAGTAATTCGTAATTCGTAATTCGTAAACCAACTTATATTTTGGGAGGTTGATTATGACTGAAAAATGTGACATTGGCCTCATCGGCCTGGCCGTCATGGGCCAAAATCTGGTGTTGAATATGAGCGATCACGGCTTCAAGGTGGCCGTGTTCAATCGCACGGTGTCGAAGGTGGATGATTTCATCAACGGCAGCGCGGCGGGGCGCACAATTGTTGGCGCGCACTCCATCGAAGAGCTGGTGGGGATGCTGGCGTCGCCGCGCCGGGTGATGCTGCTGGTCAAGGCAGGGCAGGCGGTGGACGATTTCATCGAGCTGCTGCTCCCACACCTGGCGCCGGGCGACATCATCATTGATGGCGGCAACTCCAACTACAACGACACGATGCGCCGCACGGCCTACGTCGAGTCGAAGGGCCTACTCTACATCGGCACAGGCGTCTCCGGCGGCGAGGAAGGCGCGCGTCACGGGCCTTCGATCATGCCGGGCGGATCGCCGGCGGCGTGGCCGCACGTCAAGCCGGTCTTCCAGGCCGTGTCCGCCAAAGTGGACGACGGCGCCCCCTGCTGCGACTGGGTTGGCGAGAACGGCGCGGGCCACTACGTCAAGATGACGCACAACGGCATCGAGTACGGCGACATGCAGCTCATCTGCGAAGCCTACCAGTTGATGAAAGAGGGCCTGGGGATGAGCAACGAGGCCATGCACGAAGTCTTCGCCGAGTGGAACAAGGGTAAGCTGGACTCATACCTCGTCGAGATCACCCGCGACATCCTGGCCTACAAGGATGAGAATGGCGACTACGTGTTGGACAAAATCCTCGACACCGCCGGGCAGAAGGGCACCGGCAAGTGGACGGGCATTTCCGCGTTGGATATGGGCACGCCGTTGACGTTGATCGTCGAAGCGGTGTTCGCGCGCTGCCTCTCCGCATTGATTGATGACCGCAAAGCCGCGTCTCAATCCCTCGCCGGGCCTGCCGCCGTTTTCGAGGGCGACAAGGCCGCGTTTATCAACGACATCCGCGACGCGCTGTACGCTTCCAAGATTATGTCCTACACGCAGGGCTACATGCTGATGCGCGCGGCGGCGGCGGAATACAAGTGGAATCTCAACTACGGCGGCATCGCGCTGATGTGGCGCGGCGGCTGCATCATCCGCTCCGTCTTCCTGGGCAAGATCAAGGAAGCCTTCGACAAGCACCCCGACTTGACCAACCTGCTGCTCGATGACTACTTCAAGGCCGAGGTCGAGGCGGCGCAGGCGGCGTGGCGGCGGGTCATCGCCAAAGCCGTGGAGCTGGGCATCCCCGTCCCGGCCATGTCGAGCGCGCTGGCTTTCTTCGACGGCTACCGCCGGGCGCGGCTGCCGCAGAACCTCCTCCAGGCGCAGCGCGACTACTTCGGCGCGCACACCTACGAGCGCGTGGATCGTCCGCGCGGCGAGTTCTTCCACACCGACTGGATCGGGTCGGGTGCAGCGGCGATATCGTCAACGTATACAGCGTAAGTAAAGGGCGACGCACTGTGAAAGTGCGTCGCCTTTGGGTATAATAAGGTGAGAGAAGAATACGATTTTTCACAATCGGTTAAAAATCCCTACACCCAGCCATTGAAGGCGACTGTTCCCCTCAACTTAGTGGTGGGGATGATCGAGAGTGTATTTAATTGCCAGGAGGTGTCTATGCAAACGCAAGCGTCCCCCAAAATTGATTATACGAAGGCCATTGTGGCTATCGTGGACACTTTACCTATCGAAAGGAGAATGCAGGTCTACGAATATGTGTTATTTCTACAATCGCGTTCGCAAGCCGCCGATACAACACAAGCGCAGGTTGAGGTAGATGAGGCATGGTGGGATGCACAATTCGCGGCTACAGATGATGCAAAGTTAGCGGCACTGGTTGAAAGTGTGGAAGCTGAAATCCAGGCCGGTCATACTATGCCGATGTTTGATGAGCAGGGGACGTTTGTTGAACGATGAACTCACAAACCACGCCTGCTTTCTGGCAAAAGTATCGAGCCTTGCCGGTTGAAGTCAGAAGACACGCCAGAGAAACCTATCGCTTGTGGCGGAAAAATCCGGCTCATCCTAGTTTGCGGTTTAAACGTGTAAAATCCGATCAACCTGTTTATTCGGTGCGTATTGGTTTGAACTATCGGGCCTTGGGGCTTTTGAAAGGGGATATGGTAACCTGGTTTTGGATTGGCGATCATGCTGATTATGAACGGTTACTGCGTTAGAATATGAAACTCATTGAAGAACTTTTAGACCGTAACGGCGTCACCCTCCACTACTGGCTCGGCGGCGAGCCGGCCGCGCCGCTGGTGGTCTTCACGCATGGCGCGACGATTGACCATCATGAATGGGATGCCACGTTGCCGCTGGTCGGCGAGCATTTCCGCGTGCTGGCCTGGGACGTGCGCGGCCACGGCCTCTCGCGCCCCGCGCCCTTCGCGCTCGATGCGGCGGAGGCGGACTTGCTCGCCATTCTTGACCGGCTTCAGGTGGAGCAGGCGGTTCTTGTCGGGCACTCGATGGGCGGCAATTTGCATCAGGAAGTCGTTTTCCACCATCCAGAGCGGGTCAAGGCGCTGGTCTTTCTGGATTGCACCTGGAATTTCCAGAAGCTCACGGCGTTGGAGAGATTCGGTTTAAGCATGGCCGGGCCAATTTTCAAAGTCTACCCGTACAAACTCCTCGTGGATCAATCCCTGGCGATGACGGCGACCTCGAAAGCGTCGCAGGAGCTATTGCGTTCGGCGATGGGGAGCCTGAGCAAAGCTGAATTTATCCAGATTATGATGGCGACCGCGCAGTGCCTGCACTACGAACCGGGGTACACCATCAACAAGCCCCTGCTGATGATGGTTGGCGACCGGGATGCCACGGGGAACATTCGGAAAGCCATGCCGCTCTGGGCGAAGCACGAACCCGACGCCCGCCTCGTGGTGATTCCCCACGCCAAACATGCAGCCAATCTCGACAACCCAGACGCCTTCCATCAAGCGCTGCTGGACTTCTTGACGAGTCGTTGCCTGTAAATGAAGCTCCAGGATTTTGAAGCTCCTCTGCTCGCTCATCTTCCCACGACTTATGCCCTGCTCCTGTCGTCCAATTTGACGGTTCATCCCACTGTCTCTCGCATCGTCTTACACGGCTCGCGCGGGTTGGCCGGGGGCTATCGGCCCGATTCGGACATTGACCTGAGCCTCGTCGTGGAGATGTCGCCGGAGCTTCCTCATCCAGAACACGACCGCCTGCTTCACGCCGTTTGGGAAACCACCCTCGCTGCCTGGCAGTCGCCCATTGAGCTGGACCTGGCGCTCGTTTTCGATGTGCGAGATTGTGGATTGCAATGTTTCGGCCAGTCTCAATGGAATACGTCATTGTGCGGCGGCGGCGTGGATTGCTTTGGCCTCTACAAAGCGATGAAGGGCTTCAACGGATTGGTCTCAAATGCAGGGGTGCAGGTGCAGCGGATGCTCCCGTGTCTCACAATCTGGCGGAGAGCCTGATGAGATCCGAAATCTGCTTAATCTGCTCAATCTGCTGACAAAAACACAAAGGAGAAAAAGTACACACAATGTTCAAATTCATACGAGTTTTGCTGGTAAGTGTTGGGTTGCTGGCTTTGTTGGGGGCAGTGGTGAGCGCTTCCGCGGAGAAGCCCGGAGATGGCCCGCACCTGGGGACACGCGCCCCCGCGGCTCAGTCGCTCGGCCTCAAATACGACTGGCACACCTTCTATGGCTTTAACGAAAGCCTGGGCGAATCCCGCAGTGTCGCCGTGGATACCGATGGGAATGTCTACGTTGCCGGTTATAGCGATAAAACCTGGCCGGGTCCCGGCGATGTCGCGCCGTTGCACGCTTACAGCGGTGACTATGACATCATGGTTATAAAGCTGAACGCTCAGGGAGTCTATCAGTGGCACACTTTTTATGGCGCCGCCCCTACAGAAACAGAAGATGGCGACGATGAAGGCGTCGGGATTGCCTTAGATTCCGGCGGCAACGTGTATGTCACGGGGTATTCCGATAGAACCTGGCAGGGTGATGGAGATACTGCTCCACTGAATTCCCACGGCGGCGACGCCGAGTATATGTTTGTCTTGAAGCTCAACAGCAGCGGCGCGTATCAGTGGCACACCTTCTTTCAACCGGGACGGGCCAAGGCGATTGACGTGACCGGCAGCGACGTGTACGTCGCCGGCATCGCCGCCAGCAGTTGGGAAACTCCGACGCACGCTTTTAAGCCGGGAGGTAACAGCTTGGTGGCGTTGAAGTTTAACAGTGCGGGTGACTATCAATGGCACACATATTATGGGACTGAAGAGAATACAACCACAACGACCGAAGCATACGGTATTGTCGCCGACGCTGTTCATGATGCTGTGTATGTTACAGGACAAGCTCCCAATAACTGGTTGGGTGATGGGGACGCGGCCCCTCTGCACGCTTTCAGTGGTGGCCCCAGTTACAGCACCGACCTCGTCGTCCTGAAACTCAACGGCACTGGCGCTTACCAGTGGCACACATTCTATGGCGCTGCCGAGGTTGAAGACAGTGGTCGCGGTATTGCCGTAGACAGTGACGGTGATCCCATCATCACTGGACAGTCGGCGACCAGTTGGGGCAGCCCTCTCCACGCTTATAACACCGAAAGAGACATTACCGTGCTCAAGCTCAACAGCGCCGGCGCATACCAGTGGCATACCTTCTATGGTTCAGACGGCGCCGACAACGGCGCCGGGATCGCTGTGGACGCGAGCGGCAACCTTTACGTCGCCGGTTTTTCTGCCGCAAGCTGGCTCGGCGATGGCGACGCGCAACCGGCGCACGCTTATTCGGGAATGGGTGGGAACAGTGAGATTGTGGTCCTGAAACTCGACCCGAACGGCGTTTTTCAACGGCACACCTTCTATGGCGCCGGCGACGCTCACGACAATGGCCTCGGCATCGCCCTGGACGCCAACTATGGTGTATTCGTTACCGGACTGTCGGTAGCCACATGGCAAGGCGATGGCGGCGCCAAACCACTCCACGCCCATAGCGGCAATCTGACAGGTGATAGTTTTGTGTTAAAGCTCTACGACCGGATTTATCACATTTACTTGCCGTTGGTCATGCGGTAGTAGGCGCATACCACCCATTTCTCATTACTCATTTCCCATTACCGACTCTCCTGAAAAAAGAAAAAGTTTCACGTAAAGGCGCAAAAGCGCAAAGATTTTTAAGATTGGACTAAATTTTATAACGTAAACCACGGTTTTCAGTAAAGCATATAAAGGTTGATCTGCATTTCCCTTAGCGTCTTTGCACCTTTGCGTGAAATGTTTAGTTTCCTCAGTGGAGTCATTACCATATTTCAAAAGGAGTGAATACATTATGACCGCAACCTTTACCCTCAGTGCTTTTGGCGACGAAATCGCCCCGGATTTGGACGAGCAGTTGACTGTGCTCAACCGTCTTGAAGTGGGCTATCTTGACCTGCGCGGCGCGTGGGGCAAGAACGTCCTGCGGATGGACGCCGATGACCTGACGCGGGTGAACGAAGTCTGCGCGGCGCACGGCGTCAAGATCGCGTGCCTGGGCAGCCCCATCGGCAAGTCGCCCATCGTAGAGCCGGTTGACTTCGAGCTGAACAACCTGCGCCGCATCATGGAGATTGGTGAGGTAGTGGGCTGCCGCCGCGTGCGCATCTTCTCGTTCTATCCGCCCGACACGAGCAGCAACGCCCGCTACGACGAGTACGTGGACGAGGCTGTGTCCCGTCTGCGCCAGATGGCGGAACTGGCGGGCAGCGCCGGTTTCACGCTGCTGCTGGAAAACGAGAAGGGCATCGTCACCGACACGTTGGCGCGCTGTCAGACGGTGATGGAGGCCGTGGCCCATCCGGCCCTGCGTTTCCTGTGGGATTCGGCCAACTTCGTGCAGGAAAATGAAGCGCGCGTGGTGGAGCGCGGCTGGCCGATGGTGGGAGACACCATCGGCTACGTCCACATCAAGGACGCGGTGTTGAGCGATGGACACGTCGTGCCCGCCGGGGAGGGCGACGGCCAGTTGCCCGAACTGCTGACGCATCTGATCGCCGCCGACTACCAGGGCTTCCTCGCCCTTGAGCCGCACCTTAAGATCGCCGGCCACAGCACCGGTCACAGCGGCGCGGATGGGATGACGATAGCCGTCAATGCGTTGCGCAAAGTGATGGCGGTGGTGGACGCCATTGAAGTAAAATAATCCGAATAAAACGTCAAACGTCAAACGTCAGAAAACTTGACGTTTGACGTTTGACTTATGCCATTTCAGAAATAGGCAGGCTGAGCGTGAACGTCGTTCCCTGGCCTACCTCGCTCTCTACCGTAATCTGCTCTCCGTGCGCTTCGAGGACGAGTTTGCAGAACGCCAGGCCCAATCCACTGCCCCGTCCTACAATTTGACCGGTGACGAATTTTTGAAACAGCCGCCCGCGGATTTCGGGGGCGATGCCGGGGCCAGTATCACTGACCGTTGCCAGTACCTTGTTCCCCTCTTGTCGCGCAGCAATCGTGATCGCGCCGCCTTCGGGCGTGAACTTCAGCGCGTTGCCCACCAGGTTTTGCAGCACTCGTCCCATCAGTTGTATATCTACCCACACGGCTGGCAGCGCCGGCGGAATTTCCAGATTGAGCGCGATTTGCTTAGCCGTGGCCTGCGGGGTTAGGGTTTTCAGGGCATCGCTGACCAGATCGAGCAATCCTACATGGGTGCGTTCCAGCGGCATCTTGCCACTTTCCAACCGGCTCACATCGAGGATGGCAGTGATCAGGGCGAGCAATTTCCCCGCGCCGTGCAGGGCAATGTCCAGCAATTGTTGCTTTTCGGCGTCGAAGTCGAGCGCGTCCATTTGGATGATTTGTAGGGCGGTCATGATGCTGCCGAGGGGACTGCGCAGGTCGTGAACCATCGTATGCACCATCGCCTCGCGCAATTGCTCCACTTCGTTCCGTTGCGTGATGTCTACGATGAAAGCCAGCGCCAGCCTGCCCTGCTGTGTCTCTACCACGCCCAGGCTAATCTCCACCGGGAATACCGTTTTATCTTTGCGGCGCGCCCATAAATCCAACCCCACGCCCATTGGGCGGACATACGGCGTGCCAAAGTAGTTGGCGCACTGCTGCAAGTGTCGCTCCCGCTGCATTTCTGGAACAAGAAGCGTCAACGGCTGTCCGATGAGTTCCGTAGGAGTATAGCCGAACAACTGGGTTGCGGCGCGATTGATCAGCACAATGGTTCCGTTCTCATCCACAATCACTAATCCTATCGGCGCAGCCTCAATGAGCATCCGGGTGGCACGCTCAGTATCCTGTAATGCTTCCTCGGCCCGCTTGCGGGCGGTGATGTCGTGACCGTAAATATTTACATAGCGACCTTTTTCATCGGGCGCGAAGACCAGCGAAAGAACGCGGTCAGGGAGGCTAACCTCAATTTGTTGACTGGCTTTCTCCTGCAAACTGGCCGCGAGGTGAGTCAGAATGGCGTCGGGCAACGTATGTTGCGGGCTACACTGCCAGAAATTCAAGAGTGATGCGCTGGCGGGGTTTGCATAAAGGATCCTGCCGCGGGGGTCTACCCGTAAAACAGGGCTAGGGTTCTCGTCGGAATATTGCGTTACTTTTGCAGCAGCGGACATCCCATCACTCTGCATTGCCGTCATGGCTGATTCTGTCCAATCTTCCATAATTTCTTATCCTTCTACTCTGGTAATCTTTGATTACATTGCCCTGGGTAACGGGTGGTAGTACAATAGCAGTGTAAGTACATTTTATGTCGCTATGAGGCAAACGGCAAGAGCATTTCCCTTTGAGCCACTGTTGAAAATTACGGTTTATGAGTGCAGGTTGAGGTATACAGATGAATAAACCACAAGCTATTTTCCGTTGGAAATCCAACCGGTATGAGATTCATCAAAGTGAGGGGTCTCCTTACTTTTGGTTGATGGATGCTACCAAGCGTGAGGAACGCACCCCCTTCACATTGGCGCAAATCAAAGAGTTGCACGATTTACTCAAAAGGGTGCTACAGGATTGTGAAGTCGAACTAGAGGAGAATGAGCTCTGCCCGCCAGATGCCGATGAATAGGAACGAGGCGAACCCATAGTGCAATATCCGTTTGTTGAATTACCGGCTCGTGGTATAATCTTGCTTGTTGACGCTGGGGCGTGGCCAAGTTGGTAAGGCAACAGACTTTGAATCTGTGTATTCGCACGTTCGAGTCGTGCCGCCCCAGCCTTTTTCTTCTTGTGGGGAGGGTGACATGCAAGTATCCCCAGAACGCCGGATCATAACGCCGGTGACGTGGTTGGCAGCGCCGGAATGGTTGACCCCGCAACAAGCGGCAGCCATTACCGGCCATCCACTGGAGATTATCCAGGCGGTGATCGCTGAGGGCGGGGTAGAGCTGCAAGAGGACGGCGACCAGGTGCTCATTGAAAAGAGCAGCCTCTACGAGTTTCAGGAATCGCTGTTAGAGGTCTTGCACTGGAATGACTGACCGTTCTTGAGCCTGTAAAGAAAACGCCTTGCCTTCCCGGTAGGGCGTTTTTTTGTGGGTTTCTTTGCGTTGGTAACACTCAGTAATACTGGTGTTATTCAAGTAATACTGGCAAGGTTTATCAGAGGTTATCTCCAAGTCGGGGAGGTTCAAGGTAGGATGTCCAAGCAGAGTGAACCCAGTACAGACCCAGAGGATCTCGCGGCTATTGTGGAGGATGTGCGCCGGGGCTTACAATTTATTCGCGCAGCACAGGGATATGGAGAGGTTACGGTCACTATTGAGGTGCGCCCTGATGGTTTGGCGCATTGGGCCATTTCTACGAAGTTTACGCGCAAGCCGCGCCGGGTAGAAACCCATTAGGGGCTGCCATGGCAGATCCGGTCTTTGACCCGGTGGAATGGATTACTACCAACGAGGCCGCCAATCTGACGGGGTATAGCTCTGTCACTATGCGGCAATTTGCCCGTGAGGGGCGGCTGCCAAGTATGAAGCGGGGCCGTGATTGGTTCTTAAGCAAGGCGGCGGTCATTGCCTATCACCAGGAAATGCAGCGCATGGGCGCATCAAAGCATAATCCCTGGCGGGAAGACCTGGAAGAGCAAGGACGTGGGCGAAAAAAAGAAGACGGGGTGGAATAAATCCACCCCGTTTTGATTGTGGCTAAGGCCGGGTGGCTGGCCAGACGGTCAGCCCGCTGGCTTTGCCGGCGTCCCACAGTTGGCGATCAAAGGTCCCCAGGGTGACGGCGGCGGCGCGCTGGCTTTGCCAGGCTAACGCGGTCGCCAGGTGAATGGCATCATACCCGCGCAGATGCTGAGTCATGGCCAGGTCGGCGGCTTGATCCAGCAGGCCCTCGGTAGGCTCCAAACGGGTCAGCGTCGGCCAGTCAGTATGGAAGGCATCCCAGGCGGCGCGCGCCTCGGCGGGGGTGATGTAGCCTACCCGGGTAGCTTTGGCAAAGGCGGCGGCGACTTCAGCTTTGCTCAGGAATCCTGTCCCTACCACGGCCCCGCCGGTGAACAGGGCGCGCACGTCGGCCGTGTAGGATTCCTGAAGGTAGTTTTTTACCAGGGCGCTGGCGTCCAGGTAAAACATCATGGTTGCGCCCCCGCCAAGGCATACGCCCACCATTCCGGTTCGCGGTCTTCGACCAACAGATCCGAAACGCATCGCGGGCCGCGATTGACGGCGACCGGCGCGCCCGGCAGGTAGGGCTGGCCGTTCCAATGTTCAATGACGCCAGTTTGAACGGCGGCGTCGGCGGCTTCCAGGCGGCGCAGGTCCTCAAGCGATACGAGCGCAGCTTTCGGTTCCCCCCGGCTGTGAATGATGATCCGCTCACGCCCGTAAGCCACCCGATTCAGATATTTCGACAGCGATTGCTTAACTTCCCGTATCCCCAACATCTTGCCCCCCTTTTGTGGTCATAGTATCCTCATTGTACTACGGTTTACGGGTTATGCCGGTCCGCTCATTGTCCGATTTTGCACGGTTTTCCTGAAAACGCTTGACAGGTGTTTAGTTTTGTAGTATACTATCATCGTAAGCAGTGAGAGAAAAAACGCTCTCACTTTTCTTTTACAAATAGTTTCATCGTATAGGATGATTCAAAACAAAACAACTCCCGGCAGTGCGCTAACACTAACCGGGAGTCTGGCCCCAACGCCGGGGTAGCGGCGCGGAGTTGCCTCTAGTATACCAAAGGCCCCCGCCCACACAAGGCGGGGGCCTTCTGTTAGGGATACGGAGGCAGTTATGACCGGGGTTATGGTGGAAGTGTACACAGTAGAGCTACAGTCCTATGAGGCGCTCTTTGGGGAAACTCCCCAGGTGGGGCATTTCCTGGTACATCCCGACGGGCAGCGCGCCGGCGCAGTGGTGGAAGTGTTGGATTGTTTCACGGTGAAGGTCGCCTGGAAGGAACGCAAAGAGAAGCCGGCTAAGCGGATCCGCAAGACTGTCCACCACGTAGATACGGCTAAGAAGTACGGTTGCCGGTGGTTAGTGGCGCAGGATACGATGGACGCGGTAAACACAATCTATAGCCAGGAATAAGCGATGACCGTCTACTTAATTCACTTCGACACGCAGTATCACCACGCGCAACATTACGTCGGCTATGCGGACAATGTCTACTTACGGATTGCGCAACATCGGAAGGGGAACGGCGCGCGGCTGATGACGGTGATCGGCGCGGCCGGGATTACCTGGCGGGTGGCGCGGGTCTGGTGGGGCGCGGATCGCGCGTTTGAGCGGAGGCTGAAGAATCGCCACGGCGCCGGGCGCTTCTGCCCGATCTGTCGGGGTGAGTTACAACTGGAGTTGGATTGGTTGGCGGTCCCAGAGATCAAGCTGGACTGGGACGCCATTCCAGAGATAGCATTTTAGGGTTGATGGAGGTGGAAAGGTGACAGAGAAACCGGGCATTGGTGAGGAATGGTTGACCACGGAACAGGCGGCGCAGTTGACCGGGTACAGTCAAGCGTATATGCGCCAACTGGCAGAACGGGGGCGAGTGATGGCGCTCAAGGCCGGGCGGGATTGGCTCTTGCAGCGCGCCTCATTGCTGGAATTTGCGGCGCAGATGGAAGCGTTGGGGACGGATAAGCATAACCCCTGGAAGGGTGATCGGGAAGACCTGGCTGTGCAAGGCCGGGGCAGATGATTTTTAGATTTTGGAGTAAGGGAGGCAAAGACGATGTACGCGGGCTTGGATTTGGGTTACAACGTGGTGAAGGTGATAGGGGAAGGGCGGCGCGCCGGCTTTCCCTCGGCGACGGGCACGCCCGACCGGGCGCGGTTTTCGCTGAATGGCAACGGTGCGGGGGCGATTGTGCTCTTGGAACCGGCGCATGTATTGGTGGGTGAGGAAGCCGTCCAGCAGAGCCGCTTCCTGACACGCCGGGAAGATCGGCGATGGGTGGAAAGTGAGGAATGGTATTGGCTCTTCCTGGCGGCGCTGTCGGAATTGACGCCGGCGACGGTCGCCGACGTCGCCCTGGTCACGGGGCTGCCCGTCGCCTTCTATGACGACAAAGAGAAGGTGACCGCGCGCCTGGTGGGGGAACATCGGGTGCAGCGGGAAGGGCGGCGCGCGCAGGTCCTGCGCGTGACGGCAGCGCGGGTCATCCCCCAGCCCTTCGGGGCGCTGTTGGCGGCCGTGTTGGATGACCGGGGCGCCATCGGCGACGTAACGCTGGCAAAAGCGGCGGTGGGGGTGATTGATGTGGGCGGGAAGACCTGTAACCTGTTGTCAGTCAACCGCCTGACCGAGATCGGCAAAGAAACCGCCTCGGTGAATGTGGGCGGCTGGGACCTGGTAAGGGCCGCGCGGCAATGGTTAAGCGGGCATTGCCCCGGTTTGGATGACCTGCGCGATCACCAGTTGGCGGCGGCGATTCAGGAAGGAGAGTTGCGTTACTACGGTGAGCCGGTGCCAGAATTTCCACAGGTGATCGGGGAACTGGCCGCCGAGTTGGCCGGGCAGGTGATCGGGGAAGCCTCCCACCTATGGAACGGGGGCGCCACGCTGGACGCCGTGCTGGTGACGGGCGGCGGCGCGCTCTTGTTGGGGGACGCCATCCGCAAGCATTGGAAACACGCGCGGCTGGCCGCCGATCCGGTATATGCCAACGCGGCGGGCTATTGTAAGCTGGCGCGGCGGGTGTTGGGGTAGACAGGGGACTGGCTCAATGCCACGGGTAACGCTGAAGCTGCAAGAGGCGGCCTTTGTGCTCAGTTTTGAGGAATTCGGGGACTGCGCCCCTGGTGATGTTTTACGCCTGGTGCAAATCGGACGGGTGACCCGCGCGCAAGTATACCAGACGGCGACCTATCTGGGCTTTCGGTGGAACGGAAAACGCTGGCACAGGCGCTTGCCGCACTGGCTGAAGACCATCGAGCGAGGCAGCAATGGCGACGATTAGGAAAACCTTTACCTTTGATAGTGAGCAAGACGCGGCGCTGTTGGCCTGGCTGGAAGCGCGCCCGAATGCGAGTGAAACGGTGCGCGCGGCGCTGTGGGCCGCCTACCAGGGGCAGCCCCACAGCGCGCCGGCGGCGACCACGCTGGCCGACGTGGTGCGGGCGATTGAAGGCCTCGGCGCGGCGTTGGCCGGGGCGCGTTTCGTGGGCGCGCCGGCGCCCGCGCCGGTGAAAGAAGATCCCGAGCTGGCAGCGGCGCTGGCCAGTTTGGGCGCGTGATGACTTTTGAACAAGGAGGCAAGATGCACGGGAAAGCGGAAGTGGTTGGGGTGGAATTTGTGGAGTTATCGCAGGAACGGCAGATACAAATTATGCGGCGCACGGCGGAAGCCTGGGTCAAGCGCCGGGGGGATGTCGGGTGGCGGCTCCAGTTTGTGAGTACGGAGGAGGCGCGGCAGAAGTTGCGGCGCGCGGGTTGGTTGCCGGTGCTTAATGTGCCGACGGCGGAAGCCTGGCGCGCCGAGCAGCAGCAGCGCCGCTTGAGCCAGGCGCTCTTAACTCAAGGGCGGTGGGCCATCCGCCAGGTGGGGCCGCAGTATCGGTTGTTTCGCGCCGACGTCGTCGGCGAGTTGCCCCTGGAAGTCCACGAGCTGGCCGAGGTAGGCTGGTTGTTGGTGGCGGCGTTGGAAATGGTCAATGGCAGGCAGCGGGCAGCAGTGAAGCAGGCTGTAGGGGACGCAGAACCGGCGCTGCGCCAGGCCGCGCGCTTGCTGGTGACACAGTTGATAGACTCGCAACGCCTGGCGTTGTGGGAGGCTTTACAAGCAGAGGCGCAGGCAGAAGTGATAGCCCTGAACAGGGGGGACGATGCTAGCTCATAAAAAGTTAACCCAACCTCAAGCGGCCCGGTTGAATGGCCTATTGCACATGGAATACACGCCGAAAGAGTTGGCGGCTGAGCTGCAATGCAACCCGTCCTATATCTATGCCTGCATAGACCACGGCTGCCCCAGCCGGTCTACAGACACGGAACGCTGGCTCATCGTGGGCGCCGACTTTGCCGCCTGGTACAAAAAGCTTATGCAAGGCCAAAAGTACTCGTTGGAAACAGATGAGGTCTTCTGCGTGAGATGTTGCGCACCGGTGAAGTTTTCTGGTGATACCCAGGTGAAACGTGTCCACGCCACGGTGGAGAGACTACAGGGGACGTGCCCGCAGTGTGGCGCTACTGTGAATCGTTTTCGACGCATCAGGAGGGAATATGAATCGGCACAAGGGTGAACCATTGATCAATCGCACGAACTGGCAGGAAACGCGCGAATATTTGACGTATTGCACGGAGGTGAAACAGAATTCACCAGGCAGCATCAGGATTATCGAGTCCTCCCTGAAGACCTTGTTGCGCTGGGCACAAGATCGCCGGCTGCCGTATGTTCAGAGTCTACGTCCCACCTATCCGCAGTACCTGGTAGACGCGGGCTTTTCAATTGCCTATGCTAACAAGTCGCTGGCTATCGCCCGGCAATTCTTCCACTGGGCGCTGGAACACGTCAGTTATTACCGGAAGCTGAATTCAGATTGGATCACCTCGTTGTGTTTGAATAAAACCGCGGACTGTGTCAAAGAACGGGAGATCTTCACGTTGGAAGATGTGTTGACGTTGGTGAACGTCACCCCGCTGACCCTGGCAGAAGAGCGCGATCGCGCCGCAGTCGCCTTTCTATTTCTGAGTGGTATGCGCGGCGGCGCGTTCACGACAATGCCGGTAGAGGCGGTTCACATTGAACAGCAGCCGATCGTTGTCAATCAATGGCCGGCGTTGGGGATGCACACCAAGAATGGTAAGTCAGCCAACACCTTCTTGTTACCTCACCCCGACCTGAAACCGCTGGAAGAAATTGTGATCGCCTGGCACAAGCAACTAACCGTGGAGCTGGGGCCCAGGGGACTATGGTATGCCATCGTTGACGGCGACCGGAATTGCTTCGCCGCCCAGCAAGTGCCCGGTACTAACCGAGTAAACAACCTGAACAAGCGGATAAAACTCCTGTGTGAACGTGCAGGGGTTCATCTTATGAGTCCCCACAAGTTGCGGCACGGCCATGCAGTCTGGGCTTTGCAGCACTGTGAAACCATCGAAGATCTGAAAGCGGTCAGCCAAAATCTGATGCATTCCAGTCTGGTAACTACCGACAGTATCTATGGCATCTTGCGGGATCAGGATGTAGCCAGGCGGATCGCGCAGTTGGGAAACAAGAAGCCGCGGGAAATTGACACAGGGGAACTGCTGGCCCAATTGCTGGCCCATTTGAAGAACCAAACGGCGGAAAACAAGACCGCCGAGGGGGACGACCTGGAAAGCTGACCCCCTCGGCGGTGGAAGCCCCGGATCCCCCCGTTGAGGATCACGCGGCTTGGTCATTATAGCACAGGTGGGGGCGTTTCCAGGACGCCCTCACCGGGAATTGAGACCAATACGGAGGTATACAATGGTTAAGCAATGGATTCGATATGTTGAAACGGCGAAAAACCCCCATGTCATTCAGGGGGAATGGACCGCAGCCCCGCAACCGATCACCGCTGCCCCGCCCGTCGCCCCGCTGACCCGCCCGACGCTGCTTTCGTGGCTGTACACAATGCCGGCGACGCGCCAGGACACAACCCTGGCCGCCGATCTGGACGTGGGGCTCGTGCAAATCCTGGTGGCGCATACCTTGCAACACCCCGTCGCCTGGGTGGACCCCCTGGCGCAGGTAGGGCGCTTTGTACAAACGGCCTATGCGCCTATCGAAAGCCCTGACCCGGATTTGATCGTTGCGCTTATGCCGGGCGCTGAAGCCTTTCAGGCCGCGTTACGCTCTTTCCAAGAAACGCGGATGAAGCCGCATCGGGGCAACTGGGGCAAGTGGTATCAAACCATGATGGCCGCCGCCCGCGATCTGGTTGCCCCCCTCCAAGCCCTGCGCCCAACGGCAGAAGAAGCGCTGTTTGTCCTGCGCTGGGCGGCCCTGGTCGCCGCCGGCGGCCGCCAAAATAGCGTGGTGGAATGATGGACAGGCGAATTAAGTTACTCACTGACTGGGCGAGCCGGATCGCGCGGGCGGCGGTGGACGGCGCGCTGGTGAGCGGCAAGCCGTTGGCGTTGCGCAGTATTGAAACCGTCGCCGGGCCGCGCGCCGGCGCGCTGGAAGTGGACGCGGGGACGGCGGCGGGGCAGCTGCTCCAGGCGCTCACGGCGCAAGATTGCGCGCTGCATCGGCAGTTTGTCCCCTGGGACTTCACCGGCGAGCCGTCCGTTTATATGGCTTCCCGTTACGTCCGGCTGGAAGCGGGCTGGCCGGACGATCTGGCCGAGAAGGATATCCCCCTGCGCAGTCTGGGCCGTCATCCTGTCGGCGCGGGCCGGTGGATTGTGGGGAAGAACGAAGTCGGCGCCACGATCACCCTCGGTTTAGATGACGCTAAGCCTCATTATCTCTTTGGCGGCTTCACTGGCTCAGGTAAGACGTGGGCCTTACGTTCAGCAGTGGCGCAACTGGCTGCCGACAAAGATAATCGTTTCGTGTTATGCGATGGGAAGTATGGCGACGGGCTGGGGTGCCTCCAGGGGCTGCATGGCCTGGTGGGACCGTTGGCTAAGGACGGCGACGGGGTGCGCCGCGCGTTGGCGTGGGCGGTGGGGGAAATGCGGCGCCGTTATGAGACCGGCAACAAGACGGGGCGCGTGATCGTGGTCATTGATGAAGTGCAAGAATTCACCGGCGACGCGGCGACGGCGGAAATGCTCAGGCGGTTGACGGCGCAGGGACGCGGCGCGGGGGTGCATGTGCTGGTGGGGACGCAAAACCCGTTACAGTCCACCTTCAATGATCCCAGCATCAAGCGCAACCTGACGGGCCGGGTCGCCCTGCGCGCCGACTCGTTTGAGGCATCAAAGGTGATCGTCGGCGGAGCAGCCCCGCGCGCAGATCATCTCTTGGGGGCCGGTGACTGCTACGCGATCACGCCGGCGGCGACGCATCGAGTCCAGGCGGCTTACATCCCCCAGCGCGAGCTGGAAGCGCTGCATGACGGCTGGCCCGCGTTGGATACCTGGCCTGACTTTGACCCGGAGGCCGCGGGAACATTGCCGGAAGCCGGCGCGCCGTGTTTCGAGGTTTCCGGGGTGGAAGCAGCGGCGGCGATCCTGGCCGCTTCGCTGGGGCAAGGCCGCCCAGCTTTGCAGCGCAGTCTGGAAGCGGCGACCGGCAGCAAACCCGGGAGTAACCGCGCCAAACGGCTATTAGACCTGGGGCGGGATGGTTGGAAATGGCTCCAGGCCGAGGGCTTGACCCTCTGTGACGCCGCCGACCTGGAAGAAGCAGATGCCGATCCGGACGGCGACGCCGTCGGGCAGGTGCTAGATGTTTAATCGTTGCCTGCCTGCCTTCACTGGGGATACACTCAGAAAGCGCGCTAAACACGGTAAACGGCAGCTTTTGAGTGTGTGCTGAGGGTGGGCAGGCAGGCAGATCATACCCAACGAGGTGAACAATGGGAGACAAACAACGAGAACGGAAGAACAAAATCAGCGACGGGTTAACATTGGCGATGGGCAAGATCGGCTGGTTTGCGATCTTGCTTTTGTTCTTTGTCGGACTGCCGGTGTACGGCCTATGGGCGCTCTGCGGGCAATTCGAGTATGACGCGCTGCGCTGGCTGGCCGTAGGGCTGGCCGTGGGATTATTGCCAGCCTTCGGCCTGGGCTTTTTCTTCGGGAAGGCTGAGGTCAAGGGCTTCCTGGGTGGCTTTGACCGGGCGCTGGACGGCCTCGCCCAGGCGGTGGACCTGCGCGATCAAAGCAAAGAGCGCCGCGCGGCCATCACGCCGGCAGCAGCGCGCCCGGCCACGCCGCCTCCCGGCGCCTTCAATGTGTACTTGCCGACGATCACCACCCGCGCGGCGCTGCCGCAAAATGATGTGGTGGACTTGTGAGGAGGGGGACGTGACGACACAAAGACGGTTGGTGGCTATCGAAGTTGACCTGGTGGACATTATTCAGCAAGCCTGGCCGCAAGTGTGGGGCAGTGACGAACGGGATATCTTGCAGCAATGGCTCGGTCGCAATACTGAGGAAAAGCAGATCGTCAAAATCAACCTGGTCTACCAAGCCGACGACGGCCCACAGGTAGATCAGGTAGATCAGGTAGATCAGGTACAAGGATAAAAGGGGATGATGCAATGAGCGAGCAATGGATTGAGTTAGAGGATCACGACGGCGATTGTTCCTGGCAATGTCCAATTTGTAACGGGAATGTGTATACCTGTATCTGTGAGGACTCGCGGCCAGTGCCCAGGGATGCCAGCTATGATAACTTCATCCTTTGCACTGAGTGTGACGGGGCTGGGGAAGTGTGGTGGGAAGATGACGACGAAGACGGGGTGCGGCCAGATGGAAGGCCCGGGCACGTCGAAGGGCATTATGTGCCCTGTCCAGTGTGCGCGGGTAAAAAGTGGGTAAATCGGGCCAACTTGGCATAACCGTGATAGTCGGAGCCTGTTTCACCCCTAAAAATGAGGCGCAACCCCCTCTCGCCACGGTCGCGCCACAGGGGGAACCCGGTCGCGCCAGGCCTTTTTACCGGTCGCGCCACCAGTCGCGCCAACCGGTCGCGCCTGGGATTTAGGGCATACCTGGTAGATTTTACCGGCGCAACAGTTGGCACAATGCCATTGTGCCCGATAGTGCCAGCGGGCCGGGGTATGGTGCCAGGGACAACGAACCATTGTGCCCAGCGGCGCGCGGGCATTGTGCCCAATAGTGCCAGGGGCATGGTGCCTAGGGGTTTTAGGCATACCTGACAGGGTAATCATGGTAATCATGGTAATCAGGATTAAGGATATAAGGGGGGCTGGCAATGGAGAAGTGTGCTTTATGTGGGGCGATCCTGGTGACGGTGGCGGCGGGGATCGGGGCGGTGACGTATTGCGGTCGTTGTGGGATTGAAGATCCGCCCAGCCTCCCCGCTTATGATCGGCGCGTGACGTATATGAGCGCCGACGGGCGTTTCAGATATGACTTTTGGCCGGAAATTGGCGTCGGCTGGTCTCGCTACGATCACCAGGACGGCGATCTGCAATGCGTGAAAGAGAATGATTTGCCCTTTGACCTGCTGCCCCTGGATGAATGGCAGAAACAGCAGCGGGAAGCGGAATGGGTCAAAGGGCGGTATGGTGCGGTGGCGCAGCTCAGTTTGGCGCTGTGAACGTGGGGTGGCCCAGGACGGTGTGTAGAACATTTGTGCTGGTTGCAAAACACGGCAGGACAAACAGCCCCGATGATCGAGTATGAGCCGCCTCAGTGATTACGCGCGTAATCGCCTGCTCAGGCAGTCCCTGGGGCGGGTACAGGGCAAAAGATACGCGAAATTCCACGCAAATTCCCTGCAAATTCAGTGAAAATACCCTATGACGGGTTTTGCAGAGTATACTTAAAACGTATACACGGTATGTAATGAGTGAGCAAAAGCTCTTAAGAAGATAGAACAATTGTACTAATCGCGTTTTTCAGGTGTATACTTTATTTCGTATAACGGGCAGAATATGAAACAACGTTCTAAAGGGGGAAAAATGATGGTAGAAACCGACTTGAGGCAGACAAAACAGCGAGAAGTAGCGGCTCCCGCCGTGGTTTTGCACCGCGCCGCCGGTGAGAACGTGGCTCTGTTCGTGCCGGCCGACGCCGCCGGCGTGGTACGACAGCGCCTGACACGCTTCGAAGCCTGGTTGGAGGGCAGCGGCGGCCATCTATACGCGCCCGATCTGGCGGCCTGGCGGGATGCGCTCTTGGCCGAGGGGATCGCGCCGACGTCGGCGCGCGCGTACCTGGCGACGGTGCGCAGCCGTTACCGGGAATTGCTGCGCGGGGAGGCGCTGCGCGCGGGGTTGTATGACCACGCCGGGGCGACGTTGGCGGGCATCGGCGCCGAAGACTCACCGGCCAACCGGTATGCCCTTGTGAGCGAAGCTCTGACGCGCTTACACAACGTATTGGAGCCGGAAGCGGCGCCGGTGAAAGAGGTCGTCCACCAGGATCGGCCCGACGCAGCGCAGGTACGCTTGAGCAAAGACCAGGCCGAGGCGCTGCTGACCGCTCCAGGCGTCGAAACGTTGACCGGGTTGCGTGATACGGCGCTCCTCGCCGTCTTGCTATGCACGGGGATCCGGGAGGGGGAAGCGGCGGCACTGGCCGTGGGCGATTTGCGGCAACGGGTCAATGGTGAGCTGGGGCTGTTGGTGAGAGAGGGCAAAGGCGGCAAGACGCGCTTTGTCCCCTACGGCGCGCTCTCCTGGGCACTGGTAGTGGTGGATGCATGGCTGAAGGCCGCGCGCATCACCCGCGGGCCGGTCTTCCGGGGCGTGCGCAAGGGCGACCGCGTCCAGGTCAGAGGGTTGACTACGCGCGCGATCCAGCAGATTCTGGCGCGTTACCCGGTGGTCATCGAGGGCGAGCGGCGCGCCGTCCATCCGCACGATTTGCGCCGCACATACGCCGCGCGGCAGTATGCGGCGGGAATGGATTTGAACGCGCTCCGGTTGAATCTGGGGCACGCCGACGTCAAGACGACGTTGGGTTACATCGGGCAAATGGACATCGAGACGCGCCGGGGGCAGGCCGTCTATGCGTTTGATTTGCGCCGGCTGGACACAGTAGGGCAGTTGACGCTGTTGTAATGGCCGGGGCTTGAGGGTAGTTTGAGAGGGCAAGTCGTCAGAATATTACATCAGGAGTGAGGGCAGCGGGATGACAGAGCAAAATACAACAGAACAGAGCAAAACAAAGCAAGACAGGGTAAGAAACTTATTGAGGTGGATCACCTTCCCCTTCCGATGGTTGTTGAAT
This sequence comes from Anaerolineae bacterium, assembly GCA_034429475.1. Taxonomy (GTDB): domain Bacteria; phylum Chloroflexota; class Anaerolineae; order B4-G1; family SLSP01; genus JAKQHY01. The sequence continues at coordinate 37,406 of DAOUGD010000296.1, forward strand.
CAAGTAGATATGGAAGGGTTTACTGATTGGACGCGAGGTTATGATGTGCCCTTCCGGTGGCGTTGGGCGATATTCTGGGGGATCTTAATACTTTCAGGAAGTGTACCGGCAATAGAGGCGGCAATCCTTTCAAATCACTGGGGGGTATTGGTTCAGCTGGTTATGTGGCCGCTGATGGCGGTTTACCAGGTTTATCGGGGTCGGAAACAGGCGGTGATATTGCGAGAGCGAGTAGGAATATTGCGAGAGCGGGCTGAAATGTGGCAAGAGCAGGCTAATAGTGCAACGCAGGTGGCTGAAGGGGGGATGGCTCTTATTGAGGAAGCACAAGGCAAATTAGATGAGTCAGTTGTCTATACTCAGTTATTAGGAAGCGCATTAGAAAAGGCGTTGTCCATTAACGACGAAATTATGGTAGACAAGCGGCAGTTACTTTCCCTGCTCAAACATGCCACCGAAGGCATCGGGGATGTAGTTAAAGAGCTGCTCGCATTTGAGGCTGATGGGAGAATAAGTGATTCTCAACTTTCTACATTTGCCGCCGATGTCAGCGCCTTGCTGAAACTACATACCGTAGACGACTTGATAGAAATTGCAGAGCAGTTCCATGCAGACAAGTTGAAGGCTGAGGAAGACAGGCTGAAGGCTATTTATATGATAGAGCTGGGGGCTCAGCAAATGGAATCTATGCAGGCGGAAATAGTCCAATTGAAGGAAGTTAAAAAGCTGAGAAGTGACCCATCCTCGTCTTTTGATCCAAAGCGCATAGGAGATGAATTACAAAAAGGACGCAACCAGAAAATACTCCAGCTATTGTGTGAAGGCCTAAGTAATCCGGAGATAGCAGAACGTCTGGGAATTTCAGAGGGAACAGTCAAGAATCGGGTATCGGATTTGTATGATATTTTTGAAGTTTCGTTCTCTTTGGGGACAATCAAACGACGGGAAAAGTTATGTGAAGCGGCGCAAGCGTGGCTGAAAAAGTCATAAAGTCACTTTTTAAAAAGTCACGTGACTAAGTGACTGACAGGGTGACTTTTTCTTGATAATTTAACAACTATCCGACGGGATGGAGGGTGTAAATGGCTAAACCGAAAGTAGTTCCGATCAGTGTTGCTGTCTCGCCTGACCTGGCACGTAAGGCGCGTATCCAGGCAGCGCGGGAGGGTAAGTCACGGAGTTTGTGGGTACGGGAAGTGTTAGAGAAGGCCCTGGCCGATATCCATACTGATGGGGATGACGGTCGGCACAGACACTCGGAGGTGAGAGATGTTTGAACCTACAAAAAGCGAAGCCGCCCCGGGGCAGGGGCGGCGCGGTAACGAAACTTCACCAGCGGGCAGCGGGCTTGGTTTCTACCCTCATTATACCCGCTTTGTGGCCCGCCTGCAATCCCCATTTTTGGCCGGTGGGTATGTTGTCCGGGATGGGTTGTTACTGATGGCCGAGGGACTGGGCAGGATCATTCGTTGGTTGGCTGACCGCGCCGAGCAACTAGACCGGGCGCTGTATTTGTGGAGTATCGGGTTATGACCGGCGATAGTGTCATGCTCCGTTGGGCGCTGCATTATGAGCGGGAAGAGATAGGCGTATTGCCCATCGTCGAAGGCGAAAAGAGGCCCGCTCTTCCCAGTTGGGACCGCTACAAAAAACACCGTCCCCCCGTGACCGACTTGCAGACGTGGTTTGCCGGAAAAGATGATGGCGCGCTGGGGGTCATCACCGGCGCGGTTTCCAATAACCTGGTTATCCTGGATTTCGATGGTGACGGCTGGGAGCGCGCGTTGGAAGACGTTTTGCACGTCTTTCCCGATTTGCGCCGGTCGCGGCAGGTGATAACCGGCAGTGGGCGGGTACATCTCTGGCTACGATGCCTCGAACTGAACGATGAGGATGGACAACCACTCACCCGCCGTACCTTCAAGCGTCCCGATCTGGGGCAAGATACGGCCATCGAGCTACGCGCCAATGGCCATCAAACCCTCGCCCCGCCCTCATTACACCCCAGCGGCGGACGCTATGCCTTCCAGGATGATACAGCCATCATTGTGACTCTGCCCAACGCGCTGATGTTGTTAGCCTGGTTGGAAAGTTGGGAACGCAAAGGGCAGGTTGTACCTCGTGAGTATCGCCCGGCCGCGCCGTTGGATGCTGCCGGGGCACGCCCAGGGGATGACTACAGCGCGCGTGGCGATGTGTTGCCCCTGTTGACCGTCGCCGGCTGGCAGGTGGTCAAGCAGCGCGGCGACGTTACCGACCTACGCCGGCCGGGGAAGGATCGCGGGGTGAGCGCAACCTGGAATTATTACCCTCGGAAGCTGTTTGTCTTCACGACCAATGGCGCACCCTTCGAGCCGGATCACTGTTATGATGGATTTGCCGTGTATGCGCTCTTGGAGCATCACGGCGACTTCGGAGCGGCGGCGCGGGAATTGGCACGGCAAGGGTATGGGGCAAGCAACGGCAACGGGCACCACCCGCCGACGGCGCCGGCATCACAGCCGGCGACAAATGAGGCGGCTGAAGATGATGTAGCCCACCCCACCGGCGCCGGTGAAGGTCTTCCTGCCAGCGACGCGGTCAGTCCCATAGCGAGTGCGTTAGATTTGTCTCTGGCCCCCGATTTGCCCGATTATGCGCGCTTGACGCCGGCACAAGAAGCCGAGGCCCGTAAGACTGGCAGTTGGTTGGATATGTACGTTAAATTTGCCGGGGAAGCCAGCCCTATGACACCGGCAGCGTTCCACATTGCGGCCGGCATCTTCCTGGGGGGCCTGGCGATTGCGCGGCGACTCTACCTGGCTGTAAGTGTAAACGAGAATGCCATTTACCCCAACCTGTTTATGCTCTATCTCGGCACCAGCACGACCCAACGGAAAAGCACAGCCTTACGGGTGGTCACGGGGACGGCGAAGGCAGCGGGGTTACAGCACTTACTACTGGCTGACCAGCAAACCCCGGAAGCCCTCGCCGTGGATTTGACGAGCCGCGTTCCCTTCACCTATGAGAACTGGCAGGGAACAGTACAAGAGCGCTGGTTGCGGGAGCGCGCTTTTGCGGCTCAGCGGGGATGGCTACTGGAAGAAGCCGCGAAATTGTTGGATAGCTTCAACCGAGATTTTACGGCCGGTTTACTGCCGATGGTTCTGGCGCTGTATGACTGCCCGCCGGAAGCTATGACGCGCAATACTCTTTCCCGTGGGCGAGAACTGGTAGAAAAGCCCTATCTCAACATCTTTGGAGTGACCACCTATGGCGATATGGCCGAGCATCTGGAGAAGCGCCGGCTGTGGTCTAACGGTTTCTTTGCGCGTTTCGCGCTGGTGGGAAGTGATGACGTGGGAACGTGGCGTTTCTGGCCTGAGCCGAAAGAATATCCCGCCGAGCTGCTCCAGGGTCTGCGTCGGGTGGCGACGCAGCTACTGCCGACGCCGACCGCCTACATTAACGAGGTGGAAATCCTCAGCAACAACGGCGAGCCGCCACGTAAGGTCAAAGAGGTGGAGATCACGCCTCCCCTGGTAGCCTCGAAAGTGCATTTGGAGCGCGGGGGGGAAGCCTGGCAAGCATGGGAACGCTATGCCCAAGCCACCAGCTTCGATATGCTGAACGCTGACCTGGTGAGTGATGACTTCAAGCCCAGCTATGGCCGTTTTGGGACAATGCTGATTAAGATTGCCATCATCCTGGCGGCTTTTGATACGCAGGCGCTGCCGGTGACTTTGGAGCCGCGCCACATTTACCGGGCGCAGCAAATTGTGGAACTGTGGCGTGCCAATTTACATGAGGTCTTCGGGAAGATGCGCAGCCTCAAGGATAGTGAGGACTATACCAGCGCAGTGAAGATCGTGCTGGCCAAAGCCGGCCGGGGCTGGGTCGCCCGTCGTGACCTGCTACGTGCGCTCAAAACGCGGTGGTCGGAACTGGAACCGATCATCAAAGACTTACTGGAAAGCGGCGAGATTGAACAACAGGAAGCGAAGAACGAACGCGGGCCGGCGACGTGTCAATATCGCCTGGCAACGACGGGGCAGTGAGGGGGTATGGATACTGTCACCAACTATGAATTTCTGGTAGACAGTATTACTGTCTACCAGAAATTAAAAAATCTAGACAAGAAGACAGTTGACAGTAGGGACAGTATTACTGTCATACTGTCATACTGTCACCAAAGCCTTTTTCCGGTGTTTCTTGGTAGACAGTATGCCTTCAATGGGGGCGAAGCGAGAGCATGACAGAGCGCCGGGGGAAATACAACGCGACGCCGGCGACGGTGGCCGGGGTCCGCTTCGATAGCCAGGCCGAGGCGCGGCGGTATACCGAGCTGTTGCTGCTGGCCCGCGCCGGCGCAATCGCCGACCTGGTGATTCACCCCAGGTATGAATTGCAAGCAGCCTTCACCGATGCCGCCGGCCAACGCTGGCCCGCGATCCATTACGTCGCCGACTTCGGTTATACCCAAGCCGGCGCGGGTATCGTCGAAGACGTGAAGGGGCACGCCACGGCGGTTTTTCGACTCAAGCAGAAGTTGTTCCTGTATCAGTATCCTGATCTAACGTTGCGCGTGATTGCCGCGCGCGAAGTGAGGTGACTATGGCTTTTAAGAAGATGGAAACGACGCCCTATCCCCCGCGCTTGTGGGCGCTGGTGGGACGAGCGGGAACGGGGAAGTCTACGTTTTCGGCGCGGATGCGTGCCCCCAAGGTGGTGATTGACGCGGATCAACGCTACCGGGAAGTCTTGGGTCTGGCCGGTGAGGTTTACCAGTTGAGTGACGTCGCCGCCGACAACGGCGATCCGGAGCGGATCGCCGCGCTGTTGGCCGAGAATATGCCTGGCACGCAGGTGGGAACCATCGTGGTGGACTCGCTGACGACGATCATTGCCCCCCGCATCACCCAGGCCGTGATAGATAATGACGCCGGCCGCAATACCAACCGGATGGCCGCGTTCAAAGACAAGGCCTTGGCGATGCGGTTGCTACAAGACTCGGTCAGCAAGTGGGGCTGTGATACGCTCTGGATTTATCACCTGCAAGATGGCCGGGACGCCCAGGCAAACGCGCAAACGACGGCGACGGTGAGCAAAACGGAACTGGCCCGGCTGCTACGCTCTATCAACCTGCAATTGGAAGTAGTCCAGGATGGCGCGCGGCGCGGGGTGAAGGTGACGTGGGCGCGCCGCGGGCGGTCGGGGATGACGCTCTGGGATGCCTCCGGGAGCTGGGTCGGTATGCCGGAAGCGATAGAGAAGGCGGTATACGATGGCCTGAGCCAGGCAGATCAAGACGTCATCGAGGGCAGCGCGCCGGCGACGTTTCCCAACCCGGAGACGGCCATTGCCTGGGGACTGGAGCAAGGCGCGTTTCAAGCCCTCCAACACTCACGCAACGCTTATGAGAAGCTGAAGCGGGAAAAGAATCCGGCGACAGCGGCGGAAATGCGCGATCTGTGGGTGGAAGAGGTCCGGCGGCGACTGAGTGAGGGGGCAGGCAGTGAGTGAATACGCGCGTAATCAAGGGATAAATATGACATTCTTTGTCGTATTTTCTGAATGTCGGTCGCGCCAGTGGGGGTCAGACCGTGAGCGATTACGCGCGTAATCAGGACGTCGGCGCCGGGGGCGAATATCCCGACCTGGTGTATAGTAACTGGCTGGACCGGTTTTTTCCGTGCCGGGTGATCGCGCAAAGCGGCGGTCAGGTCTTTATTGAAGCGCAGTATCACGGGAAGATCGTGCCGATGCGCGTGCCGGCCAGCATTGTTTACCGGCGTCCCCGGCAGGAAATTGCGGCCAGTTGAGGGGGCTTGCCTCCTCAAGGTGACCATAAGCTGACCACAAGCCGACTAGGGCGCAGCGGCGCTTAGGCAAGATATGGGTGATTCACGGAGAAGTGAGGGGCTATGAAACAACATAATGGGGTGTCAGTGTGGCCCAGCGGTTATCATACTCGAACGTTTCGCTTTGGGCCGGCGCTGTTGGATGATTTTTACCGGCTGGCTGAACGGCTGCAATTGAATCCTTCCGAGCTGGCGTGTTATCTACTGCGCCAGTCGCTGGACCAGGTGGCCGCGGGGAAGCTGCGCGTTCCTACCCGGCCTATCGGCGCCGTCATTGACGACCCCCGGGCGCGTGAATGACTATGCCTATTTGCAATGAACTAAGCCCACTGTTGCAGCGGTTGTGGGGGAACGTCTGGCGGCGTTTGCCAGCAACGGATCGGCGCTATATTGAACAGTTTAACCTGGTGGTAGAGCAATTTACCGGCTATCGGGAACACAGTGGGCGCGTCGCCTGGCAAGCTGAGGAACTGGTCATCTCTCTGGCAGCCTATATCCCGGATGGGTTAGTGGGCCATTATGTGATTGCGCACGAGTTGGCCCACGTGCGGTTGAATCATCCGGGGATCGCGTGGGGGAATTGGTACTTAGGCTGGGCCGAGGTGCTGGAAGCGCCGGTGCATGAGGCGACCGAGCTGTTAGCCGACGTGCAGGTATGGCACTGGGGTTTCGAGCAAGAATTGTTGGCGGCTATGCGGGCCAACCGGGTGCATAACCCGGACTTCGAGAAGTGGCTCTTACACTATCCTGCCCGATGAGAAAACGTGTGACGTTGGAATTAGAGTGCGATCCGTGGGCGCTGTTGGCGGTGCGGATAATGGAACAGGCTACCCACGATGCGCAGCGCGGCGACCTGGCGGCGCTGGCCTGGTTGGTCTACATCGGCACCGAATGGGCCGAGCGGATCGCGCCGGGAACGGGTGATTCACTGGTGGTATTCTGCCGGGATATTCTACAGAACATTGAAGCGGGCCGGGTCAAGGCTACATGGGGCGGCGCGCTGAACTAACAGGGGGAAAGGTTATGTTACTTGATGAAGCAATTGACGCTTTGATCACGGCCACACGGGCAAATGGACGCAGCGCGGGAACTGTCAAAGCGTATCGTGAGATGTTGGGGTATCTCTTGGACTTCCTGGGGAATGTTCCGGTTGAAAGTATCACGGTCCAGGACTTACGGCGGTATGTCTCGCATTTGATGGATCAAGACACGTTGTATGAACATCACCCCAAGTGTGAGCCGCAGGCCGGGAAACTGTCCCCCTTCACGATTGCCGGCCGGGAACGCGCAGTAAAGCGCCTGTTCAACTGGCTGGTGGAAGAGGAGATACTGACCGATAGTCCGGCGCGGCGGATCAAGGTCTTGAAGCCCAAACGTCTCACCCAGAAGGCTATCTCTCATAACGACCTGGTAGCCCTGCTGAGAACGACCGAGGGCGACGCGCTGTTGGATAGTCGGGATCGGGGCGTGATCCTCTTCCTGGCCGATACAGGGTGTCGAGTCGGCGGTTTATGTGGGGTGACGCTGCCGGATGTAGATCTGGAAAAACGCCTGGTTACGGTGACGGAAAAGGGCGAAAAGACCCGGGTGTTGCCTTTCAGCCCGATTACGGCGGAGGCGCTGCGGGCTTGGTTGGCCGTGCGACCGGCAACCTCTACCACCGCGCTCTTTCTGAGCCTCGGTATACTGGGCACCCGCCTGACCCCTATGACCACGCGCGGGGTGTCGCAAATGTTGGCGCGGCGAGCGCAGCGCGCCGGCATCGAAGGGCCGGTGAATCCTCACAGTTTCCGCCATGGTTTTGCACGTGACTTCCTGATGGATGGCGGCGACCTGGGGACGTTGGCCGATCTGATGGGTCATTCTACGGTATTGGTGACGAAAGAGTTTTACGGGGTGTTCATTGTGCAGGAGTTACAGCAGAAGCACGCTCAGCACAGCCCCATTATGCAACTGTTTGGAAGGGAGGAAAATACTAATGGCAGTAACGGCAAGCTTTGAATCTGTGGTGCCGCATGGTCGAGTCGCGCCGCTCCAGCCAAACGCGCCCTACCTGTATCAGGTAGGGCGCGTTTTTCGTTGTATTACTTGTACTTGCAGTGAGCTGTTACGCCGCTGGTGCCGCTTCTCCATCGCCAACGTCGCCATGCCATAACCGCTGCATTTCCTCGCACGTTTCTAGCAACTCGTCCAGCTTGCCCTCCGCTGCGATCCGGCCATCTTTGAGGACGATGATGTGATCGGCGCGGCGCAGCGCCGGGCGCCGGTGCGAGACGACCAGGCACGTGGCCTCCCGCCGCTCGAAAACGCGCTCCCACAACGTGCGCTCGGTCTCTACGTCGAGCGCGCTGGAGAGATCGTCGAAGACCAGCAGCTCGGGCGTGCGCGCGAACATCCGCGCTGCCGCCGCCCGCTGCGCCTGCCCGCCGGACAGTCGCACGCCGCGCGGCCCTACCAGCGTATCCAGTCCTTCCGGCAGAATGGCGACGTCCTCCTCCAACACCGCCGCGCGCAGCGCGGCCTCGAGATCCACCGCGCTTTCGGGCAAGCCCATCAACACGTTGTCGCGCAACGTCTCGCTGAACAGCGCGGGCGCTTGCGCCGTGTAGGCGCTGCGCGGCGGGACGAAGAATGTCGCCGGGTCCTCCACAAGCGCCCCATTCCAGCGCACCTCACCCGCCTGTTTGGGCAGGAGGCCCAGCAAGACGCGCAGCAACGTCGTCTTCCCCGACCCCACGCGCCCGGTCACGACAGTGAACGTCCCCCGTTTCACAGTCAGGGAGATAGCTTCGATGCCATGCCCTGTATCTGGGTAGACGTAACGCAACCCTGCGACGCTCAGGGTGTCCAGGCACTGCGCCTCAGACTTGGCGACGCATGGGACTTCGGGCAGCGCGCCGCGTTGGTAGACCGGGTGATGCTCGACCAGCGCCTTGGGCGGTGCGTCCGGTTGCAGTTCGAGCAGGCGATGGATGGAGACGGCCTGGGTCTGGTAGTCCGACAGAAAACTGCCCAGGTTCGCCGGGAACTCGATGATCGCGGTGAGGTAGGTCACGAAGAGCGCAAACTCGCCCACCGTGAAGGGATTGACCGGGTCGCGCATGGCCTGTCCTGCGAGCAACAACACCAGTCCCAGGGCCAGGTCGGTGATGTTATTGAAGGCCCAGCGGATCAAGGCCATGAAGAGGGTGAACTTCACCTCCGCCTTGCGGCGCGACTCGCTCAGGCCGTGCAGGTGTCCGGCGACGGCGGACTCGGCGTCGGCGACTTTGATCGCCTGCACTGCGTCCAACACTTCCCCCAGGAAGCCGGTGACGGCGCTGGTGGCTTCGCGCCGGGCGTGATCGTAGCGCAGCACCCGCGCCCATGAGACTTGCACGATGAACACCATCGCCAGCATCGGCAGCACCACCACCAGCGTGATGCGCCAGTGGATGGACAGCATGATGGTCAGGGCGACGACGGCGAAGAGCAGGTGGCCGGTCAGGAAAGGCAACCAGCTCGGCCAGTCGGCCAGTTCCATCACGTCATCGTCCAGCCGATTGAGCACGTCGCCCGCGGCCAGCGGCAGCCGGTCTGCGCCCGGCCGCTTCAGGATGTTGGCGACGATGTTGCGGCGCAGCAGCGCCCAGCCGTGGCAGCGGAAGGTCTCCTCGCCATAGATGCGCGTGAGATAGACCAGGGCGCGGCCTGCCTCGACCGCCGCCAGCAGCCCTAACAGCCCCCACACGCCGACCGCCGCCGGCGCCGCGCCGCTCAAGTGGTCAAAAAACGCCTGGATGAGCAGGCCGGGGAGCACGTTGCTGCCGAACAAGACAACGTACAGCGCGCCAAACTGCAAGTAGGCGCGCGGTTGAAAGCGAATCAACTGCCAGGTTGCAGCCCATGTGGATAAGGTCTTCATGCGAGCGCCTCCTCCAATCCGGTGCGCAACAGGCCGGAGAATCGCGAGTGGGGATCGGCGGCCAGCGCAGCGCGCGCGCCGTACTCGATCACCTGACCGCCCTCCAGGATCATGATGGCATCGGCGCGTTGCACGGTGCGCAGCCGGTGGGCGATGACGATGGCGGTGCGGTCTGCCAGCAGCAGGTCCACCGCGCGCTCGACCCGTTGTTCCGTCGCCGGGTCCAACCGGGACGAGGCTTCGTCGAGGATGATCAGGTCGGGAGCGCGGAGGAAGATGCGCGCCAGGGCCAACAACTGCGCCTGCCCCGCCGATAATCCATGGCTGCCCGTTTGCAGCACCGTATCCAACCCGGCGGGCAGCGATTGATACCACGGCCAGAGTCCCAACGTGCGCAACGCTTCGAGCAGCCGGGCGTCGGCGAAGCCGGACTTGAACAGCGTCAGATTGTCGCGCACGGTGGCCCGGAACAACTGCACGTCCTGCGTGACCAGGCCGACGCGCTGCCGGAGGGCGCCGAGCGTCATCGCGCGCACGTCTGCGCCGCCAAGCCGGATCGTCCCCTGGATGGGGTCGTAAAGCCGGAAGAGCAAGCGCGAGAGCGTCGTCTTGCCGCTGCCGGTCCGCCCTAGCAGCCCCAGCACCTTGCCCGGTTCCAGAGCAAACGAGACTTGCTGCAACACCGGATCACCCCCATTGCCGGCAGCGTCCGTGTAGTGAAAGCTCACGTCCTCCACCGCCACTGCCAGAGGCCCCGGCGGCAGCGCGCCCAAGGGCTGCGGCGCTTCGACCACCGCGGGCTTGAGCGCCAGCAGTTCTTCCACGCGCGCGATACTGGCGCTGGCCTGTTGCAGTTCGTCAATCCGATGGCGAATCGCGTTCATCGGACTTTCCATCTGCCCCACGTAACCAAAGATGAGATAAACCGTCCCCAGGGTTGCGCGGCCGTTGGTGAAGAGCCACGCGCCCACCGCCAGCACGGCGATCTTGGCGGCCAGCGTGACCAGCCATACAGCATCGAAACTCACGCCCTGCATCACCATAGCCTTGATCCAGCTCTGCGACACGCGGCGCATCAGGGTGTACAAGCGGCGCATCACGTAGGCTTCGCCGCCGTTGGCGCGGATGTCTTCCGTGCCGGAAAGTCGCTCGCCGAAGAAACCGGAGAGGTCGGCCGAAGTCTGCCGCACCTCACCCCAGGCGCGCGTCAGCGGACGGCGCGCTGCCCCCAGGGCCAAAAAGGCGCAAACGGCATACCCACCGCCGACCAGTCCCGCCCGCCAATCTTCCCTGAACAGCAGCGCCACGATCCCCAACGCGAGCAGCGTGTTGGCGAGCAGCCGCAGCGCCATCTCAGAGAAGAATCCGGCCAAGGTGCGGACATCGCCATCAATGCGCTCGATCAGTTCGCCCGGAGTGTGGGCTTTGTGGAAGGACATATCCAACTTCAGACAGTGGAGGGTCAGGTCGAGGCGCAGGGCATTGGTGGCCTTCCATGCCACCGTCTCGCCCAAGTACGTCAGGTAGAGCGAGATGCCCTGCTCCATCACGGCGACGACCAGGAACAGCAACGCGCTGCGTCCCAGCGCGGCGGCTTCCGCGCCGGCGCCGACGGCGTCAATAAACGTCCGCAGAATTTGCGGTTTGAACAGTTGCAGGCCAATGCTGCCCACGAGCAGCGCGGCCAGGAAGAGGACGGTACTCCAGTGTGGCCGGAGATACCGCACCAACAAACGTCCGTAGTGTTTCAGTGGGATGTTCAAAGTTCCTCCAGAAATTTCGAACAACGGCCATGCAGCACTTGCTCAAGCCAGGTGCAACGCACTTGATGGTGCTCTCAAGCACCGTGTTTGACGCCAAGTTTCTGGCTAAGTCAAGCAAGTGCGTCACACCTTTGAGGCAAGAGGCCACCAATGGCTAACTTGCGCGCCGACTTGGGACAAGCGGCATGGCAGAGTCGTTGTTGAAATCTGGAAGACTTTTACGGGGTAGCGAATGAGGAGAAACTAAGCCTGCGCCCTACCCGGAGTCCGGCGAACAAGACAACGCGCAAATAGGGTGGTTGCATCGTGAAATGTTAACATCTTGTTCACCTTTTCCTTAGGATATAGCGCTTAAGAACGCAAAAATTGTACCCTCAACCGCGCGATTGTCAATTGTCGCGGCGCACCTGCCGGCGGGAGAATGATAAAGCGCGGCCTCCATAGCGGGGGCTTTTGCGGTGGGAAACGGGCTATCCCCCCCATCCCTCGCTACACACCACGTAAGACAACGTCTCGTTTTCTTCGCCGTGCGCGCGCTCCGGGTGCGGCAGGGCGTCCAGCCCGTGAAGATGGTACAGTTGGGTCAAGGCTTCCAGGAGGGCGCGGCCGGTCAGCCCTTCGCGGCGCAGGCGGTTGAGGGCGGCGCGCACGGCCGGGCGGGCGAGGGGGCGCTGAAAAGCTTCGTCTAAGACAGCGATCTGCGGGCGCAGGGCCGCGTCGCTTTCGGCGTACAGGAGGCGCAACTCGGCCTGGACGTAGCGCTGCGCCGGGGTCGCGGCCCGCGTGTGCTGCTGCTCGGCTTGCCGGGCCTGGGCCTCGCGGTCGAAGGCGCGCTTGACCTGCATGACGGCGGCGTTATGGTCGGCGGGCAAGGGGGCGGCGGGCGTGTCCGGCGCGCATTTCAGCAGGGCGAGAATGCGCGGCGCGTCCCGTGTGACGATCTCGCCCCGCTCGTCCACCAGGATGAGCTGCCGGTAGCGCCCGGCGCGGCAGAAGACGACCGCGCCCGCGCGCTCGTTGGCGCGCCCGCAGCGGACGCCGTCCCGCAACTCGGTGATGCGGCGATAGAGCGCCGGGTTATCTTCCCGCACCTGACGGACGATTTCCAGCGCCTCGTTCATGTCCACGAATTCGTCGCCGTCGTCCTCTTCGTAGCCCTGGAGGTCGCCCCGCGCGTAAATGGCGTACAGGGCCTCGGCGTTGAGGCGCTCGTCGGGGGCCAGGATGGCCGCGTCTTCGCCGATGGTGTCGTGGATTTCCTGGATGCGCTGCGCCAGCCGTTCCTGTAACCCCAGGTGTTGCTCCAGCGCCTTTTCCGGCAGAAAGTTGTAGGCGCGGATGCGGTCGTGCGCGGAGCCGATGCGGTCAATGCGCCCCAACCGCTGGATGAGGCGCACGGGGTTCCAGTGCAGGTCGTAGTTGATGACGTGGTCGCAGTCCTGAAGGTTGAGACCCTCGGAGAGGACGTCGGTGGCAATCAGGGTGTCAATTTCGGGCAGTCCGGCCAGCGGAAGCTGGGGGTTTGCCTGCGGCGCAAAGCGGGCGACGATCTGGGCCTTGCTCTTGTCGCGGCTGTAGATGACTTCGACTTTGCTCTCACACCCGGCCCCTTCCTTCGCTGCGCTCAGGACAGGCTTCCTACCGGGAGAGGGGAGTGTAACGAGGTGATCGTAGAGGTACTGCGCGGTGTCGGCGTATTGGGTGAAGATGAGCACTTTACGCCCGTGAAGCGCCGGTCGAGCCAACAGCGCTTGCAGCGTGTGCAGTTTCGCGTCCCGCTCCGGGGTGATGTCCGCCACGCGGGCGAGCATCTGGCGCAGGAGGCCGATGTCGCGCGTGATGTCGGCGCGCAGGGCCGCCAGGTTGAAATCGGCGGGGACGTAGCGCCCGGCGACCTGCGCCAGGGCGTCGAAGAGCGCCTGTTCCTCGTCCTGATCCGATTCGTAGAGCAACTGCTGCGCTTCCTCGCCGGCGGCGATAATCCCCTGATCCAGCGCGTGGATAAACAGCTCGTGCATGCGCAGGATGCGCCGCGCGGTCTCGCGGAAGGCGTGGACGCTGGATTCCAGCCGTTTGAAGAGCATCACGCGCAGCAGCCCGCGCAGGTTGGCCCCGGCCCGTTGGAGTTCGGCGTAGGGGGATTGGGTCTGTTTGGCGCGCTTGACGTAGCGCCACAGGCCGTAACGGGCAAAGGTCAGGGCCGCGCCGTCATTCCCAGAGTCCGGCGGGGTCAAATAGCCGCGCAGTTCGTCGTAAAAGCCGCCATACGTGGCTTCGATGCTGTAGCTGATCGTTTCCAGTGCGCGTTGGGGGAAGAATTGCTGCCGCCCCGCCACTTTGACGTAGGCCCGGCGCGCGCCGGTTTGGTAGGGCGCGCAGTCATCGGGATCCACGCGCTGCCCGGTTTCCGCGTCGTACCCGTACCAGCGCAGGATGTGCGCGCGCGTGCGGCGGATGAGGACGTGAGACAGCAGGTCGGGCAGCCGTTTCTGGCCGTCTTCCACCGCCTTGAAGTAGGCGCGCAGGTTCGGCGGGTCTATCGGCAGTTGCGTCACCTCGGCGGGGTGGAACAGCTTGAGCTGGTGATAAATGTCCCACACGGATTGGTTGCGGGGGGTGGCGGTGAGGAGGACGACGCGCCGGTCGCCCGCCGCCAGGTAGCTCTGCAAGACGCGATAGCGCTGGCTCTCGGTGTGACGGAAGTGGTGGCTCTCGTCCACCAGCACAAAATCCCGGTAACGGTAGCGTTCATCGTGCAACAGCCAATCCGCGCCGCGTTGATCGTCCTCGCGCAGCATCCCCAACGAGAGCACGCGCGCGTTGAGCTGGTAGGCCTCGTTATAATGTTCCCACATCTCCACCAGGGGCGCGGGGCAGACGATGAGGGCGCGCGCCCGGTCGTGACGCTCGAAGTGTTTGACGATGGCCGCGCCGATGTAGGACTTGCCCAGGCCGACGACGTCGGCGACGAAGCAGCCGCCGTACTGCCGGATCATCTGCACGGCCTGGCGGACGGCGCGCTCCTGAAATTCGGTGAGGACGGCGGTGATGTCGTCTTGCCACAGGAGGTCGGCAGGGGCCGCGCCTTCCAATTGATCGCGCACCAGCTCGTAGAGGGTCTTCAGGTAGACTTCGTAGGGCGTGACCTGTGCCAGCGGCCAGGATTGGCGCAGTTCTTGCATCAGGTGCGCCTCGAAGTCCTGCGCCTCGGCCCACAGCGCCTCAAACCAACGGGTCAGTTCGGCGTGATTGTCGTTGCCCGGCACCAGCACGTTGAGTTCGGTGTTGGCGGCGATGCCGGAGAGGGTGAAGTTGCTCGACCCGACCACGGCGATGCCCCGCTCGTGACGCGGCACGGGGCGGCCCTGGGCGTCGAAGAGCGGGGCATAGTCGAAGATGTAGGCTTTGGCGTGCAGGCGGCCCTGGGTGTAGACGCGCACCTTGAGCCGCCCGGACTCGATCAGGCTCACCAACGCGCCGACCAACTGCGCGGCGGCGTCGGTCTGATCCATGCGCGCGGCGGTCTGGCCGATGGCGGCGGCGGTGGCCGCGGCGGCGGCGTCCCTCTGGGCGCGGCCGGGATACTGGAGCGTTTCGGCAGCGTTTTGGATCTGTTCCAGGCGGCGGTAGCCCTCGGCGATCTGCTCGATGGTCTCGCGGCTGGAGGTGTTGCCGATGAGCAGCCGCAGTTCGCGGACGTTCTCCAACTGATCGGCCACGGCTTCCAGCCCGGAGAGGAAGAAGTAGCCGACGGCAAACTTGGCCGACTGGCTGCCGGGCAGAATTTCCTTGATCTTGTCCACCAACCGCACGGCGCGGTTATCTATGATGTCGTGGGGCATGTTGTCTCCTTTGTAACGCAAAGGCGCAGAGATGCAGAGACGCAAAGAAAAAGAAAAACAGCTTTGCGCCTTAGCGCCTTAGCGTCTTTGCGTTATTCTTCTCTTTGCGTTACCTATAATTGATTCACCACGCGATGAATCCCTGCGCTGACCAGTTTTTCTCCGAAGTTGATCACCAGTCCCAGTTTGAGGCCCATCAGCCGCAAATAGGTGAGTGTCTGCGCGGCAAAGAGGTCGGTGTAGGTGGTGGTGGCTTTGCACTCAACGATCACCAGGTCGTTGACCAGCACATCCAGGCGTAAGGGGGCGGCGAGGGTCTGGCCTTTGTAGACGATGGGCACGGTTTTTTGTCGCTCGACGCACATCCCACGGTGTTCCAATTCCCAGACCAGCGCCTCTTCGTAGACGGCTTCCAGCAATCCCGGCCCGCCAAGCGTGCGGTGGACTTCGATGGCGGCATCTACAATGACTTTGCTGATTTCGTTTTCTTGCATGGTCGCTCCTTGATGTTTTTTAACGCAAAGGCGCAGAGACGCAAAGCCGCTAAGGTTTTAACGCAAAGGCGCAGAGACGCAAAGGCGCAGAGACGCAAAGCCGCTAAGGTTTTTTCTTTGCGTCTTAGCGCCTTGGCGTCTTTGCGTTCCCTCTTTTCTTAGCGCCTTTGCGTTACTTGCCTTCTATCACGGCGATCTCCTCCGCCGTCAACCCGTACACCTGATACACCCGCGCGTTCAATTCCGCCTCCCACGCGGCGACCTGCGGCCCCTGCCCCCGCGCGTCCAGCAACTTGCGCACCAGCCCCTCGATGGCGGCGCGTTGGTCGGGGGTCGGGTCGGGGATGGGGATGCGTTCCATATAGGTAGCAATAAAACGTAGATACCCTTGCTGAATAGAGGGGCTTGTTTGCCGATAGAAATAATTGACAACTGAAGAATTCAAAATACCCAACAGGAACAAGCCATCTGTTGGCAAAATATACATTGTATTGCCACCGTACATTCCAACTTCATCATAGGTAAACTCGGGTTCTTTAGCAATGTCTGGGTAGATTATTTTAGGCTTCTCAAACTCGGAATAATAAGCCGTACTATCTTGAATTTCATACCATTGATAGGGACCAGGCTTTCGCCCACCTGGAATACCTGGTATTAGTCTATTTTTGAACTGCTGTAAATAATCGGCTATCGCAGTATAAGCACTTATATCAATACCCCGCCGGGCAAAGATGAGGTACAGCCCACTAAAATCTACTCGCCAGCGGTCAATATCTCTTCCTCGAATCCAGGGTTTGATGATTTCTGAGCTACGCGGGTCTTCGGTAATCAACCTATCACGGGTAATTTGGTCAATCACAAAAGCCTCGTTCAATCCCGTTGTAATGCCGCGATAAAATTTGCCTTCGATAAGTTCTCCCAATGGCTTTCCGGCGTAACGGAGTTTGTTCATAAGTGCGATGATCGTCGGTCTCACCAACGTCCACCCATCCGCCCGCAAACTGCTGCGCGGCTGCTCCCACGCGGCGGCCTGCGCCACCTCGCTCAGGTGATCCACCACGCTCAGGTCGTCCACGGTGAGGGCGCGCACGGGGTGGTCGGCGGCGGGCGCGGCCTTGCGGAAGACGATGATCTGCGGGTAGGCAATCGCGCCAAACACCGGCAGGTCGCCAAAGTCAATGATCGCCTGCACGGTGGTCTGGGTGTTGAGGCTCTGGCGCAATTTCTCGCCATAGCCCGCCCGCAGCCACTTGTTGGACGTGATGAAGCTGGCGACGCCGCCCTCCCGCAGCAGTTGCAACGCGCGCGCGTAGAAGTAGACGTACAAATCGGCTGTGCCGGTGTACACGTCGGGATAGCGTTTCTTCAGCGTCGCCTTCAACGCCGCGCCCAACAACTCCTGCCGCACGTAAGGCGGATTCGCCACGATGATGTCGAAGCCCGGCGCGGCGTCTGCCTGCGGCGTGAACACTTCCGCGAAGTCCACCGCCCAATCGAAGGCGTCCGCGCCGCTTTCCTCGCTCGCCCACCCGGCAATCGTGGCTTTCAGCGCGTCAATCTGCGCCTTGAGCACCTTCTTCTCCGGGCCGTGCGCGGTCATAAAGCGCCCCTTGAGCGTGAAGAACTCCTCCACGTCGCGCTGGCGGAACAGATCGGCCTGCAACGGCGCGGGCGCGGGCGCGGTGAGGCTGTCGCCGGTCTCGATTTTGAATTCCAGATTGGGCAGCGGCGGCGGGTCGTCGCCCTCGTAATCCACCATCAGCGAGAGCCACAGGCGCAGCCGGGCGATGTTGACGGCGAAGGGGTCGAGGTCCACGCCGTAGAGGTTGCGCCGGATGATTTCCAGCTTGCGCTCGTAGGCCGAGCGCGCGTCCAGCCGCCGCGAGACAAAGAGCGCCTGGCGCAATTCCAACAACTCGTGCAGCATCCCCAGCAGGTACGCGCCGCTGCCGCACGCCAGGTCGCACACGGTCATGTCGCGCAGGGCGGTCAGGACGGCCTCCGGCTGGCGGAGGTCGCCGGCGTCGCGCTCTTCCACAAAGGCCGCCAGCGCTGCGTCGGATTCGCGCGGGCATGTGGCGCGCAAATAGCCTTTGAGCGCCTCGCGGCCCATAAAGGCCACCACCGGCTTGGGCGTGTAGTAGCTGCCGGATTCGTGGCGGCCCGTCACCAGTTCCTCGAAGATTTTGCCGAGCATCTCCGGGTCCACCGCCACTTCCACGTCCAGGGGCGTGCTCTCGGTGACGGTGAAGTTGTAGCGGTAGAGCAGCTCCTCAAACAGCGGCCCGAAGACCGCGTCCGGCACGCTCACGTCCTCGCGCTCGTCCAGCGCTTCCTTCTCGAAGAGGCCGCCGTTGAGGTACGGCACGCGCCCGATCAGCGCGGCCAGCGGCCCATCCGCCGCGATGCCGGTGATGTCCACGCTGCCGGGGTTGTTCAGCCCGGAGAAGAACAGGAGCTTGAGGCGGTCGCGGTAGAAAGATTCTTCGCTGCGCTCAGAATGACGTTCTGAAGGATGACGGTGGGATTCCCAGAGGGCGGCCAGGTAGCCGTCAGCCTGGGGGGAGCTTCCCCCATCGGGCGGGATGAGCCAGCCTTTGCGCTCCAGGAACACGATGAACAGCAGCCGGTTGAAGAGGCGTTGGGTGAAGAGGCGGGCGTCCTCGGCGGAGTCCAGGCCGGTCAGCCGGGATTCGACCGCCTCGAAATGCGCGCGGTACGTCGTGAAGAAGGCCTGAGTGACGGCCTCGACATCGAACGCCTCGTCGTGCCGTTGCTGGATGGCGAGCGGCGCGAGGCCGAAGAGGTTGGGGCTGAGCGTCGTCAGGTCGAGCATGGCGACGCGCTCGGCGGCGGTGCGCAGGCGCTCATGCGGGCCGATGGCGATCCGCCGCAGGACGCGACGGGCGACGCTGCTCCCGGCGTCCGCGTCGCGGCGATACTTCACATTGACGAAGTGCCAGTGGCCGGCGTCCGCGTCGCTAAAGACGAACAGCGCGTAAGGATGATCCGGCAAAAGCCGGGCAATGATCGCGCGCTCGGCGACCAGCGACAGGGGGAACTCGCGCCCGGTCTGCCCCCGCGCCAGGGGGAGGTACAGGATGTCGAAAGCGCCCAAATCGCCGGCGTGCCGCGCCAGCAGCGTAGGGTCGGCGGCCAGCAACGCGCGCGTCTCCGCCGGCCACTCGCGGGTGGAAAGCGGCGCGGCGGCGCGCGCGTAGTTGAGTTCGGTCCAAAAGAGCCGTTTCGCCGCGCTCAAGCCCTCGGTGGGCAGTTGGCGCAGCAGATCATAGATGCGTTGCGGGGTGGTGGTGGGCATAGGCGTTACCTCTCGCTGGCCGTCAGGCGTTGCCCCGGGCTATCGCAAGCCGCAGGGTGATTTTTGTCAGGAGTCACGCAAACCAGTGAAAATTTACCGCAGAGCACGCAGAGATCGCGGAGATTTTTATGGGGTCTCAGCGTGCTCCGCGGTGAAGAAAGAGACCCCTTGCGTCAGTCCTTTGTATGCAATGGATACGGCTATCAGTATAGGGGGATTGTGGGGGGAGTCAAATTTTTCGACCGGCGCAATCGCTGACCCGTGATTGACAAAACCTGTCGCTATCCGGGATAGGCGCCGGTCTTTTGGGCAACGAACCGCACGACCGCGTCCGCCTGGGAGATTCCGCCGGCCGGGACATCTACGATGTCACCACCCTTGAAGTGCAGGCGCAGCGCGCCGCTCAGCCGCACGCCCCTATACCTCCCCGTGAGTGGCTCCGTTTTGGTCAAATCCCGCCACAGCACGCGGCGACCGTCGCGCCTGGTGATCCCCTCCTCGTCTATGACGCGCGGCCAGCGCAGGATGAGCGCCCAAAGGTAGCCCGCAAAGGCCACAAGTCCGACGGTGAAGAGCAGCGGATCGAGGCGCTCAAAATCTATCGCCATCCAGACGAACATCCCGGCCAGCCCCAAGTGAAACGCCATCAACCCGCCCATAAGCGCTTTTTGCAATGCGGTCAACTTCACGTCCAGGCGATTGCCTATCCGCGCCAGGTTCCGGGCGGCTTCGGCGAAGGCCGGATCAAGCCGCGCGGCGGTTCGATAAGCCATCTCAGCGATGCTGCGGCGTCCCAGGCTTTCCAGGATCATCCCATGCAGATTATGCGCTTCGGGGAACCGCCGGTATGCGTCCAGGACCGCTTCACATTCACGGAGCGCCATTTCAAACGCGCCCTGTTCTTTGTAAGTGTACGCCGCTTTCAGCCGTTGTTGTATCTCTGGCGACAGGTCAGAAACGGTGATCATGGGTCACCCCTCCTCTTCCGTCAAAAGCGTTGGGGGCGACGGTGGGGTCGCGCCGCTGTATGCCGCGAGCGCCCTATGCCAACTCAGCCGCCCGCGCGTGTACTTCACCCACAGCGCCACGAGTCCCGCCCCCATCAGCATGGCGATCACGCCGATCAGCCCGGCCTCCGGCCCGAACGCGCCGCCCGTCCACAGCGCCGGCCCACCTTGTTGGAGGACGAGGTAACTCGTGCCGGACGCGCCGCCGCTCACCGGGAAGCCGAAGACGTTGCCCTGGAAAAAGTTCCAGGTCAGGTGCAGGCCCAGGGAGATCGCCAGCTCGCCGGTCAGCACGTAGGGCAGTCCCAAAAACAGCCCGGCCAGGACCAGGTTGAGGGTGCTGACGAGCGTGGCGTTCTGATTTCCCAGGTGCATCAGCCCGAAGAGGGCGGAGGTGAGGCCGTAGCTGATGAGCAGCGCCCCTTTCGGCCCGAGCCGGCGGAAGTTCAACCCTTCCGCCAGATTCCGCAACCAGTAACCGCGCGTCATGACTTCTTCCTGAAGGCTGACGTTGATGAAGAGGACGGCGTAGAGCAGGAGGCCGACGCCAAACGTGGAGGCGTTGGTCTGAAAGCTGCCCGTGATCGTCACCCACCCGGCCAGCCGCTCGACCGCGAAGACGCCGCCCATCAAGACTGCGCCGAGCGCCATCCCAAAGCCCAGGTCGGCCCACCAGCCGCGATCCAACGCGAAGCCAAACGCCTTGAAGGGGCGGCGATCCAGAAAGCGCCCCGCCAGCAGCAGACTGACGAGGATACAGAGCGAGGTCAGGCTCACCCGAACGAGGTTCGTCGCCACCCGCACGGCCAGGCTCGCCCAGAGCGCGGAGTCCTTCAGCGCGCCCTCCAGCCAGGAAAACGTCGTCGTGACGATCCAATACAGCAGCGCCGTGATGGCTAACTGCGCTATCATCCGCCACCCGGCGCGCAGCCGCCCCTGCGCGGCGTTCCAAACTATCGCTTTGACTCTTTCCATCAGTTCCCTCTTTTGGAGTGCAAGATGATTGTATTATCAGTTGTTACGCAGTTCCCCACGAAAGAGAAGAATTTTACCGCCGAGAACGCCGAGAACGCTGAGTTTTTTTTATCTTTTCTCTGCGTTCTCCGCGTACTCTGCGGTGAAAAATGAGAAATCGCGTAACGACTGTATTATAATGCATAGGAAAAGTGTGGTGATGTGAGGGGATCCCTAATGTCAAACTTTCTGTCCCAAATCCCTGATTTTTCCGTCACACCCCTGCCCGACGCCGAATGGGAGCGCATCCTCAAGCAGGGCGTGGCCGGCCGGCATTGGGCCGACCTGTGGCGGCTGGCGCGCATCGCGCCGCTGGTGTGGGGCGCGCGCTTATGCCGCGCCCTGCGCCCGCGAGACTGGCGTCCCCCCACCGGGCAGGAGGCTTACGCCCGCCTCGTCGCTCTGGCTGCCGCCCTGCCCGACCCGGCGGACGTTCCCTTCGTCCGCAAACTGCCGCGCGGCGTCCCGGCCAACATCACCACCGAGCTCCAGATCAGCCCGGATGGGACGCTGCTGGCTGTCAACGGCAACGGCCCGATTCTCATCTTTCGTATGCCAGACGGGAGCCTGGTGCGCACTCTCCGCGCCGAGCGTTTCATCCACAACTGCGCCTTCAGCCCCGACGGGCGCACCCTGGCGACCCAATCTTGGGACGAGTACCCGCGCCTGTGGGATTTGACCGACCCGGAGCGCCCCTCGCGCCTGCTCCGGCCCGGCGACTTTGACGCCGCCTTCGAGGCCATCTACTTCACGCCGGATGGCGCGCAGTTGGTGGTGTTGTGCGGCGACTCTATTGACTTGTGGACGGTAGCCTCTGGCGCACTCAAGCCCCTCAATGGTCACACCATGCGGGTCAAACACGCGATCATCACCGCCGACAGCCGGCGCCTGTACACCGGCAGCGCGGATAAAACCGTGCGCGTCTGGGCGCTGCCAGAAGGGGAGTTGCTGCACACCTGGAAACAAGGCGACAGCGTCGAATGTATGGCCCTCAGCCCCGATGAGACGCGCCTGGCCATCGGCGAGGATCGCCATACGTGCGCGGTCAAAGTGCGAGATACGGCCACCGGCGCGGAAAAACTCTTCGGCAGTCACGGCAACGCGATCACCAGCGTTGCCTTCAGCCCGGATGGGACGCTGCTCGCCAGCGGCGGGCGGCAAAACGTGGGCGTGTGGCGCGTGGCGGATGGCAAGCTGCTCCACGATCTGCGCGGTCACGAAAATTTCGTGGGATGTGTCACCTTCAGCGCGGATGGGCGTTACATCCTCAGCGGCGGCTACGATCAAACGATCCACATCTGGCGCGCGGCGGATGGCGCGCTCGTGCAGGTCTGGCGCGGCCCCACCAGCTACACCGATCCGATTGTTCCCCTGCCCGATGGCCGGTGGGTGGCCTCGTGCGGCTGGAAGGAGGAACACGTCTGGCTGTGGCGCTGGCTCCCCCATCCCGACGCCGTCACCCCGCTGGAACACCTCGGCGATGCTTATTGGGAGTGGGTGAGTGACAGCGTCCTCCGCGACGACCTCAGTGACGGCGAGCGTGACTGGCTCGCCTTTGCCCACGCCCTCGGCGCGGTGCGTCTGCCGATGACGGCGCTCCACGCCGACCTCGACGCGCTCTCCGGCCGGCTCACGCTCCCGCCGGGCGAAAGCCTGCTGCCGCATCTGAACGAGGACGCCGTTTTCGCCGCCCTTCACGCCGGAGATTGGGAACTGCTGGCGCAGCAGGCGGACAAGCTCGGGGCGGCGCTGCCCCTGCGCCAACGCGCGGCGGCGGTGGGCGAGTTGGAGAAGCTGGCCGAGCGGAGTTACGCCCCTGACCATGAGGCTTCCGCGGAGTCCATCCGCCAACTGGCGCGCACGATCCTGCGCGTCTGGGCCGACCACAAGCAGGACTACGCCTCGACCGCGCGCCACGCACTGGGGCGGCTGTTCATCGCCCACGGCGCGGCCCTCACCGGCCCGGTGCAGAGCAGCCTCTTCGCCTATCTCCAGGCGGAACAGGACAAGGTCCTCTACCATTTTCTCAATCAAGACTGGTCGCGGCTGGAAATCCAGCGAGACCCCGACCTCATCGCGCTCACCGTGAAACAGGCCCTGGGTCAGGGCGGCGACCTGGCGGCGCGGGTGCTGCGCAGCGCGGCCCAGGCCGATCGCGCCGTTGTGACCGTCGCTATGGCGCGCGCCACAGGGGACGCCGCCCGGTATCTGCCCCGCGACCCGGCGCAGCGCGCGTTGCACTACTTCCTGTTGGCGCAATGGGAGGACTACGAAGCGCTGGACGTGGATTGCAGTCTCCTGGGCGCGGCCTACCTGGCGGCTCCCGCCCCGCTCAAGCATCTCATTGCCGCGCACGCCCGGCGGCACGGGCGCATCGAGTGGGTGCGCGCCGTCGCGCATCTGTCTGAACTTAAGCGCGGGCTGGATGGCGACGAATTCTGGATCGCGCTGGCCGAGACGCTGGCGCAGGGACAGCACTGGCATCAACTCTGGGAGTTGACGCAGAAACTCCCTCTGCGCGCCGGCCTGCTGCTTCTCCAACGCCTGCCCGGGCGCGATTGGCGGCCCACCGGCGGCGACGCGCCCCGCTTCGCCGCCCTGTTGGAAACCGTCGCGCATTGTCCCGCCGAGCTGCCTGTCGCGCCGCCACGGGAATTTTTCGCCGGACACGACAGCGCGTTCGCCCTCAGCCCGGATGGGGAATGGTTGGCGTACAACAGTGCGCGGGGTATTGAACTACGCCACTTGCCGACCGGGGAACAACGCCAGATGTATGATTTCGATAGTCGGACGGGATTCAGGACCCTGGCGTTCAGTCCCGATGGAAACTACGTGGCCGGCGCCAGCAAAGAACAGGTTTACTTCTGGCGCGTGGCCGACGGCAAGAAGTATTTCAACCATGCGCTGCGCGCCGAAGCGCGGCTGGTCTTCACGCCGGATGGGCGCTATGCAGTAGGTTGGGGCCGGGGGTGGGACCTCCCGCTGCTGTGTTG
This sequence comes from Anaerolineae bacterium, assembly GCA_034429475.1. Taxonomy (GTDB): domain Bacteria; phylum Chloroflexota; class Anaerolineae; order B4-G1; family SLSP01; genus JAKQHY01. The sequence continues at coordinate 61,582 of DAOUGD010000296.1, forward strand.
GGATATGGCAGAACGCACCTGCACCGAGTTGGCGTCGCGTGACTTGAGCATCGGATATGTGCAGGTGCGGCCCCAGGGGGATTGGGTCGCCACGGGGCGTTTTTTGGGCGAGGGCAGCATCCGCCGCTGGCGCCTGCCGGACGGGGAGCCGCTGCCGCCGTTTGGCGCTGAGGACGACCCGGACTCGATTCGCGCGTTGCGCTTCAGTCCCGACGGCGCGCTGCTGCTCAGCGGGCACAAGAGCAACGCGCTCCGGGTATGGGATGCGGAGTCGGGGACCCTGTTGACCACGCTGCGCGCGCACGACCATCCGCCGACGCAGTTGGCCTTCAGCCCCGATGGGCAGACGTTGGCCTCCGCCGACCATTTCACCATGTACTTCTGGCGCGTCCCGGCTTTTGAGAAATATGCCACGCCGGTGGCCCTGAGTTCACAGCTCAGTTACGAGCCGCCGGTGGGATTGGCTTTCAGCCCGAACGGACGCATCGTCGCCCTGACTCGCAAGGATAACCGCTACATCGTTCTTTGCCATACGGCGCGTGGGACGGATCTGGGCCGGATGGATGCCGGCGAGTTCCGGTTTCGGGTGACGGACGTGGCCTTTACTTCCGACAGTACGACGTTGGTCTGTGCGACCGGCAGTTCTTATGTGCAGCTTTGGCCCCTGACCAGCGCGCTGCTGATGGATACCCGCCCCGACGAACTCAACGCCGCCGACGTCGCCTGGCTGGAAAGCCTGATGGCGCGCGCGCCGGAGCCGTGGGGTCAGGCGATGCTCGCTCTGCTGCGCTGGCAGCGGCAGCACGACATTGAATTGGAAGACGCTCAGCCATTGTTTGGGGATTTTGATATTGAGTTGTAAACTGAAAGCTAACTACCTTTGGAGGATGAACGATGACCACTATACTGTTTTCGCAGTGTTTAGCGCAGGTGCGCCAGATCGTGCAAGGCGGCGCGGATCGGGATGCGACTTTGCTGGCGGTGTGTGAAACCCTCAAACGAAACATCCCGCACTACGATTGGGTCGGCTTTTATTTGGTAGACCCGGCGCGGGAGCAGGAATTGGTGCTTGGCCCCTACGTCGGCGCGCCCACCGAGCACACCCGCATCGCGTTTGGGCAGGGCATCTGCGGGCAGGCTGCCGCCACGGAACTCACCTTCGTCATCCAGGACGTTGCCCAGGAGACCAACTACCTCTCGTGCAGTCCCGATGTGCAATCGGAGATCGTCGCGCCGATTTTCAAAGACGGCAAAGTGGTCGGCGAAATTGACATTGACTCGCACGCCCTCGCGCCGTTTACTCCGGCGGATCAACAATTCCTGGAAGACGTCGCCGCCCTCGTCGCACCGTTGCTGGGGTAGGGGGCAGTTGGTCAGCAGATTGAGCAGATTGAGCAGATTTTTCTCTCAACGGATTGAACGGATTTAACGGAAATTTTCTCCGTTTAATCCGTTCAACCCGTTGAGCTTTTCGACTTTGGACTACGGACTACGGACTACGGACTACGGACTAAATTTGCCTTTTCCGCCATCCCAGGCTAAACTATCCCCGTATTCCACATAACTTTTTAAACCTAAGGAGGCAACTATGAAAATCGGTGAGGTCATTCAGTCCGCGGATTGGAAGAAGGAAAAGCACGCGCCGGTGATCGAAGCGCCGGCCGTCGTCAAAGCGGGCGAACCGTTCGTCGTTGAGCTAAGCATCGGTAAGGAGATCGCGCATCCCAACACCACTGCCCATCACATTGCCTGGATGGAACTTTACTTTAAGCCGGCAGATGATAAATTCATCTACCAACTGGGGCGGTTTGATTTCTCGGCCCACGGCGCGTCGGCCAAGGGCGCGGATTCCGGCCCGGCGTGGACGTCCCCGTCGGCGCGGTGCGTCGTCACCGTCCAGGGGCCGGGCACCCTCGTGGCGACGTCTTACTGCAACATCCACGGCCTGTGGGAAGGCAGCCAGGACGTCCAAATCGCATAAGTCAGCCGTGCATCTAAGAGGTCTATCCGAAAATTCGTTTTGGCCTGCGATTTGCGCCTAAAGGCGCGGTTTGAAGAGTATTTTTTTTCGTTGGCGGGCGCAGCCCGCCAACGAAAAAAAATACCTTCCTGAAAGCGGCTTTAGCCGCAGGGCCTGGCGTAGCGGTACAGCATCGCCATAATTTTCGGATAGGTTCTAAAACTATCGGGGGGAGTACACACTCCCCCCGATGCTTTTATCTTCGATGCGTGAAACGCGCAGCCGTCACAGTGAGAGCCTGACGGTTCAATCTGCATATTTTAGTCCTCCGTCAGAATCTCCACCCGCCCCGTCAACCCCGGCAGCAAATTCAAATCGGTGGGAGCCAGGCGGATGTGGACGGCAAAGCGGGCATCCGTGGCATTCTGCGTCTCGGTCTGTGGGACGATAGCTTCGACCGTGCCTTCCAGCGGCGTCTCCGGGAAGGTGCGCAGGGTCACGGTGGCTTTCTGGCCGGGACGGAGGGTGGCGACGTGCTGCTCGCTGAGGTTCTGCGTGACGAAGCGCAGCCCGTCTTCAAGGCTGAGCAGCGTGACCACCGGCGCTCCGGCGGCCACCTGCGCTTGCGGCGCGACGCTGAGCGCCATCACCAGCGCGGGCCACGGCGCGGTGAGTTTGGCGTGCGGCAAGGCGTCTTGCGCTTTCTTCAATTCGCGCTCCGCGTCTTCGATGGCGCGGTCATAGCTGGGGGCGACGCCGTCTTGCAGGGCCGCCAGCTTGCGCTCCGCCTGCGCCAGATCGGCTTCCCGCGAATCTCGATCCAGGCCGCGCACCCCTTGCGCGTTTAGCGCGTCGCGCAAGCGCATCTCCGCCAGCTCGCGCTCGCGGCGGGCGCTCAGCCAGGCGTTGTAGTTGTCCAGCTTGATGTCGTCCGGCGTCCATTCCCCGAACAGCGGCGTCTGGTACGTCTTCCAGGCGTCGTCCTCGGTCTTGCGCGCGCGCTCCAGGGCGGTGCGCGCTTCTTCGATGGTCGTGTTCGATCCCTGCAACACCGTGCTGGTGATCGCGCGTTGCGCATTGATCACGGCCTGCTCGGCTTCCGCGACGTCGCGCTCCCACTGCACCTGCGCCTGCTCCCGGTCAGCTTTGGCGCGCGCCAGGGTCACTTCGGCGTTGGCCACGGCGCGCTGCAAGTCCGTGGTGTCCAGCTCGGCGATCACGTCCCCGGCGGCGACTTTGTCCCCGGCTTTCACGTTCAACACCGTCATCTGCCCGCTCACGCCGCCGCCGAAGCCCAGCGCCAGATTCGGGTAGGGCGACGCCAATTCGCCATCGGCGACAACGGTGCGGCCTTCCGGGACGGGCGCTACGGGCGTCGCTTCCGCTGCACTGGCGTCGGTCTCGACCGTCTCAATGGCGCTGGCCGGCATTTCTACCGTTCGGTTACAAGCGGCCAACAGCAGCACCGCCACAATGATAAAACTCCAATGTTTTGCTTTCATTTTTCTTTCTCCACTTGTGTCATAAAACGTGAAACGTGAAACGTGAGGCTTTTATTGTAAATTCATCACGTTTCACGTTTCACGCTTCACGTCTTTGGAATCGCTTTTCTATCAGGCGGATGGCAATTCCGCCAATAATCCACAAGGTTAAGGTATTGAAAAACCGTCCGTCCCACCCTTTCTGAACGGTGACGGATGGCGCGACCTGTACATCGGGCGACGATGCGCCCGCCGCAAACTTGTTCGGGGCCGTCATCCACGTCAGAAGCTGGCCTTGAGACTCAGCCCAGGCGCGCATCTGCTCCGAAGTCGCGCTCTCCTGCGCGACTTCGGAGTAGGCCAGATGTTGGCCGTCGTTGCGTCCCCAGTAGAGGCGACGCAACGGCATCCGTGACGCCCAACTGGCATCGGCCATGCGCCATTGATCGTCCGTGTAGACTTCAACCCAGGCGTGCGCCCCGGCGGGATGTCCCCACTCGCGGGTCTGCGAGGTGAACGGAAGTATCAGCGGCATTGCCAGCCCGCTGATGGACTGCGCCGGAATCCCGTTTGCCCGGCACAGCGCCACGGTGAGGTTGGCAAATTCGGCGCAGCCGCCGACGCGGGAACTCAAGGCGTCGAGCGCGGACGGTGCGACATTGATTCGCGCCCCGGTCGGCCATGTAAGGTAGCCAGCCACGAAATCGTAGACAGCGTAAGCATCGCCCGGCGCAAATTCCGTGGCCTGCGCCATGATGTCCTTCGCGTTGGATTCGACGTCCGGCTGCGGCGCGCGCTGGAAGTCGGCCACGGGGCCATCCCACACGGCGCGCCCGACGGGCAGCGTCACGGCAAAGCGGACGATAGCTTCGGCCTCGCCTTGCACGTCGCCGGTGAGCTGCACCAGCGTCAGCGTGCCTGTTGTGGCCCGCGTGTGCGCGCCCTCCCACGTCACCAGCGCGTCGCCGACCGTCTGGTACGGGCCGGACGTGGGCAGCAACACGCCCAACGCGACGTGCGCGCCTGCGTCCGGCGCAGTGAAGCGATACCGCTCCGTGATGGTATAACGCGCCTGCGCCGGCAGCCAGAAATAGCCCGCCAGTGTCAAGGCTGCAAATAGCAGTCCAGAGCCAATCCCCAATAGCACTCTGTCAATCAATTTCAGTCTATTCTTCATAGATTTTGAAAACCTCAGCCGGAACCGCATTTGGACATAGATGTTCCCAGTACTCAAGAATCTCTTTATGCTTTTCCTCTACTTTTTCAGCGGCATCTACTTCTTCATCTATATCACAGGCACAGTAGACAAGAGCCAGAGCATTATGTAAGCCCCAATGAGTTTTGATTTGCTCCATATAGCCCAGAACGACGGACGGTGGCAAATACGTTTTGTCAATGAAGGTTCGGCCAGCTTCAAGCACGATAGAGTTAAGAGGATGTGAGTAATGGGCCATCCAGAATTCCAGCATCTTATAGCATAGAGTAGTGGGGACGCTTGATGGTGCTCGGCAGATTTCATGAAGCACCATAAATGCTGCATTATCAGAAAGCGCAGCCCCTTGCAGAACTAGCGACTTCCAGGCTGCTTCATCTTCATACGGAAAATTGCAATCTATGCCATAGATAAATGCGATTTCTTCTGCTGAAATTTTACGACATTCTGACATGGTTGATTTACCTGAAAGTCCAAAATCCTACCACGCTTCGCGCAAAATCTGCGTGACCTTCCGCCGGACGGTGTTGCGGGCGGCCAGCGCGGCGCTGATGACGCTCGCCAGCACGACCATCACCAGGATCGCCGTCGTTGTCAGCCAGTCGAAGGTGAGGTGGGTGGGCGTGTTGCGCATCATGTTGTTGCTGACGTAGAATACGTAGCCCAGAATCGTCCCGGCGGTGACGCCGGCCAGCGACGCGCTCACCGTCATCATCACCGATTCCAGCGCGAACGCGCCGATCAGCTCGCGGTTGCGCATCCCAATGGCCTTGAGCATCCCGATCTCCGTCCGCCGCACGTAGACCGCGACGTACACGACGGCAAAGACGCCAAAGATGCTGGTGATGAACGAGAGCACGGTCATAATCAACATCAGCACGCGCATCGTGCGCATGGATTGCTCGGTCATGCGAATGTCCTCGGCGGTGGACTGCACCCACACCGACGATTTTTCCGCGAATAACTCGCGCAGGTCGCCCACGATCTCGGCATCGTCCACGCCCGGCGTGGTCGTCGCCAGGATGCGGTTGACGAGCGGTTTCTCGCGCTCGCTCGGCGCGCACGTCCCGCTGACGCACACCGTCTCTTTCGTGGGGTCGGTGGTCAGGCGGATGTAGGTGTCAAGCGAGACGAAGCCCGGCGATTGGCCCCAGCGCACGTAGTTCTCGTTGCGCGACAGGCCGTCAAAGCCCGGCATCCGCTCGATCAGGCCGACGATGCGCATCATCACGACGTGATCTTTGCCCGCGCCCGGCACGCGCACGAAGTCGCCGACGTGCAAATCCATAAATTCGGCGTAGCCGGCCCCCAGGATGATCGTGTCCGGTTCGGTCAAGACGGTCTCGAACATCTCCGGCCCGCCGACGGCGTACTCGGTCAGATCGCTGTAGACGATGCCATCCAGCGAGCCGGTGATCCCGGTGATCCGCACCGACGCATCGCGCAGGGCGACGCGGTTTTGCACTGCCGAACCATACTCGGCGGTCAGGCCTACCGCCCGATCAATGCCCGGCACGGCCCGGAACTCGTCCAGGAAACTGGGTTTGAGGTTGTCATCGTTCTCGCCCCCGAAGAAATACCAGCCCCAGCGCGCCACGCTGGCGACGATGGGCGCGCCGTTGTTGAAGCGGGCGGTCGTGTCGTAGTTGCGCTGCTCCAGGGCGGTCATCGTCCCCAGGAAGGTGGGCAGTGTGGCGCTGAAGACGACCATCAGCGAGATAATCGTGTTGCGCTGCTTGGCGCGGATGAGGTTCGGCCCGGCGAAAAAGGCCAGCCGGGGAATGATCAGGTTGCTGATAGCAAGTAAGATATGCTCAAAGGGGATGGTCAGGGCGTAGAAGAGCAGGCTCACGCCGATGACCAGCAGCGCCATCCCGCCGAACATGAACGCGCTGACGATGGCCTCGTTGCCCTGGACGTAGAGGTAGTTGTTGCCGACGAAGATCAACCCCCACATAATCGTCAGGACGACGCCGGCGATGACGATGCGCACGTCGAATTTGCGCGAGCGCAGCTTCGCCAGATCGTCAATTTGCAGGTTGTCGGCGGAACCGGGGTTGATGGCGTAGCGGACTTTGGTGGTGGCGGCTTTGCGCGCCGGCGCCAGCGCCGAAAGGCCCAGCACCACTATCGCAATGAGCGAGGCGCGCGTCATTGCCGCCGTGGTGATCGTCATGTGGAATTCGATGCCCAGCTCGGCAATCTCGTCGCCCATGCTGCTGATGAGCGTGTTGGCAATCGGCGAGACGACCCAGAAGCTGAACGCCTGCCCGCCGATCACACCCAGGCCCACGCCCAGCGCGCCGATGATGGCGACTTCAATCATCACCTGGCTGAAGAGGTGACGCTGCTTGGCCCCCAGGATGCGCAGGAACGCCAAGTCGCGCCGCCGCTCTTCGACGTTGGTGTTGATGATGGAGTAGATGAGCAGGCCGACCACGCCCATCACCAAAAAGCCGTAGACCGCGCTGAGCGAGCGCAGCACCGCAAAAGCCACATCGCTAAAGTCCAACGCCTGCGCCTTGTCCAGCGAGAAGGTGTAATCTTCGATGCCGTTGGTCGTGTTCTTCAGCGCGTCGAACAGGTCTTCCGCAATCCGCCGCACACGGAAGATGGACGTCTGCGTGTTGACGGAACTGTACACCGCCTCGTCCAGCACCACGATCAGGCGTTCGGCGCGGCCCGGCATCCCCAGCCAGTCCTGCACCGTCGCCACGCTGGCGAGGACGCCGTTCTGACCGCCGCCGCCCAGCCCGGTCGCCAGCGCGATGCCGCTCACGGTGAAGCGGCGCGTCACGCGGCTGGCGCTGCTGTTGGCGGGCAGCTCGTAGCCCTTCTGGCGCGACACCGGCAGGATGTAGCTCAGGTCAATCTCGTCGCCGACTTTGAGGCCAAACGTGTCCGCCGTCACCTTCAAGAGGACAACGCGGTCGCCTTCCAGGTTGTAGTCGCCTTCCAGCATCGTCACCTGGCCGAGCTTGTCTTCCGGCGCGCGGGCCACGAGGGACCCGTTGCCCGGCTGTTTCCCGCCCTGGATTTCGACGGTGGCGAAGAAGCGGGGATAGACAGCCTTGACCTGCGGGTGCGCTTGCGCCAGAATCGGCGCGATTTTGCTGACTTCCACAAACTGGCTGGCGCTTGTCTCCGAGCGGCGTAGCGTGACATCATGCTCCCCGGCCTCGCGCTCCACCAATTCCACGATCTGGCGTTGCAGCGATTCCACGCCGTTGTTCAAGGTGACCAGCATGGCGGTGACAACAAAAAGCGCCAGCACCATAATAACAGTGCGGGCTTTGTGGCGGGAAAAACTCTTGAGTACGTAACGAGCGATCATAAGTGTTGACTCTCAGTTTCCAGGATCATTGGACGCAGATTTTCGCAGATGAACGCGGATTTTTTAAAAATTATCTGCGTGCATCTGCGTACATCTGCGTCCTATTTAAAAGGATGACGGAAGTTTTGAACTTCAGACACCATTGCCATCTTCGATGATGTGCCCGTCGCGCAATTGGATGATTCGGCTGGCAAATTTTGCCATGCGCGGGTCGTGCGTGACGTACACCACCGTTGTCCCCTGCTCTTTGTTAAGCTTGGCGATGATCTCCATCACCTCGAAGCCGGTGACGGAGTCGAGGTCGCCGGTGATCTCGTCGCCGATGAGGATGGGCGGGTCGTTGGCGAGGGCGCGGGCGATGGCGACGCGCTGCTGCTGTCCGCCGGAAAGCTCGCTTGGGTAGTGCTGCGCGCGGTCGGCCAGGCCCACTTCTTCCAGCAGCTTCTCGGCTTTGCGGCGGCGCTCGCGGCGGGATTTGCCCGCCAGCGCCATCGGCGTCTCGACGTTCTCGCGCGCGGTGAAGTTCGCCAGCAGGTTGTAGTTCTGGAAGATGAAGCCCATCTTGGTCAGCCGCAGTTCGGAGAGGCGGTCTTCGGACAGGGAGACGATGTTTTCGCCGTCCACGATCACGTGACCCCGGCTCGGCTCTTCCAGCCCGCCGATGATGTTGAGCAGCGTGGTCTTGCCGGAGCCGCTTGGCCCCATCAGGCAGATCATCTCGCCGCGTTCCACGTTGACCGTGACGCCGCGCAGGGCTTGCACCGCTTCCTTGCCCATCAAAAACGATTTGTGGATATTTTCACAGGTTACGACAAAGTCACTCATAGTTCACGTCCATTCTTGGATGAAACGTGAAACGTGAAACGTGAGGCCATCACGTTTCACGTTTCACGTCTCCTATACAGAGCATCATTTCTCTGAAACGACTCCACTCCATTGTACCGGGGATAGTCCGGCGCGTCTACTGTAGAAAGCTACAGGGTTAACGCTTACCCATGATTCAACGCATTTACATGGCATTTTATTCGGTCCATTGCACGGGAATCGCGCCTTCGGGCAAAGCCAGGGGCGTCGCCCGGCTTGTGGACAGGGTGTATTGTAGCACTTGCCCATCCTGCACATAGACGCCCGATGCGCCGTCCGGCGCCCATACCCACGCCTCGCCCGGCAATCGCACTTCACCGGTCCCCGTTGTGTCCAGCAGCCAGAGTCCGCTGCGCGCCGCGTTGTTCTCCCAGAACTGCCCAACAAGCCATCGCCCGTCAGAGCTCCACGCCGGATTGGGGTCCCAACCATCCGCACCATAGACGAGTGCATAGGGATGCAGGATTCGATGCGTCTGCGCCGCTATATCGAAAATGACCACCGCGTCTGCTTGAGTCGTATTCGACAGCACACCGCGTCCCATCCAGGCTAGGCGCGCCCCATCCGGCGACCAGGCCGGGTGCATCAACCGTGCATTCGGCAGCAGCGTCAGGCCATAGGCGGTCACGTCAAAGGTGGTCGCGCCGCGCTGTAAGTTGTACAGCCACGGGTAGCCTTCCCGGTCGTAGGCGATAGTTTGCCCATCAGGGGCGGGAGCGGGCGGTCCGTAGGAGAGGTCGCCATCCAACAACCGGTAGCCCTCCGTACCGACCACATCGAGCAGCGCCAAGAGCCCCGTTGTGCCCGGTCGCTCCTGCTCCAGATTCCACACGCCCATCACGGCCCAACCGGGGCGAGCCGGCCACCACCACGCGCAGCAGGGGCTATGGTTTTGCCCGTCCACCAGCAGTTTTTGCGCGCCGCTCGTGAAGTCGCGCCAGAAGAGCTGCTGCGTCTCTCCGGCGGGCTGCACCTCCAACGCCTGCGTGCCGGATGGCGACAGGATCGCCGCCGGGTTGTCGGTCAACAATACAGGTTCCCCGGAATCGGACACGCGCCACAGCTCCGTCCCCACCCGGTAGACCAACCCGGCCAGCGTGGCGGGGAGGGGTGGCGTCGGCGAGGGTGTGGGGGTGGCGGTAGGGGATGGCGTGGTGGTCGGCGTGGGGGTCTTGGTGGGCGTCGGCGTGGCGGTGGGCGTGGGGGTAGCCGTGGGCGTCGGCGTGGCGGTGGACGTGGCGGGAGCCGTGCCGGTGGCGACCGATGTAGCCCGGCGTGTCGGCGTCGGCGTCGGCGTGGGCGTTGGGGATGGTGTGGCGGTCGCCGTCGGCAATGGCGTCGGCGTCGCGGTTGGCGATGGCGTCAACGTCGGCGTAACCGTCCCCCCCTCTCCCTCTCTCCCCCTCTCCCCCTCTTCCCGAGGCAGCGCTACCGGCGCATAGGCCAGCAGCCGTTCCCACGCACAGCCATTCGCGCACTCCGGCATTGGCAGGCCGGTGAGCAAGACAGTGTCATCGCCATCATCCAACGATGTCACGCGCACTTCCGTCATCCCGTCCGTGACGCGCGCGTAAAGCACCTGCGTCCCTTCCGCCGACCAATGCGGCCAGCCGTCCACGGCGTCGCCGGGAGAGGTGATCTGCCGCACTTCGCCGGTCGCGGGCGCGATGGCGTAGATGGCGCGCCCGGTCAAGTCGCCGTCCGCGCGGATGGGGGCGGCGGCGTAAGCCAGCCACGTCCCGTCGGGCGACCAGGCCGGCTCGGCGGCGGAGACGTTGTCGCCGGTGAGCGGCGTGATCTGGCCGGTGAGGGGGTCGAGCAGGGCCAACGTCCTGGTGGGGCCATTGTTCACGATGAAAGCCAGAATGATCGGTTGCGTGGGGTGCCAGACAAAATCCGCTTTCTGTATCCCCACATTGACGCCCACGGCATGACTCTGACCGGAGCTTCCATCTATCAAATCCAACGGAAAGGGGCCGGCGGCAGCCGAAGAAGCAGCGCGGGCAGCCAGCAGGAGGCGCGTGCCGGGCGCCCAGTCGAGCAGGTGATACGTCGCCGTCGTGGTCGTGGTCAAGGGCGCGCCCCCGCGCACCGTTGTATAAATCGCTGCGCCGGTCTGCCGCCAGGCGATCCGGCCGTCGGGCGATAAGCTCAAGCTGGTGGGTGGATCAAGTTCCAGCGTCCCGGCCGGCAACAAGGAAGCACGCTGTCCGCTGGGGAAGGCGATGGCTTCCAGGCCCCCCTCCGCTGTGACGGAGACCAGCCAATCGGCGCCGCCAGGTAGCGCACCCGGCAAAGCCCAGAATGGGGTGACAGAGGCCGTGGGCGTGATGATGGCGACCGTTGCGCCGTCGTAGGATTGCACGGTCAACGCACCCGCGTCCGTGGTGCGGAGCAGGTACGCGCCGGACGGCGACCAGGCCAGGGGGACGCCAGGGGCAGCGCCCTGGGGCCAGGCGTCGCCGGAGGCCAGGTCGAGCACGGTGATGGCGTTATTGTAAGGCAGGCGGGAATCCACAAAGGCCAGCCGCCCGCCGACGAGCGGAGCGGATTGCAGGCAGCCCGGCAGTCCGGGGTAAACGTCGGCGCAGCTCGACGCCGTTTGAGGGCGCGGGGTGGTGGTGGGCAGCAGGGTGGCGGTGGGCGATGGGGTCTGTGTGGGCGTGGCCGTTTGCGTGGGCGTGGGCGATGGGGTGTGCGTGGGCGGCAGGGTTGGAGAGGCCGTCGCTGTGGGTGTGGGCGGCGGGGTCGGGGTCGTGCAGGCCGCTATCACCAGCAGGGTGAGGCCCAGAACGAGGCGTGAGCAAAAGTCGAAAGGCGAAAATCGAAAATTGTGCATGATGCGTTTTACCGGGACTGATTTGTTGGCCCGTGTCGGATGACCGGCGGGCAACACCAGCCCCAAGTATAACACAAACGGGAAAGACGAAAGCTGCGCCAATCGCATGTACGGCGCCGGCAACTTATGTGAACAGTCGCGCCGCCACTGCCTTGGCCAATTGTGCTGGTGGCATTTTCTGGCTGCTGCGCGGGGGGAAGTGGAAGGTGCAGGTTGGGGCAACATCAAAGGCAACTATCCCCATGGATCCGGGATGGCAACCGCAGAAGCGAGCCATGTATGCCCTATGCTTCTGTGGTTACCCCCATCTTATTTATGTGGTAACAGGCCACACTACCGGCGGCGTTTCCTCCATGTATTCAACGTTGCTATGCCATAGCCGCTGCATTTTCGAGCGGGGAGCGCATGGTCAGGTGGGGGATGTTACCATGCGCTCTAAGATGGGCGAGCAGAGACTCGAACTCTGGACCTCACGGATGTGAACCGTGTCCCCCCAACCTCTTACCTCAGTCGCAATGGCGGCCATTCTCGCATAACCGTGAGGCGCGTGGTTGAGGAAACCGTGTGCCCCTCGGTAGAAGTCCACTTATCACAGTATTTATACCACAATGACGTGAAAGGGAAAGTTGCTTTGCTATTGAACCCTTGTACAATGAGAACCACTTGAGGATGAAGCCCCGAACAAGTTCGGGAGTCCGGAATCCCAACTTGTTGGGGGCATAAGAGAAGGAACAGCGATGCTATTGAAGTACACCTTTACCCCGGCCATAGTGCGCGCCCTGATGGACATTGAGGCTGCGCGCCAGGCCGTGACCATGACCGTGCTGCCGCTCCCTGTCGCCGAACGGCTGCGCCAGCAAGCGCGGGTGCGTTCGACGCACTACTCCACCCGCATTGAAGGCAACCGGCTGACGTTGGCCGAAGCTGAGGCGGTGGTATTGACGGAGCGCCGTATTCCCGGTCGGGAGCGCGACGTTGGCGAGGTGCGCAATTACTATCGCACCTTGCAGCAGATCGAGGCGTGGGTTGCTCAGCAGGCGCCCATTACCGAGGCCGCCATCAGGCGTCTCCACGCGCTGATTTTCACCGGGCCGCGCGCCCGTCCGACGCCCTACCGCGATGGGCAAAACGTCATCCGGGATGCGGCGACGGGGGCCATCGTCTATATGCCGCCAGAAGCGGGGGACGTGCCGGGCATGATGGGGGAATTGGTGAGCTGGTTATCTCAGGCGGGGCGCGAGGGATTACCGGCGCCGGTTATTGCCGGATTAGCGCACTACCAGTTCGTGACCATCCATCCCTTCTACGATGGGAATGGCCGCACAGCGCGCGCGCTGGCGACCTGGCTGCTCTACCAGTACGGCTACGATCTGGGACGCTTCTATAGCCTGGAAGAAGTCTACGTCCGCGACTTACCTGCCTATTACGCAGCGTTGCAAACGCATCCCCATCATAACTATTATGAAGGCCGCGCCACTGCCGATTTGACCGATTGGCTGGCCTACTTCTTGCAGAGTATGGCTGAAGAATTTCAACGGGTGGCTGCTGAAGTGCGTACCTACGCCGAATCACCGGCGGCGCCTGAGCCGGTTCTCTTGCAGCGCCTCGACCGCCGGGCGCGCCTGGTGCTGGGATTGTTTACCCACCAGGAAACCGTGACCACGCAAGAGGTCGCCCGCGCGTTGGGCCTGGCGCCCCGCACCGCGCGCGATCTGCTGACCGAGTGGGTGGTGGCTGGTTGGCTAGAAGTCGCCGTGCCTTCGCGCCGGGCGCGCTGTTACCGTTTATCGGCGGAATATCGGCAGTTTATCGGCGATTTATCGGCGGAATAACAAGGGGTACGACTATGGCAAATACTTATGACCATCCGGTAGTACCATTGCTGACTCTGGGAGATGTCCGTGGACAACGCGAATGGGCTGATTATGTCGCTTTGGGACTGACAGAGGCCCACATTCCCGCTTTGATCCAGATGGCGTTGGATGAAGACCTGCATTGGGCCGATTCAGAAAGTGCCGAGGTCTGGGCGCCAATCCACGCCTGGCGTGCGTTGGGGCAACTGCGCGCTGAGACTGCGGCGACTCCCCTGACGACACTCTTTGCTCATTTGGATGAAGACATCAATGATTGGGTATCTGAGGACCTGCCTGAGACTTTTGGGTTGATTGGACCGGCGGCGATCCCCGCCTTGCGCGATTTCCTGGCAGACGCCACGCATGGGGAATGGTCACGTGCTGCGGCCTCTAACAGTCTGGTCAAAATCGCTCAATGCCATTCCCCATCTCGTGATGAAGTCATCGCCATCCTGTGTGCACAACTGGCGCACTTTGCCGAACAGGATCGCAATCTCAACGCCTGTCTGGTTGCCGATTTGGCGGCTGACCTGCGCGCTACTGAGGCAGCTCCGATCATTGAACAAGCCTTTGCCGCCGATACGGTGGATTTGACGATGATGGGAGACTGGGAAGACGTACAGATTGAATTGGGTTTGTTGGATGAGCGACAAACGCCACAACGGGATTATCTGGCCATAGAGATGCCAGAGGTGGTGGAAACGCGCCGGATGTTGCAATCCCTTAAGGAGCAATTCCAAGCCCAATCAGCCAAGCCGGCCCGTTCCCTGGGTCGGAATGAGCCGTGTTGGTGCGGCAGCGGGAAAAAGTACAAGCATTGTCACATGCAGGCGGATAAACAAAGGTGAAATGTTCATAGCCTCTGACGCCAGTGAAATGTCGGCGGCTTACTGGCGGAATAGGGTGGAGGAATGTTATGCAGACAGCCAAGCAGCGTCAACTGTTAGTTGAATGTAGCGATCCCGGCCTGGTGGTTTCGTTGGCCGAGGAACTGGAAAATGTGCTACGGCACATTGACTTCGAGCAAACGCAAGTCTTGAAGCAGCAACTATCCACGCTGGCGCAGGAACTTGGCCCAGAAATCGCCCAGGCCTGGCAGGGTTTCCGGCTGGAAACGCCCAATGACAGCGGGCGTCCACCCAGCTTCGGCAAACGCGATGCTTGGGACGCCGACATTGCGCCGCTGCAACGCCTGGCGACGCGGGCTGCTGCACAGGGGCTGGGTCAGTGGGAAGTACGAAATACCTTGCTTTTGCCCCAAGGCGACCCCGCTCCCGAAACTCGCGAGCAATACATCCGCGACTTGGCCGAGGCCATCGGTCAAATCTTCTGGGATGAATGGGGCGTCTTTCAACGCCCCGTGCCGCTGCCCGAAACGATGGCCGCGTATCGCCGGCAGTTGATGAATGAGCACGCCGGCGAAACGCTGCGAGCTCAGGCGCAGTATCCCACGGTGGGCTTCCCCTGGATTAACGAGGCGCGCAAACGACTTGAGGGGGTACTGGAAGCGGTGGACACTCGCGCCGAAGCGGTGATGCGCTACGAATTGCAGCGTCTTGTCCCGGCAGACCTTGACTTCGGCGAGAGACTGCGGTGGGCGGTGTTAGCGGCGCGGCTGGGCTACGAAGTCGAAAAGTGGTATACACCGGTAGAGGCGGAGCTGCCTTACGTGAGCCAGCGCGCCGCGTTGGTAGAAATCGTGTGGCAGGAATGTCGCGGCGGATACGGTGGCGCGCGTTCGTTCCTGGATGTACGCCTGAAGAGCCTCATCACCGAGGCGGAAGGCGTCTACACTGCCGACGGGGTGGCCGCACTGCAACGGCTCTATGATGATCTACACACGCCGCCATTCTCTTTGAGCCGTTTGATGGATACGGCTGCGGCTGAAAAACTTGTCCTGAGCGTAGCCGAAGGAGCAGCCGACCTGGAACCTGATGATGTATCGGACGACGTTGAACCTTAATCTCTGTGGCGCAGGCTTTCCAGCCTGCGGGCAGACAAGAATGTCTGCCCCACGGTGAGTCCCGTGAAACTGGCTTCCATCGAAATCACCCGGCGGTGTAACAACCGCTGCCCCTATTGCGACCAGCCCAAAGCCGAGCAGGATATGTCCCCGGCGTTGTTCGACTGTGTGCTGGACGACCTGGTTGCTGAAGGTTTCGAAGCCGTAGCTCTTGGCGGCGGCGAGCCTACGTTGCATCCCGAATTGCCCACACTGCTGGCAACCGTTCGCCGTCGCGGGATGGCTGCCGGATTGACCACCAACGCCCACGATCCTGCGCTAATCATTACGTTGTCCGACAAGGGACTGCTGGACAGCTTCGGCGTTTCGGCTGGCAAGGGCGACTGGACGGCCCTGGCGGCTCACCCGCTGGCGATTGTCAATCTGCTGCTCTTACACGATACGCTGCCCGAATTGCTGCGCCAGGTCAATGCGGCTCTTCGTTGCGGCGCGCACCATCTACTGCTGTTGGGCTACAAAGGCGCTGACCTCACGCTGCGCCCGACTACGGACGAACTGGCGTCAGCTTTCACTCTGTTGACCGGGTTAGGCCATACTACTGGGGCAACTATCGCTGCCGACGACTACACCCGGCGGCGGCTCTCCCTGACGCAAGCCTGCGGTGATGACTTTGTGCGCGTCGCGCTCGATGGGCGCCGCGAGCGGTGTTGTTTCCCCGACTGCGAGTATCGTGGGGTATAAAGTGACCCGTTACGCTCACGATGATCAGGACATCATCTTCACTGGCGGCGGCAATGGCCCCTATTACGGGCTGCGGCCTCTCCCGAAGACCGAACTCTCGATTCACTACCTCCAGGCCGTGTTGTCGCATCCGGTCATCGAGGCTATGGTGCGCGCCATCGGCAGCTCTTTCCGGGGCGGTTATCGTTCTCACGGGAAACAATTCATCAAAGACCTGCCGATTCGCCCAATTGACTTCACCAATCCTGCCGACAGGGCTATCCACGATAAGATTGTCGCTTTGGTCAGGGCGCTGATTCAGGCTACTGAGCGCGCCGGCGCCGTCACCGTGCCGGCGCAACGTCAGCAAGCCGGGCAGCAAGTGCAACACTTACGCCAGGCTGTCGAGCGGCAAGTCGAAACCCTGTACGGCCTTACTGCTGTCGATCTGGCGGCGGTGGGGACGACCCTGGAAGAGGAAGCTGGATGAACCGGCTTTCTTATCAGAAGTTGCGTGGCGGCTACTACACGCCGGCGCCTATCGCTGACTTCCTGGCGGCCTGGGCCATCCGTTCTCCCGACGATGCGATTTTAGAACCGAGTTGTGGCGATGGAGTTATTCTTGCCGCCGCCGCCCGACAGTTAATCAGGCAGGGCGCTTCTATCGAGACCCTGGGCCAACACTTGCATGGCATTGAGTTAGACCCACAAGAGGCGGAGAAAGCAGCCCGGCGCTTGCGCGACCTCGGCCTATCGCTCTCTACCAGCAACACCATCCACATCGGCGATTTCTTCGCGCATTGCCAGCAGCATTGGTTCGGCGAAAAGGTCCTGACCCTGGTGCTGAAAGAGCGTCGGTATTTCGACGCAGTGATTGGCAACCCACCGTTCGTCCGGTATCAGAACTTCCCCGAAGAACACCGCCAGATCGCCTTCACGATGATGCAGCAGGCCGGGCTATCACCCAACCGTCTGACGAATGCCTGGCTGCCCTTCCTTGTCGTGGGTGGCCTGTTGCTCAAAGAAACCGGACGCCTGGCAATGGTCATCCCGGCGGAGCTGTTCCAGGTCAACTACGCTGCAGAAGTCCGCCGATTCCTCAGCGATTACTTCAGCCGGGTGACATTGATCACGTTCAAGCAACTGGTTTTTGTGGATATCCAACAAGAAGTTGTGCTGCTCCTGGCCGAGCGCAATCACGCGCCCCATTCCGGCATTCGCGCCATCGAACTGGATGGTATTGAGGATTTGACGCGGTTGACCTTTGCCGACCTGGATGCGGCTGCGCTCAAACCGATGGATCATTCCACCGAGAAATGGACGCAATATTTCCTCGATCCCGCCGAAATCCACCTGCTGCGCGAGATGCGCGCCCATCCCGGCGTTACGATGGCCGATCAGGTGCTCGACGTAGATGTGGGGATCGTCACTGGCCGCAACGATTTCTTTGTCCTGTCCCAGGATGAAGTCCGGCGGCATGGCCTGGAGCCTTACCTGATGCGAGTAGTCAGCCGGTCGGCCCATCTTACCGGCGCGATCTTCAATGCGGACGATTGGCAGGCAAATGTCACGGCGCAGCTCCCTACGTTTCTCTTTACGCCGGATGACGTCCCCTTAGAGGAACTGCCGGAGCCGCTACAACGCTACATTGCCCTGGGAGAGGCCAAGGAATACCACAAAGGCTACAAATGCCGGATTCGCAATCGTTGGTATACCGTACCCTCGGTGTGGATTCCCAATGCCTTCATGCTCCGTCAGGTTCATGCCTATCCCAAACTGATTTACAATCCCGCCCAGGCGGTATGTACCGACACCATCCATCGCGTGCGCTTCCTGGATGGCGTCAATGGTGAGGCTGTGACCGCTGCCTACCTCAACTCTCTCACCTTTGCCTTTGCCGAAGTCACCGGGCGCAGCTACGGCGGCGGCGTGCTCACCTTCGAGCCAAGCGAGGCGGAGCGACTGCTCCTGCCACTGATCAACGCCGAGCGGCTTGATCTGGCGCAGTGTGATCAATGGTTGCGGGCGAACAGGATTGAGGATGTGTTGGATGTGACTGACAGGGTATTGCTGCGACAGGGGTTGGGGCTGAGTGCTGAACAGGTCAGGATGTTGCGCGGAATTTGGGTGAAGTTGCGGGATAGAAGGATTAATCGAAAGTGAAATATCACCTGTATTTGAGCGCGATGATGATTGCTTGTTCCTGCATCCGGCTATAATGTGACTGTAACCATGACACTTATAACCACTAAAAACCATATCATGGGGAGAAATAAAATTGACCCACAGTGATGAGTACAGTCTCAGTCCTTTACTGCAAGGATGGGTGTGGTGCCGCCTGCAAGATTTGGTCATTGACTCTCAATCTGATATCGTGAGTGGCCCTTTTGGCTCAAATCTCAAATCTTCGGACTATAGTAGGTACGCTGGTCGGCGGGATCGCTCGGACGTTGGCGACGGCGTTCGCTGCCATCAATGGCAAAGCGTTGCGCCGCATCATCGGTCAACCGCTCCGCGACTTGTGCCGCGTCCCGTTCGGGCAAGTGCTGCATCGCCGCCTCCGCCTGCCGGAGCAGCGGAGTCAGGCAATGCACCCAGTCACAGGCTTGCCCCTGACTCATCCCGAACAAAAAGCCCAGCACACTTTGCAACAGGTAGAGCTTGTAGTACACCAGGATGAAGAACAATTTGTCGGCGGCCGTGGGCAACGTCGTGGTTTTGCGTCCGCCCCCCGCGCGCCGTTGCCGTTGTTCGGGCGGGCGTACCGCCGTCGCATGATACGCTTCCCAGGCCACGCTGAAATGCCCCAACAAAGCGTCGAACTCTGCCGGTTTCAAGCTCGTGAACGTCTGAAATAATTCCGGTTGGCTCTTGACTACTTCATAGTGCAGCAACATCATGGCAACCTCCACACTTAAGATAGAAGTAGTATACTGCCAACGGGGTTCTCTTGTTAATTAGTGCTTGTTTCAGTCTGTAAACATATTATGCTGCTTGAGATTGACTGTTATTTCCGATATTCTCTATTGCACAATCTCAGGATAAGAAATCATTGCAATCAAACCTTGACTATGCTTTAAAATCACTACAAAGCGAGTTAACGAAAATTGAACCTGTGCCGGTTCAAATCTCAAAAGCGTTACAGCGTGGTAAAAGTCACGGCTTGCACCTTGACCTTTCACAACCTGGTCAACACAATGAACGTCCGTTTGACTGGCAACTGTTTGGAAAGTCTATGGTTCAAAAAGTTTTTGGAGTGAAACGATAATGCAAAACCTAAATTTAGAACAAGCTCGACAAGCCGCTTCACAACTTCAAGCCCTTCAAACCGCTGCTTCACAATTGCCAACACTCGAAAAAGAGGAAGGTCGAAAGCAATCTCTAGCACAAATTGAACAATTGCGCGTCAAGGTTTCTCAGGATAACGTCAAGTTATACCAGAATTACCAAACGGTTTACGAGGCATATATACAAAAGTTTAATGCAGTTATCACGGCCATGCGGGATTGTGCAAGCGAGTTAAAGAGGCTGTTTGCCTTACGTCGTCAAATCGAAAATAGCTCCCAACGTTATGCGGGTGCTACAATTGAGCATAAAATGAGATTTGAAAATTTAAGCCCTTACCAAAGCAGTTATGATTTTATGCTTGCACAAAATGAAATTATCCCTGGCAAATTGGAATTGCCCTTAACGCCAGTTCAAAATAACTCAACGCTTAACGATTTGCTGCGATTGCTGCAAACCTTTATTTAGTTTTCTGGTAAAAGGCGGAGTGACTTCCCGCCTTAGCTTCCTTAAAGCAAAAACCGCCTTATCTGCAAAGGCGGTTTTTGTGTTTCCGAAAATAGACTATACTAAAGACTAACTTTCAGTGTGGAGGTTATTCTCAATGTTAAAGGCAATCGTTGTGATGTTTGACTCATTGATTCGGCACATGTTGCCGCCTTACGGGTGCGATTGGGTTCATGCGCCCAATTTTCGACGGCTGGCCGAGCGCACGGTGCAATTCTCGAACAGCTACGTGGGGAGTATGCCGTGTATGCCCGCCCGCCGCGAGTTCCACACCGGGCGCTACAACTTCCTACATCGGAGCTGGGGGCCGCTGGAACCCTTCGACGACTCCACCCCGGAAATCCTCAAGGAGCACGGCGTGTATACCCACCTCGTCAGCGACCACTATCATTACTGGGAAGATGGCGGCGCTACCTATCATACCCGCTACACCAGTTGGGAAGGGTTCCGGGGGCAGGAGGGCGATCCATGGAAAGGTCAGGTAGCCGACCCGGAGATTCCCGCATGTGTCGCGCCCCATTCCGGCCCGCTGTGGCGGCAGGATTGGGTCAACCGCGCCTATCTGGACAAAGAGGAATTGCAGCCGCAGGCGAAAACCTTTGCGGCGGGGATGGAATTCATCCGTACCAACGCCGGGCAGGATAACTGGTTCCTGCAAATCGAGACCTTTGACCCGCACGAGCCGTACTTCACGCAGCAATCTTATAAGGATTTGTACCCGCATGATTATGACGGGGCGCACTTCGACTGGCCGCCTTACCGCCGGATACAAGAGACGCCGGAACAGGTGCAGCACGTGCGCTATGAGCAGGCCGCGCTCATCAGTATGTGCGACGCGCACCTGGGCAAAGTGTTGGATTTGATGGACGAGCTGGACATGTGGGACGACACGCTGCTCCTCGTCTGCACCGATCATGGCTTTCTGCTGGGCGAGCACGACTGGTGGGGTAAGTGTGTCCAGCCGTTCTACAACGAGATTGCGCGCACGCCGCTGTTTCTGTGGGATCCGCGCACTAAACGCCGGGGCGAGGTCTGTGATGCGCTGGTGCAAACCATTGACTGGGGCCCGACGCTGCTGGAATTCTTCGGCATCCCGCTGCCGCCGGATATGCAGGGGATTCCGCTGACGCACTCGGTCGTATCCGCTAAGCCGTTGCGCGAAGGTGTGCTCTTTGGGCTGCACGGCGGGCACGTCAATGTGACAGACGGGCGTTACGTCTACATGCGCGCCCCCGTCGCGCCGGAGAACGCGCCGCTCTACGAGTATACGCTCATGCCTGCCCACATGCGCCACACCTTCGCCGTGGACGAATTGCAGGACATCCACCTGGCCGAGCCATTCTCCTTCACCAAAGGCTGTCGCACGATGCAGATTGGCACGCGCCCCGGTTGGAGCAGCGCGTATCACGCCGGCCCACTCCTGTTCGATCTGGAAACCGACCCCGCGCAGGAACACCCGCTGGACGATCCAGAAGTGGAAGCGCGGATGGTCGCATTGCTGATCAGGCTGATGAAAGCAAACGACGCTCCGTCGGAACAGTTTGTGCGGTTGGGATTATCAACGGGGTAAATTGGCGAGTTTTGGGGGCGCGTATTGCGCGCC
>DAOUGD010000297.1:0-36973 GCA_034429475.1 Anaerolineae bacterium
CCGCCGCCCAAGCCCTCTCTTTTTATGTAAGCTTCGATTCTAACACGGGAACAGCTTGGAGCAAGTTTTCAGATTTTCTTGACCCGGCCTTTATTCTCAGGTACAATGCCGGGGATAAGGGATAGGGTATAGCTGGACAATATTACTTTCTCGAATAGCAGAAGGCCTGGCATTAGTTCATCATTTTAGGAAACAGTCATCATGCTCCGAAAGATATTCAATTTCATAACCGAAACCAATTCATACAATCGCCCTGAAAAATCACAGGTGGAACGGGACCTTGCTTGTATCACTACCCAGCTTCCTGAAATTCGCTGGACAGCGCTTGTGACGTGCGATGGATTGCTTTATGGCATCTTTCCCTCGCACTCCGAAATCGGAGAAGATCGCGTTTCCGCGATGAGCGCAGCGATGCTGTCGCTGGGGGAACGAATTGCACGCGAACTCAAAGATGGAGAATTTCAATATACTCTCATTGCCGGAGCGGATGGAATGACACTGGTGTTAGCTTTGAATCAGGATTATGTGCTGACCATCGGCTTGAGTCGAGATATTTCTATTTCCACAGTCTTTGAGAGTTTGCGGGAATCCATCCTCCCGCTCCTGAGAACCTTGCAACTAGAAAATTTACCATGGTTATGACCCATATATGGATGAGACATTCGACCTTATCTGTGTAGGCTCTCTTGTGCTCATTTTTTTGGTGGGCATAGTGCCTGAGGTAGGGGGCTGGTTCACAAAAATCCGTCATGAGAACAAATGTCCCCAGTGTGGCGAGGATTGGGCTGCTGTGAGCCAAAACGAGGAATTGATAGGGTTATTTCAAAAAGCACAACAGGTTGGCAAAGCTTCTTATTACGGGGACAATACCAAAATGGTTCAGTACGGAAAGTACAGGCTGTATTACAAATGTAAAGCCTGTGGTCACGAATGGATATCCTACACATCCAGAAAACTATAGACAGAAACGTGATGCCTTTACCGTGAGATCATCACGTTTCACGTTTCACGCTTCACGATAACAACAAGGATTTCAGATTCATGCGCTATCACATTTGGACGATTGGTTGTCAGATGAACGTCGCCGACTCGCAGCGGGTGGCGGCGGGGTTGGAGCGGTTGGGATACACGCCCGCTGCCCGCGCGGAGGACGCCGACGTGATGATCCTCAACACCTGCGTGGTGCGCCAGCAGCCGGAGGATAAGGCGGTGGGGCGGCTCAATCAGCTCAAGCGCGTCAAAGATCGCTACCCCGACCGCGTGCTGGCCTTGATGGGCTGCATGGTGGGACTCAAAGAGGCGGCGGCGCTCCAGGCGCGCTTCCCCTGGGTGGATGTCTTCCTGCCGCCCTCCGATCCCACCGAATTGTGGGCGCTGCTGGCCGAACGCGGCGCCCTCGATGAGGCGCAGACGCTCATCGCCGACGCCGAGGCGCGCCGCCTGGCCCTGGGCCGCGCCGACACCATCCTGCCGCCGTCGGAGCAGGCGCACGTCGTGAGCGCGCACCTGCCCATCGTCCTCGGCTGCTCGCACGCCTGCACCTACTGCGTCATCCCCTACCGCCGGGGCGCGGAGCGCAGCCGCCCACCGGACGCGATCCTCGCCGAGGCGCGGCAGATGGTGGCGCAGGGCGTGAAGGAGATCACGCTGCTCGGCCAGATCGTGGATCGGTACGGTTACGATCTGCCCGAATTTGCCAACGCTGACGAGACGCCGCTGGTCACGCTGCTGCGGCGCATCCACGAGATTGACGGCTTGCAACGGCTCCGCTTCCTCACCAGCCACCCCAACTGGATGCGGGATGACCTGCTGCGCGCCGTGGCCGACTTGCCCAAAGTGTGCGAGCACATCGAAGTTCCCATCCAGGCCGGCGACGACGACGTGCTGGCGCAGATGCGGCGCGGCTACACGGCGGACGACTACCGCCGCCTCGTCGCGCGGCTCCGCGAGCTAATCCCCGGCGTCTCCATCGCCACCGACATCATCGTGGGCTTCCCCGGCGAGACGGCGGAGCAATTCCAGCACACCTACGATCTGCTGGCGGAACTGCGGCTCGACAAAGCGCACATCGCGCGTTACTCCTCGCGCCCGCTGACCGTCGCCACGCGCACGATGACGGATGCGACGCCGTCCGCCGAAAAAGAGCGCCGCCGGCAGGCGCTGGACGATTTGCAGAGCCGCATCCTTGAAGAACTGAATATCCGCTATCTGGGGCAAACGGTCGAGGTTCTGGTGGAGGGCAAAAACGAAGCCAAAGATCGCTGGTTTGGCCGCACCCGCACGGATCGGCTGGTGTTCTTCCCGGCGGACGGCGACTGGCTGGGACGCCTGGCGCAGGTGCATGTCACCTGGACCGGCCCCTGGTCGCTGATTGGGGAAGTCTCAACTCGATGAACATTTAACGCAAAGACGCAAAGACGCAAAGTTTTTTAATCTTTTGCGTCTTTGCGTCTCTGCGACTTTGCGTTAAAAAGGGGCATGATGGCGACTCTACCTGAATTGACTGAAACCGACATTCACAACTGGACGGATGCGCGCTCGTTTGAGCGCGGCAAGGGGTATCAGCGGGACGGCTTCATCTTGCATCCGCGCCGCCAGGGGATGACGCTCAAAGCGCAGTGCCTCGGATCGCAGCCAACGCCGTACCGCGTGCAGGTCACGCTGAACGAGAAGGGGATTGCGAACGCGACCTGCTCCTGCCCGGTGGGGTACGCCTGCAAGCACACCGTCGCGCTGCTGCTGACGTGGGTTCACGAGCCGGACACATTCTCCGAACAGGAAACGCTGGAAGCCTCCCTGGCGAAGCGCAGCCAGCAGGACCTCATCGCCTTGATCATGAAAATGCTGGAGCGCGTCCCGGAACTGGAAGACCTGCTCCAAATCCAGACGCTCGGCGCGCTGCCTTCCACGCAACAAATTCCGCCGGACGCCATCCGCCGCCAGGTAGAGCAGGCCATGAACAGTGGGCGCGGCGAATGGGGCGAAAGCTACGACATCGCGCAGACGCTCAGTGAGATCGTCGGAACCGGCGCCGGCTACGCTGCCCGCGACGACTGGCCCAACGCAACCATCGTCTACGCGACCGTCGCGCAAACGATTCTGGATAACTACGAATCAGTCTACGACGACGAGGGCGAAACCCTGGTGCCGGTTGGTACGTGCGTTGAAGGGTTGGAGAAATGTTTGGAGCACACCCAGGACAAGGCGGGCCGCGAGAAGATTTTGCGCGCACTCTTTGACGTACTCCGGTGGGACACGGATCAAGGAGGATTGGGGGCCGATGAAGGAGTTCCAGACATCCTTGACACCCAGGCGACGCCGGAGGAAAAGCAAATGCTCGCCGGATGGGTGCGCGACCTGTTGAAAACCATCTCCGGTGGCCGCGACGATTTTCACCGCGACTGGCGGCGGCAAAGCTATGGCGCGCTCCTGTTGGATTTGGAAGCCGACACGATGGACGACGAAACCTTCATGCGCGTGTGCCGCGAGACCGGGCGCATCCACGACCTGGCAGACCGCCTGTTGACGCTCCACCGAACGGAAGAGGCGCTGGAAACGGCGCGCGGCGTCGGCGATATAGACTTGTTGGGAATGGCGGACATTTTCACCAACCATGAACAAGAGCCATTGATCCGGGAGTTGTTACTGAAGCGCGTGACCCCCGATCAGAGCGGGCGGATCAGGGTATGGCTCAAGGAGTATGCCCAGCGTCACGGAAATCTGGCCGAGGCGCTCGCCTACGCTGACGAGATGTTTTGGGCGTGGCCTTCGTTGGAAGCGTATCAGGAATTGCGCAAACTGGCGCAGCCCATACAGCAATGGGACGCACTGCGGGCGAAGACGTTGGCGCGCCTGAGCCTGGATGCGCGGCACGGCGCCTTGTTGGTGGAAATTTACCTCTCCGAAAATGAAGTAGGGCAGGCAATCCAGGTGTTGAAGCAGGCAGAGAAAGGCCGGACGACGGCATTGGGCGGTTATAACTATGCCTACGGCGCGCCGTTGAAAATCCGTGTGGCGCAGGCCGCCGAAAAAGACTTTCCCCAGGAAGCCATTGACCTCTACACCCGTTCGGCCTTCGCGTTGATTGACGCGCGCGGGCGCGACAACTACGCCGCGGCAGCGCAGCACCTCCTGCGCGTGCGTGAACTCTACAAGCGTGTAGGCGATCCGGGGCGGTTCGCCTCGCTGATGCAAAACTTGCGCGACAGCAACAAGAGCCTGCGCGCGCTCAAAGAAGAATTAACCAAGGTAGGGTTGTAAAGGAAAATCAGGGCGCAGATTTTCGCGGATTCACGCAGATATTTTTTAAAATCAGCGTTCATCCGCGTTTATCTGCGTCCCACATTTTTTTGAGCGAATCATGCCTCATAAAACTATGCCCGATTCCCGCACGCCTTTGCCCATCGCGGAGTTATTGGAGACGCTGGAACTGCTCGTCGCCCAAGCGCACGCCTATGAGCGCGCGCTGCCGCCCGACAACTATCCGGCCCGCGCCGCCGTTGCCACGCTGGGCGAACTGGCGCGGCAGGCGTTGAACGAGGCGTGCGACCTCGAAACGCAGGCCGTCCCGCCCGCGCCGGCAGCGCATCCCTTCTCGCCCCGCGAGTACGAGGTGCTCACGCTCGCGGCGCAGGGGCTGACCAACCGGGAAATCGCCTACCGGCTCGGCATCAGCGACCGCACGGTGCAGTTCCACATGAACGCCATCTTCAACAAAACCGGCGCGCAGTCTCGCACCGAAGCGGTCGCGTTGGCGCTGGCGCGGGGGTGGGTGCGAATAGCGAATAGCGAATAGCGAATAGCGAATTACGAATGGCGAATGGCGAGTGGCGGATCAGCGGATCAGCGGATCAGCGAATGGGAGGAGTTCGGAGTCCTCAACTTGTTGAGGGGCGATCCTGTGGACTTTGACAGGTCGTTACCTGTGGCGACGGCAGATGTATCCATCACCGGCTTGTGCTATGCTAAAGACAAATCTGGAAGCACTCAGTCCTCAGTCCTCAGCCCTCAGTCCTCAGCACTCGGCTTCCGCAGTCAGCACAGCAAAGGAGATACTGATGAACACGCAAGAAATTCTTACCGCCTTAGGGCCACTGGCCCCGTTGTACAGCGACCCGGACGTCCTCGAAATCATGGTGGATGCGCCGGACATGGTGTATGTGGATCGTTACCGCAAGTTGGAGGCGACGAGCGTGAAGTTCGAGTCCGCCGAGGCGTTGCGCGCCGTGATGGACGCGCTGCTGGCCCCGGCGGGGATCGCGCTCAGCCCGGAGCACCCCATCGGCGAGGTACGTTTGCCCGATGACGCGCGGCTGGTCGCTGTCATCCCGCCGACTGCGCTGAACGGCCCGACGCTGGTCATCCGCAAGCCGCTCCCGTACCGGATGACGTGGGATCGGCTGGTCGAGTACGGCTCGGTCACGCCAGAAGCGCGCGATTTTCTCCAGAATGCCATCCACGCTGGCGTCAACGTCCTGGTTTCCGGCGGCCCGGCCAGCGGCAAGACCACCGTTGCCGACATGCTGGCCGAGATGATCCCCGCCGATCAACGCCTCGTCGTCGTCGAGCAGACGCACGAGATGCGCATTGACCACCCGCATCGCGTCTGGCTGGAAGCGGGCGGCCCGGCGGGCGTCACCGTGGTGGACCTGCTCAAGACGGCTGCGCAGATGCGCCCGGATTGGCTGATCGTCGGCGAGATGTTCGGCGGGGAAGCGATGCACGCTCTGCAACTGATGAGCGTCGGCTATCACGGCATCACCCCCATCCACGCCACCAGTCCCGAAGACGCCCTGTCGCGCCTGGAAACCTTCTGCCTGATGGCGAACCTGGGACTGGGGCTGGCCGAAATCCGCCGCCTGATTGCCTCGGCCATCCAACTCATCACGTACCAGGAGCGCCGGCCCGACGGATCGCGCAAGTTCATGCAGTTTGTGGAACTGGCCGGGCTGGAAGGCGACCTCCGCTACAAACTCAGGCCGCTGTTCCGCTTCAACGCGGATAAGCAGCGGTTGGAACCCACCGGCGAACACCCGGCGTGGGAGAAACGGTAAAACCGAAGTTAGGAGTTAGGAGTTAGGAGACAGGAATTCCTATTTCCTATTTCCTAACTCCTAACTCCTAACTCCTATCTTTCGAGGAGACGTTATGCAGAATACCAAATCCATGAACATTGGCATCATCGGCGCGGGGGTGACGGGGTTGACCGCCGCCTACGATTTGCTCAAGGCGGGCCATCGCGTGACGGTCTACGAGGCGCGGCCTTACGTGGGCGGGCTGGCGGCCGGATTCAAAGACCCGGCGTGGGAGTGGCCGCTGGAACGGTTCTACCATCACATCTTCGCCGGCGACCGCGACATCCTGGGACTGGTGGATGAGTTGGGCATCGCCGACCGGGTTTTCTTCCCGTCGCCGATCACGTCCATCTACAAAGAGGGCAAACTCTATCCCATCAACAAGCCGATGTTTGGGCCGGGGGTGGAGAAGCTGCCGCTCGGCAAGCAGATCGCCAATCTCGGCGACCTGGCGGCGACGGCGCTGCGCGTACTGGCTTTCACGCCGATCCCGTTCTTCGCGCGCCTCCGCGTGGGACTGGCGACGGCCTACATCCGCTACAATCCCCGGTGGCAGCCGTTGGAGCAGGTGACGGCGCACGATTGGATGTTGCGCGCCGTCGGCTTCCGCGCCTACGAGGCGTTCTGGCAGCCGCTCCTGGAAGGGAAGTTTGGCGACTATTACACGCAGGTGAACATGGCGTGGTTCTGGGCGCGGATCGTGGCCCGCAGCCCCAAACTGGGGTACTTCGTTGGCGGCTTCCAGGGCTTCCTCGACGCGCTGGCGGACAAAGTGCGCGCCCTCGGCGGCGACGTCCGACTGGAAAGTCACGTGCGCGGCGTCCACCCCCGGAGCGATGGGCAGATTCGGCTGGAATTGGGCGCGGGCGATCAATGGCACGACGCGGTGCTGGCAACGTGCTCGCCGCAGATGCTCAAGGAGCGCACGCCCGCGCTGCCTGACACCTACGCCGCCGGGCTGGCCGACCTCAAGGCGATGGGGGCAGTGGTGCTGGTGCTCGCGCTCAACCGGCCGGTGAGCGACGGCCATTACTGGATCAACATCCCCAAGCGCGAGGGCTTCCCGTTTCTGGCCTTCGTGGAGCACACGAACTACATTGACAAGTCTCACTATGGCGGCGATACCATCGTCTACTGCGGGGATTATCTGGCGCCGGAGCATCCCTACTTTGAAATGTCGGCGGAAGAGCTACTGGATGCCTATTGGCCGGGACTACAACGCCTCAATCCGGCCCTGGATCGCTCGTGGATTCGCGCCTACTGGAAGTTCAGCGAGGCTTACGCGCAGCCGGTGCCGCTGCTCAACCACTCGCGCAACATCCCGCCGCTCAAAACGCCCATTCCGCACCTGTACATGGCGAACATGAGTCAGGTCTACCCGTGGGATCGGGGAACAAACTATGCCGTGGAAATCGGGCGTAGAGTCGCAGGGATCATCAATCAAGAATCATGATTCGCTTTCTCGCTGATTCGCTCACTCGCTTGATTTTCCATCTGCACTCGCAAAAACTGCACCAGCTCTTCCAGGTCGGCAAACCCCCGGCGTTCGCCGGTTCCGGGGCTTTCCAAAGAGGCTCGCCAGAGGATACGATCCTGATCTTGAGTCTGCCAGAGGCGTAATAAGTAGGATAGGTAACGCGGCGATGGGTTCATGGGTTCACTCCTCTCTGGAAAATGTTGTAGATAGTGTAACCCAACAGCGTCAAAAGAACGTCAAAAGGGCCGACAAAGAAATCCGGTTTCTTCACCGAAACCGGATTCCTTTTGGAGAACTTCGGCAATGCTGGTGAAGATGGCCTCGTAATCTATCGCGTTGAAGTCCGTGGTGTCCACTTCGATCAACCGTCCTCCAATATCCAACGGCGCTGCCCATCCCCGGCGCAGCGATTCACGAAACTCGTCATAATTCATCGTGTCCACATGACCGGGATGGCGTTCTCCCGACTCCGACCGCTGCACGAAGCGCGCAAACAGCACATCCCCATCAGCCACGCACAGGATTTGAAACGGCGTGAACGCATAGCGGACTTGCAACGCGCGGAACTGGGACGTCGCCAACTCTGGCGCAAAATTCGATTCTACGATGCAGGAGCGCCCGGCCTGCAATTGGACTTCCAGCAGTTGATAGAGCAGGGCGATACTCGCCACGCCAAGTTTCCGCGACCACGCACGATCCTGCCAGCCGAGGGTGTCGAAGAGCGTCTCTTTGAGCATGTCCTTCGTCAACAGCGGCAGCCGGAATCGCGCGGCAATCTGCCGCGCCAGCGTCGTCTTGCCAGTGCAGGGCAGGCCGGTGATGATCACGACCACAGGGAGAATAGTAACGTTTGCCATCTCAAGTCATTCTAGCACGGAGATTCCCCTGGACAATTATTCGCTATTTTGTTGCAGTGCGCTTCGTTTTGAGTTGACAATGCCCGGCTTTGGATGCAAAATGAAAAATGAATGACATCCGCAGAGTGAAGTACAAAATGGTCACTCGATGCCAGGCCATTCTTGAACAGCCTTGCGGATGCAATGTGTCACATTAACCCACCATCATTTTAACAAAAGGAGCGAACGATGAAGAAGGTTATTGACATTGAAGGTATTGGAAAGGTATCCGCCGACAAACTGAACACGGCCGGCATTGTGACAACGGATGATCTGTTGAAGGAGGGCGCCACCCCCGCTGGCCGGCAGGCGCTCGCCGACAAAACCGGCATCAGCCTCAAACTGGTGGCGAAGTGGGTCAGCCAGGCGGATCTGTTTCGGGTGAAGGGCGTCGGGGAGGAATATGCCGAACTGATCTTGGCGGCCGGCGTGGAATCAGTGCAGGCGTTGGCGCAGCAAGACGCCGCCGCGTTACACGCCAAAATTGTCGCGATCAACAAGGAAAAAGACCTGGTGCGCCAGGTTCCGGGAGCCTCCCAGGTGGCCGGCTGGGTGGAAGCTGCCAAAACTTTGCCCGCGCTCATCAGCTAAACTCGCCCTAGAATGATTCAAGATTGCGCTCCAGCCTTATTCCACAGGCTGGAGCGTTTTTTGTAAAAATGGCACAGTGTGAAATTGGAGTGATAGTCAAATGCAAAACTATTCCAAACACATCAAGAAGCTTCTGCACGACTATATGGCCGAAGCATACGAACGTGAATTGCAGCGGGAGCTTACCAAACTTGATCAGAGCTTCGCGGAGTGGCGGGAAAGACATATCAGCAGTGGCGAGTTAAGTTACCGTGTTCACCAATATGATACAGGGCCATCCCGCGAACTTTTCAAGCAGTACAACGGCGCTCCTCATGATATGTCAGTGGCCTATGCCATTGTCGTAGGTCTTCTGAAACGGGATGAGGTCCCGGCAGAACTGCTCGAAGCTATCGAGGTGCCGCTCAGTTTCTATCAGTCAATGGAAGATCGTAATGAACTGAGAAAACCAGATGAATAAATACCCCAAGCAAGGTCTTCTTGACTATTGGACTACCCGACTGACGACTAACAGACTATTTGAGGAGGATTCGCTATGGACTTGAAAGGTAAAACGGCCTTAATCACCGGCGGCGCCGTCCGCGTGGGACGCGCGCTCACGTTGGGACTGGCCCGCGCGGGAGCCAACGTCGTCATCAACTACAACCGCTCGGCAGCGGAGGCAGAACAGACGGCAGACGAGGCCCGCGCGTTGGGGGTTGAGGCTCTGACGGTGGCGGCGGACGTAGGCGATCCGCAGGCCGTGGAGTCATTGGTGCGCGCCGTCGAGGCGTCCTTTGGCGGCGTGGACGTGCTGGTCAACAGCGCGTCGCCCTACGTCCGCGCGCGCCTGCCCGAGACGACGTGGGTGCAGTGGCGCTTCGTGCTGGGTGCGCTGCTCGATGGGCCGCTGCTGCTCTGCCAGGCGTTCGCGCCGGGGATGACCGCGCGCGGCGCCGGCCTGATCGTCAACATCCTCGACAACAGCGCCTTCGCGCCCGCGCCCGCGCATCTGGCGCACAGCGTCGGCAAGCACGGCCTGCTGGGGCTGACGCGCAACCTCGCCGTCGAGCTGGCCCCGGCCGTGCGCGTCAACGCCATCGTCCCCGGCCCCGTACTCCCCGCGCCCGACAGCACGCCGGAGCAGGACGCCCGCACCGCCCAGCGCACCCTCCTGCAACGCTGGGGCGCGCCCACCGACGTAGTGAAAGCCTTGCTCTATCTGGCCGACGCCGACTACGTCACCGGCGAAGTATTGTTTGTGGATGGGGGGGAACAGTGGAAGTAATCCTATTTCCTCTTTTTCCGGTATAATGCCGCTTATGGAAACAGAACGCTTACAAAAAATCTTAGCCAGGGCAGGGTACGGCTCGCGCCGGGCCTGCGAAGAATTGATTGAAAGAGGGCGCGTCGCGGTGGATGGGCGCATGGCGCAGGTGGGCGACAAAGCCGATCCGACCACGCAGCGCATTACGGTGGATGGGGAACCCATTCGGCTGCCGCAAACGTACACCTACGTCATGCTCTACAAGCCGCGCGGCGTCATCAGCACCAACGACGACCCGGAGGGCCGCCAAACCGTGCGAGAGTTGGTGGACTTGCCGCAGCGGATCTACCCGGTGGGCCGCCTCGACGCTGACAGCGAGGGGCTGGTGCTCCTCACCGACGACGGCGAGCTGACCCAACACCTGACGCATCCCCGCTACGAGCAGCCGCGCGTCTACCGCGTGCTCGTCATCGGCGAGCCGACCGCCGAAACGCTGGATCGCTGGCAGCGTGGCGTCAACATTGACGACAAGCCCGTGCGCTTCGACAGCGTGAAGGTGGACTCCGTCGAACGTGGCCGCGCGTGGCTCCGTATCACCGTCCACGAGGGCAGCAAGCACATGATCCGCCGCGCCGTCACCGCGCTGGAGTTCCCGGTGCTGCGCCTGATTCGGATCGCGATGGGGCCGGTGAAGTTGGGCGACTTGCGTCCCGGCCGGTGGCGTTATTTGAACAACACCGAAGTCGCCGCCCTGCGCCGCGAGGTGGGGATCGCCGCCGACGCGCAGCTCCCCCATGGGCGGACCGTGTCCACACGGCCGCAAAGAGCCGGCAGACGCAGCCCCGCGCCCCGTGACCGGAAATCTCGTGTATGAAGCCGTTGACCATCGCCATTGACGGCCCGGCCGCTTCCGGCAAAAGCACCCTCGGCTATCACCTGGCGCGGCATTTGGATTACCTGTACCTCGACACCGGCGTGCTTTACCGCGCCGTGACGTGGGCCGCGCTGCATCAGACCATCCCCATTGACGACGAAGCCGCCGTCACCCGCCTGGCAGAGACCGCGCCCATCGCCGTCCTGCCGCCCACCGTGGCGGATGGCCGGCAGGCCACCATCCGCTGTGGGGACA
Source organism: Anaerolineae bacterium (assembly GCA_034429475.1). Lineage (GTDB taxonomy): Bacteria > Chloroflexota > Anaerolineae > B4-G1 > SLSP01 > JAKQHY01. The sequence continues at coordinate 11,414 of DAOUGD010000297.1, forward strand.
CCGACATCACCTGGGACATCCGCTCGCCGGAGGTGAACGCCGCCGTCTCCCCCGTCTCCGCCTATCCCGGCGTGCGCGCGGCGCTGACGCAGCGGATGCGCGCGATGGCCGCGCAAGGGCGCATCGTGATGGTGGGGCGCGACATCGGCACGGTGGTCTTGCCGGACGCCGACCTGAAGCTCTACGTCGTCGCCTCGGACGAAGCGCGCGCGCAGCGGCGGCACGCCGAGATGCAGGCCCAGGGCAAGGCCGTGACCTACGAGGAAGTGCTGGCGAACCTCCGCCTGCGCGACGCCATTGACAGCAGCCGGGCCGCCGCGCCGCTCAAGGCCGCGGACGACGCCGTCATCTTTGATACCACGCGCTTCACGATTGAGGAGATGTTTGGGGAAGCGGAGAGGCTGGTTAAAGATCGGGAGAATGGGCGATAAAAAAGCGTGGGGAAATTTGTTCAATTCCACCGAGAGCTATGTTAGACACGGACGCACATAACAGGATCCAGTGTAAGAACATGAGCATTCCAAACTTAACCGCGCACTCTAAAGCTTGTCTCAACTTGCTCTTAACTCGATTTCCTCAATTTGAGCCTTTTGTGAAATCCTCAGATTATTGCAAGGGGGCTTGGTATGCTGAAATACCCTGGCTTAATGGATGGGACGCAGTGGGTCTATGCGCTCAAACTCATGATGGACACTATGGGGAAGAATTTCGAGTCGATATTGGCAATTGGCATACCCATTTTGGTGACTATGTTCACACTGGCAATCTCGATTTTTTAAATGAGGCTTTTGAATTGATCGATGATTTGTTGAATGAGCGGCAGGTTATGGTTGCACGCTGGATACGACCATCAGTATTCGTTGCGCAACTTGCATCACCAAACTACTGTCCAGTTGAAATCGATTGGGAAGATGATGTCCGAACAATTTGGAAACGTTCGTGGCATGGCACCTACAACCACGAGTGGTACCGCGAACCTAAGCAAAACCATGTCTAACAGGCACATCCAATAGACACCTAAGTAGATGTTCAAAAGTTCCTAGAATAACTCAATAGTCGTTGAACAGCTTGAATGAAATGCACATCGGCGCCGTCAACAATAATGACAAAGGATAATTGATTGAATTGATGGTCGGTCGGATGAAAAAAGCGACGCGATTATGGCTTCCACTTCTCGCTGTCTTTGCGATCCTGGCAATCGTAGGTGGTGTTTGGATGAACGGCGAGATCGCGCCTATGGGAGTAAGACAGAGGGAACGGGCTAACCTGGTTCACAATGTCGAGGAAGGGCGCTTGGATACCCCTCAGTGGGTAAGTTTTGTTGTAGGGATCATTGTGCTGGGTTGGGGGCTTTATCTGGGCTATGACCGGTATGATTTTGTCAGACATTCGATGATCAGTGTGGGGACGGTGGAAAGTTGCAAGATAGTGAAGTGGAGCAGAACGCGGCAGAGCAGGAGGGTAAAGATCGCCTTCAAGCCGTATCGGGGTAAGCGCGTTAGGTTTCAGACAACTCCCTGGACATCCGACTTGATAGGGCCGACATTCTATGTGGGACAGGAAGTGGTCGTGCGATATGACTATCGCACTCCCACGAGAGCCTTTGTGTTTTCGTGGGAGTATATATGGGGGATGCCGATCCTCTTGTGCTGTGTGGGGATAGGTTTTTTATCAACATTGTTCTTCGGATAGCGATTAAACTTCGGAGGATTCATGACCATCCAGGCATTTATCAACAGGCTGAAAACCTCCCTCGGCATTGGGTGGAGAGAAACGGCGATTGACGATTTCCTCTACGGCAATCCCAACGACGAACTGAAAAACGTCGCCGTCACCATGATGGCGACCCAGGCCGTGCTGGAGGAAGCGGGCAGGCGCGACTGCAACCTCATCATCACCCACGAGCCGTTATTCTACAACCATCACCATCAATTCCAGTCCCTCCTCGACGATCCGGTCTACCTGGCTAAGGAAGCCTATTTGAGGGAGCATCGGCTGTGCGTCTTCCACCTGCACGACAACCTCCATCAACCCCGGTTGGATTACATCGCGCTGGGCATGGCGCACCGCTTGCACTGGGAAGCCTATCGCGCCGACGAGAGCTTCAAAGCCTTCACCATGCCCGGCGTCACGCTGGGACAGATGCTCGGCGAACTGGACGCCGCGCTCGAACCGGCGGCCCTCAAATACATTGGCGACAAAGACGTGGCCTACGACAACGTCCTGACCAGTTGGGGCTTCATGATGATGGAAAACGGCGTCAAACTCCTCAACCGCCACGAAACCTGCGTCCTCATCACGGGCGAGACCCACGAATGGGAACTGGTGGAATACGTCCATGACGCCCATCAAATGGGGCTGAAGAAGGCTTTAATCATGGTGGGGCACGTCGCGTCAGAAGAGAGCGGCGTGGAATTCTTCTGCAACCATTTGCAAGCGCAGTGCCCTTCACGCTCAATCTCGTACATCAAAACGGGCGATCTCTTTAAAAGTAACCCGACGCTATGAACACCTGGCGCTACTGGCGTAACTTGCTTCTCTTCGGCCTGTTGGGGATCGGGCTTGTCCTGCCCCTCGCCTTGCTGCGCTCTGCCTACCAGGGCGCTACGTATTACGTCCACCCGCCGCGCCTGGAACGGCGCGACGACGACACACCGGCAGCCCTGGACATCGCCTACACCGACCTCACCTTGACCACCGCCGACGGCTTGCACCTGGCCGCGTGGTACACGCCCCCGCAAAACGACGCCATCATCCTGGTGGGGCACGGCTTCGGCAGCCACCGCCTGAGCCGCATCCACGCCCTCTTCGCCCGCCACGGCTATGGCGTCGTGAGTTGGGACTTCCGCGCGCACGGCGACAGCGCGGGCGACCTGTGTACCATCGGGTATAATGAATGGCTGGACGTGGCGGCGGCGCTGGACTTCGCCCAGGCGCAGGGCGCGATCGCCATCGGCGCGTGGGGCGAATCCATGGGCGGCGCAGCTATCCTGCGCGCGGCGGCGCGCCGCCCGGAGATCGCAGCCGTCGTCACCGACAGCACCTTTGCTACGATTGAAGATGAGCTGGAAGCAGCGGTGCGGATCGCGCCGATGCGCCCGATGGTGCGTTTCTTCGCCGAGCGCGAGGCCGGCATCCGGCTGATGGAACTGCGCCCCGTGGACGAGATTGGCCGCCTCAGCCCGCGCCCGGTGTTCATCATCCACGGCGAGGCCGATAGCGTGGCCCCCGTGGCGGCGGCCCACCGACTCTACGCCGCCGCCGGAGAGCCGCGCACGCTGTGGATCGAACCGGGCGTCGAACACATTCGTATGTCCAAAGCGCACCCGGAGCAATACGAACAGCGCGTCATCGCCTTCTTTGACGCAGCACTAGGGATGGGGAGTAGGGAGTAGGGATTGGGACAGCCCATTCTCCGCCCCCTACTCCCCAATCCCTAATCCCTATCTTTGGAGGAGTACAGTATGACCGAATCCATCTACGACATCGTGATTATCGGCGCCGGCCCCGGTGGATACGTCGCCGCGATCCGCGCCGCGCAACTGGGGCTGAACGTGGCCCTGGTCGAGCGCGAGCACCTGGGCGGCGTCTGCCTCAACTGGGGCTGCATCCCCACCAAAGCGCTGCTCCGCAACGCCGAGGTCGCCCGGCTGGTCACGGAAGGCGGCAAGGAATTTGGTTTCAGCGCGAACAACGTCACGCTGGACTACGGCGCGGCAGTGGAGCGCAGCCGCAAAATCTCCGCCCGGCTCGTCAAAGGCGTGGAAGCGCTGATGAAGGGCAATCATATTGACGTGATTTGGGGCGTTGCGAAGCTGAGACAAGGAGAGGGGGAGAGGGGGAGAGGGGGAGACCTGCCCGTTGAAGTGACGCTGAACGAAGGCGGGACGCGGACGGTCATGGCGAAAAACGTCATTTTGGCGACAGGGGCGCACGCGGCGGTCATCCCCGGCGTGGTGGTGGATGGCGAGCGGGTGCTGGTGGCGCGGGACGCGCTGGCGCGGCGCACGCTGCCCAAGTCCGCCGTCATCATCGGCGCCGGGCCGATTGGGCTGGAATTTGCCACCGTCTGGAGTTCTTACGGCTGCGACGTCACCGTCGTCGAAATGCTGGATCAGATTTTGCCAAGCGAAGACGCGGAAGTCGCCACCGAACTAGGCCGCTCACTGCGGCGGATGAAGATCAAAGCGCTCACGTCCACCCGGCTGGAAAGCATCACCCACACCGAGAGCGGGGTCAGCGTGCGCGTGACCGGGCCGAAGGGCGAGCAGACGCTCGAAGCCGAGATCGCGCTGTGCGCCACCGGCGTCCGCCCCAACAGCGACGGCCTGGGGCTGGAAGCCGTGGGCGTGGAGACGAATCGCGGCTGGGTCAAGGTGGACGGCTTCATGCACACGACCGTCCCCAACATCTACGCCATCGGCGACCTGAACGGGCTGCTGCCGCTGGCGCACGTCGCCTCCGCGCAGGCGCTGCTGGCGGTGGAGACCATTGCCGGGCACAAGACCAAGCCTTTCAATGTGGGGCAGATGCCGCGCGGCACGTACACCTCACCGCAGGTCGCCTCCTTCGGCCTCTCTGAAGCGAAAGCCAAAGAACAGGGGCGGCCAGTGCGCGTCGGCAAATTCTCCTTCCTGGCGAACGGCAAGGCTCTGGGCCTGGGCGAGAACGCCGGATTCGTGAAGATCGTCGCGGAAGAGGCCAGCGGTGAAATCGTCGGCGCCGTCGTCGTCGGCCCGGAGGCCACCGAACTGCTGCCCGAACTGCTGCTCGCCCACGTCGCCGAACTCACGCCCGACGAAATCGCCTGCACCGTCCACGCCCATCCCACGCTGAATGAGGCGGTGATGGAAGCGGCGCATGGGGTGTTTGGCAAGCCCATTCATACGATTTAGGAGTTAGGAGTTAGGAGTTAGGAGTTAGGAGGTTTGGGATGGGGAAGGAAATGCCTGCATTTGAAGAATGGGAGAAAACTGTGGCGCCGATGATTAAAAATGGGCCGGTTTGGGAATCTTGGGCGTATCCTAAAGCGTTGTATCTCTATGATTTGGTATGGGAAGATTGTCAGAGCTTATGGAAAGCCCCATCAGGCCATAGCCTTGCTGACCAATTGCTGCGCAGCGCCGGCTCCATCTCTGCGAACCTGGAAGAAGGGTTTGGACATGGGATCCAATACAAGGAATACGATCAATTTTTGCGTTATAGCCTCGGATCGGCCCGTGAGGCGCAAGGCTGGTACTATCGCTGCCATCACATCTTTTCCGCAGAGCTAGTGGAGCAACGCTCCACCCTACTTGAGGAAATCATTTCCCTCCTCGTCTCCACCATCAACCGTCGTCGTTCCACCAAACCCCGCAACTCCTAACTCCTAATTTGCAACTCACAATGAAACAACAAACTGCTACCTTTCGTTTTGCCCTCCCCTCCCCGCCGCATTGGGCGGTGCGGTTGGATGTGACCCAGCCGCCGCGCGCGGGGCAGTATGTGCTGGCGGACTGCGGCGGCCCGCTGCGGGAGGCGTTGTTCCCGGCTGATGTGGATGCGGACGGCTTCACGGCGCTGGCGCCGCGCGGCCACCCGATCACCCGGCTGCTGCCCGGCGCAACGGTGGATTTGCTCGGCCCGCTGGGGAACGGCTTCCGCGTGGATAAGGTACAGCGGCTCTTGCTGATCGCCGAAGCCGACAAACTGCCGGCGCTGCGGCCCCTGCTCAACGCCGCGCCCGCCGTCACCCTCGTCGTCGAAGGGCCGACGCGCGCCCGGATGCCCGCGCCCGATAGCCTCCCGCCGGCGGTGGAACTCCTCCTGGTCACGTTGGATGGCTCGGTCAGCTATCTCGGCCCGTTGGAATCCCAGGAGCCGGCGCCCGCCGGGCAAGAGCGCATCGGCCCGCTGCTGGCGGAATTGATCGCGTGGACGGAATGTCTGTGCCTCGCGTGTACGCGCGAGCGTTATCCGGCGTTGGCCGGGCTGGTGCGGCAGGTACGCCTGCAACCCGTCCCCCACTTCGCCCAGGCCCTCGTCCACACGGACATGCCGTGCGGTGTCGGCGCGTGCGATGTCTGCCGCATCCCCACCCGTCACGGCGAAAAGCACGTTTGCACGGACGGGCCGGTATTCGATCTTTTGGAGATTGGAAATGAGTAATGAGTAATGGGAAATGAGTAATGAGTGGAGATGCTCTTTACTCATTACTTCTTACTCATTACTCTTTACTTTTTAGCTATGATTGAACTTGCTCCCACCCACAAATACGGTCTTACGTTGCCCACGCCGGTGATGCCGGCGGCGGGCGTTTTCGGCTATGGCGATGTGTACCGCGACCTGTTGGAAGAGGGTGTGCTGGGCGCGCTGGTGACGAATCCCATCAGCCTGCGCCCCCGCAGCGTCGCGCAGGGGCAGCGGATTTTGACGCGCGGCGAGCAGGTGCTTCTCCACACCGGCCTGCCCAACGCGGGCGCGAAAGCCATCCTCCGCCAGTACGGCAAATACTGGGAACGTTCGCCCGTCCCCGTGATCCCGCATTTAGTCGCCACCACGCCCGCCGAGACAAGCAAGGCCGCCGTGCTGCTGTCGGCGGCGCGTGGCGTCGGCGGGATCGAGCTGGGGCTGGCGGAAAACGTCAGCGAGGATAAGGCCGTGGAACTGCTGCACGCCGCGCAGGATAGCGGCCTGCCGCTTATCGTGCAAGTCCCCTTCAGCCGGGTGGACGCGCTCGCGCCGCGCCTGGTGGAGGCCGGGGCCGACGCGCTCACACTCACTGCACCGCCGCGCGCGGTGCTGCCTCTACCCGATGCGCCGGAGGACAAGGCCGAATCCGGGACGCGGTTGATGCGCGGGCGGCTCTACGGGCCGGCGGTGTTCCCGCTGCTGCTCAACGTCCTGGCGCGCTTTGCCGCGCCCGGCGCGAACCAGCTCCACGTCCCCATCATCGCCTGCGGCGGCATCGCGTCCCCCGCCGATGCACTGGCGTGCATCAGCCTGGGGGCGGCGGCAGTGCAGGTGGACGTGCTGGTCTGGCGCACGCCGGGTGTGCTGCGGGAGATCGCGGCAGCGTTTAAGGCTCTGTAGGAATCAAAGAGTAACGCAAAGACGCAGAGGAAAAGAACTAAAATTGAAATTTTGATTTAAAATTCTTGGCGTCTTTGCGACCTAGCGTCTTTGCGTTAAAAATCTCTTGGCAGAAAACTTAGGGGTAAGATAAAATGGAAAATCCAATGGCAAAATACAAGCTGTGGCTGACGGTGTTGAGCGTTTTGGTGGTGGTCCTATTGCTGTTTAATGGAGCGCTGATTTTGGCCTGGCTCAAGGCGCGTAGCGCCGCTCTGGACGTGCTGGCTTCCGTCCGCAACAGCGTGGCGGTGATGGGAAGAGAGCCGTTTGAGACAGTGGTTCACATAGATCAGGAAATTCCCCTCAACACCGTCGTGCCGGTCAGCCAGACGTTGACCGTGCCGCTGGACATCGAGTATCCGCTATCTACCTCCGTCAATACCTATTTCAACCTGCCGGTGCTCGGCCAACAGGAAGTCGCTATCCCTATTGACACCGTGATCCCGATTCAGTATGATTTGACCGTCCCCTTGCACATGGATTACCCTATCTCCATGACCTACCGGCTGCAAATGGATGTGCCGATTTCTGTGGAGATTCCAGATGAAATTCGCGCCCCGGTGGATCAATTCCTCGAACAAATAGAAAGCGCCCTGCGCTAACTCAGGTGTGTTTGACGTTTCACACAGTGAATGACAGGGAAACTTCTCCATTGCGAAAGTGACAGTTCCCACTACGGATGCCCTTTGAAGGGGGCTATAATGCAACCAATCCAGGCCCACGGGATCATGTCATTCCGAACGGTTTTTGTGAGGAATCCGTGGGCTAGGTTATGTCAGGGACTTTTCAATGACGCAAGACACACAACCGGCTTCCGCCATCCCAACCATGTTCCGCAGCATCGCGCGCTCTTACGATGCCGTCAACCGGCTGCTCTCGCTGGGCCAGGATCAACGCTGGCGGCGGCGCGCGCTTGAGTTGGCGCAGCTTCCGGCGGAAGGGCGGCTGCTGGATGTGGCGACCGGCACGGGCGACCTGGCGCTGCTGGCGCGGCGGCAATACCCGGCGCTGCGCATCGTCGGCGCGGACTTGACGCCGGCGATGTTGGCGCAGGCGCAGCGCAAAGACGCCGCCCGCACCATCGCCTGGATGGCCGCCGACGGGCTGCGGATGCCCTACCCGGACGACACCTTCGACGCCGTGACGTCCGTGTTTATGATGCGCAATGTGCCGGACGTGGCGCAGGCGTTGCGCGAACAGCGGCGCGTGGTCAGACCGGGCGGGCGCGTCGTCTGCCTGGAAATGACCTGGCCGCAGAAATTCCCGATGAAATGGCTGTTCAGCCTGTATTTTTTCACCTTGCCGCCGCTCGTCGGTGGGCTGATGTCCGGCAATCGGCAGGCCTACCACTATCTGCCCCGCTCGGTGCAGCAGTTTCTCTCTCCCCAGACATTGGCGGACACGATGGCACAGGCTGGCCTGCATTCCGTCGCCTGGCAAACGCTGATGGCGGGGACGGTGGTGGCAGCGGTGGGTGAGAAGTGAGAAATGATGAAAGAAGTAATGAGTAAGAGGTAATGAGTAATGAGTGAATTCACTCATTACCTATTACGCATTTCTCATTACTTGAATTGGAGGTCATGTGACTATATCTGAAGACAACCCACGTTTGACCGAATTGCGCACCTGGCAGGCGCGGGCGCAGGAGGGCGGCGGGCCGCAGCGTGTCGAGCAGCAGCACGCCAAAGGCAAGCTGACGGCGCGCGAGCGCATCGCGGCGCTGCTCGACTTCGGCTCGTTCCAGGAGCTTCAGCCGTTCACGCTGGCGCACCCGGAGGATATGTACGCCATCCCCGGCGACGGCGTCGTGACGGGCTACGGAACCATAGATGGGCGCGCGGTCTGCGTGTACGCGCAGGATTTCACCGTGTACGGCGGATCGGTCTCGCTGGCGCACGCCCGCAAGATCACGCAGGTGCAGGAGCTGGCGCTGCGCAACGGCGTCCCCATCATCGGCCTGCTGGACTCCGGCGGGGCGCGCATCCAGGAGGGCGTGGCCGCGCTCCAGGGCTACGGCGAAATTTTCCGCCAGAACGCGCTGGCCTCCGGCGTCATCCCGCAGATTTCGGTGATGCTCGGCCCGTGCGCCGGCGGCGCGTCGTACAGCCCCGCCCTTACCGACTTCATCATCATGGCCGACCAGACCTCGCTGATGTACATCACCGGGCCGGACGTGGTGAAGAGCGTCACGAAAGAAGAGATTGACCACCAGGGACTCGGCGGCGCGCCTATCCACACGAGCGTGAGCGGCGTAGCGCACTTCCTGGCAACGGACGAGGACGACGCGCTGGCGACGACGCGTCGGCTGCTCTCCTATCTGCCGTCCAACAACGTCGAGGACGCGCCGGCGCTCCCGCCCACCGACGACCCGCGCCGCACTGCGCCCGCGCTCAACACGCTCGTCCCGGAAGCGCCCAACGAACCTTACGACATGCGCACCGTCATCCACAGCGTGATGGACACGGATAGCTTCTTTGAGGTGCAGGCAGACTGGGCGCAGAACGCGCTCGTCGGCTTTGCGCGGCTGGGTGGGAAGGCCATCGGCGTCGTCGCGCAGCAGCCGTTGATGATGGCCGGCGCGATTGACATCAATGCCTCCGACAAGATTTCCCGCTTCGTGCGCTTCTGCGATGCGTTCAACTTGCCCCTCATCACCTTTGCCGATTCGCCGGGCTTCCTGCCGGGCGTGGGGCAGGAGCACGGCGGCATCATCCGCCACGGCGCGAAGATCATCTACGCCTACGTCGAGGCGACCGTGCCGCAGATTTCCGTCGTCACGCGCAAGGGCTACGGCGGCGCGTACATCGTCATGGGCAGCAAAAGCCTGGGGGCCGACCTGCACTTCGGCTGGCCGTCGGCGGAGATGGCCGTGATGGGGCCGGACGCAGCGGTCAACGTGGTGAATCGCCGCGAGTTGGAAGCCGCCGCAGACCCGGACGCCGCCCGCGCGCAGTTGATTGACGAATACCGTACCCGCTATGCCAACCCGTACTACTCGGCGGAACGCGGCATTCTGGACAACGTCATCGAACCTGCGCAAACCCGCCCTATCCTCATCAACGCCCTGCGGACGCTCCGCGAGCAAGTGCGACACACCCTGCCAAAAAAGCATGGCGTGATGCCGGTGTAGCGAGGGGCGAGTTAGGAGTGAGGAGTGAGGAGTTGCGAGTGAGCGAATTGACGGATCAGCGGATCAGCGGATCAGCGGATCAGCGAATTACGAATTACGAATGATGGACTACGGACTACGGACTACGGACTAAAAACTATGGAACTAACACAAGCCCTTATTTTAACCCTTGTCGGAATGGGGATGACGTTTGCGGCCATCGGGCTGCTGGTGGCAGGTATGTACGCGCTGACGGCGTTTGTCAAGGATAAGCCAGCGGCTGACAGTCCGCATTCGTTAGTCCTCAGTCCTCAGTCCTCAGTCCTCAGTCCTCAGTCCTCAGTCCTCAGTCCTCAGTCCTCAGTCCTCAGTTCCCGGCATCTTGCGGCGGCGGCGGCGGTGAGTGTCGCGTTGGCTGAAGCGGCGCAATCGCCCCGGTATGTTGCTGCTGCGGCTGCCGTCGCAACGGCGCTGGCAACGCAGAGCGTGCCGGTCGCGTCGCCGGCATCTACGGGGGCCTGGAACGCTGTTGTGCGCGCGCGGCATTTGGCGTGGCGGGGCGCTTATGATGCACGTCGGAAGCAAAGATAAGTTTCAAGAACATCGGTGATCCTCAATCTCTGACTCAAGGAATTGATGTGAATTTGCAAATTCGTCCCCTCCATAACAGCGATATCAACGACCTGCTTAACCTTTCCCTGCTGGCATGGGAGCCAGTGTTTACCTCATGGGAAAAAATACTAGGTCCGAAACTCTATCCCCTCGCGATTTACCCTGACTGGCGTAAAAGTCAAAAAGAGGCAATTGAAAAGGCTTTTCATAATGAGAAACTTATCACCTGGGTCGCCGAAGTGGATGGGAAAGTGGTTGGCTTTGTGGTTTATGAGCTTAATGAAGCTAATAAGGTTGGGGAAGTCCAATTGCTCGCAGTCCATCCTGACTATCAAAATCATGGAATCGGCACAGAACTGAACCTCTTTGCCCTTCAGAAGTTGAAGGAAAGCGGAATGAAACTGGCTGTGGTCGGCACGGGTGGTGATGAAGGCCATGCCCCTGCCAGACAATCCTACGAGAAGGCCGGATATACTGGCCTACCGTTGATGCGGTATTACAAGGAATTATAAGTGTCGCCAGCAGGCAGAAACTTGAGATAAGTTTCCTGTACCACTTCTGCCAAGACCAGATTATTTTTGAAGGAGTTTTATGCCTACCTATCGCGTTACGATTGCAGATAAAACCTACACCGTTGAAGTCCCCAACATCCACGAGCGGCCCGTGCGGGCCATTGTAGACGGCGAAGTCGTCGAAGTCCACGTTGACGACGTAGGGGCGTCGGTCGCCGCGCCCGTCCCGGTGGTTGCGCCCGCGCCGGCGGTTGTACCGGCCCCGATTGCGCCGCCGGCCCCTGCGCCTGTCACTGCGCCTGCCCCGGTAAGCGCCCCCACCGTCGCCGGGACGCCTATCGTGGTGAAAGCGCCGCTGCCCGGCACGGTCGTCAGCATCGCCGTGGCCGTGGGCGACCGGGTAGAGGTGGGGCAGGAACTTTGCGTGCTGGAAGCGATGAAGATGAACAACCCCATCCGCGCCACGCAGGCGGGAACTGTGTCCGAAATCCACGTGCGTATCGGAGAGCAGGTGATGCACGGCGCGCCCCTGGTGACGCTTGGGGGCTGAGATGCTCGCTGACGTGGAGCCAGGCGTCCGCCCGTCTTTGCTGGCGCATCAGATTGAGGCGCAGACGCGAGACCTGGCGTGGACGCTGGCGCACTACACCTTCGTCGCCGACGTGACGATGCTGGCGAATGAGTGCGACATCACGCACTCGCCGGGGATGTCCGTCGCCAGTTGCCATCGCCTGCCGCTGCCGGTGCTGGCCTTCGTGGGCGAATCGGCGGATCTGCTGGCGAACTACGCCACCTTCCTCACCGATCCCGGCAGCGACGTGTATTTGATGGTCAACGAGGCGCAGCGCGCTATTGTCGAGGCGGCGTTTGAGGTGCAGGAGACCACGCCGGAATGGCAGATGGTGTTTGACGACAGCCGGCCCGCGCCGGAGGCTATGCTCCTCGATGCGGAGGTCGCCGTGTTGGATGAACGCGATCTTCCGGCGATGCGCGCCCTGGCCGAATCCGGCGGATTGAAACTGTTGGAGCACGACCCATTTGTGGCCGGGCCGGCGTTCGGCGTGCGCAAAGGACGCAAGCTGGTTTCGATGGCGACGACGCGCCTGCGCGTGCCCGGCGCCGCCGAAATCGGCAACGTCGTCACGCACAAGGATCACCGTCGCAGGGGTTACGCTTCCGCTGCCGTCGCCGCCCTCGTTCGCGCTCTGGCGGCGGAAGGCGTCGCCGTCTTTCTGCAAGTCTACCAAAACAAGCCGGAGTGCATTGCGCTCTACCAGAAACTCGGCTTTGAAATCGTCCGCCCGATGTATTGGGTGCAGTGTAGAGTCAAAGAAGTGGCGAGTGGCGAGTGAGGAGTTAGGAGTTGCGAGTTAGGAATGAGGAGTTGCGAGTCATTCCTAACTCCTAACTCCTAACTCCTAACTCCTAACTCCTCAAAGGAGCAAACGTGAACGATATTGATCTAAGCACTCTCGCGGCAGGACTGTTGGCTCTGGATTGGCGGAGCCTGGTGATGATGGCGGTGGGCGGGCTGTTGATTTACCTCGCCATCGTCAAAGAATACGAGCCGGTGTTGTTGTTGCCTATCGGCATTGGCTGCATCATCGGCAACCTGCCGCTTTCGGCGATGATCGATCCCGCCGAACACGGGATGCTGGCCGTCATCAAGCAAGCGGGGATAGACAATGAGCTGTTCCCGCTGCTGATTTTTATCGGTGTGGGGGTGATGATGGACTTCCGCCCGCTGCTGGCGCAACCGCTGTTCGCCTTGATGGGCGCGGCGGGACAGTTCGGCATCTTCGGGACGCTCATCCTCGCCATCCTGCTCGGCTTCCCGATGAACGAGGCCGCCAGCATCGGTATCATCGGCGCGATTGACGGCCCGACGAGCATCTACGTGTGCAACAAACTTGCGCCGCACATGCTCGGCATCATTTCGGTCGTCGCCTATTCGTACATGAGCCTCGTCCCCATCATCCAGCCGCCCATCATGCGTCTGCTCACCACCCGCGAGGAGCGAATGACGAAGATGGACTACGCGCCGCGCCCCGTCTCGAAGCTGGCATTAGTCTTGTTTCCCATTATCGTCACGATTGCGGTGGGGATTCTCGTGCCACAGGCCGCGCCGTTGATTGCGTCGTTGATGCTTGGCAATCTGCTCAAAGAATCGGGCGTTGTCCCGCGATTGGTGCGCGCGTCGGAAAACGAGATCATCAACGTCGCCACGCTCTTTTTGGGGCTGGTAGTGGGCAGCACGATGACCGGCGCGAGTTTCCTGCAACTTGACACGCTCTACATCCTGTTGCTGGGCCTGCTGGCCTTTGGGCTGGATACCGCCGCCGGGTTACTGTTCGGCAAGCTGCTATACGTGCTTTCCGGCAAGAAAATCAACCCGCTCATCGGCGCGGCCGGCATCAGCGCGTTCCCGATGGCGGGCCGCCTGGTGCAGAAGGTGGCGCAGGAGGAAGACTTCTCCAACTTCGTGCTGATGCACGCGATGGGCGCGAACACCGCCGGACAGCTCGGCTCGGTGATCGCCGGCGGCGTCTTGCTGACCCTGGTGATGCCGTTGTTGGGCTTATAACAAACTTTATGGGCAAAACGTAAAACGTGAAGACTTCACAGTAAGATCATTACGTTTCACGTTTTACGCTTTATGCCCCTGGAATGACGACTATCAGACTATTGAAGGAGGTTTCTATGGCAAAAGGCACGGTAGTTCTTGCGGTAGATCGCTGCAAAGGCTGCGGGCTATGCACCCACGTCTGTCCGCAAAACATCTTAGTGTTGTCGAAGGATACGTTTAATGCGAAGGGGTATCATCCCGTGAGTGTAACCGACCCGGAACAGTGCATCGGCTGCGCCTCGTGCGCCCGCATCTGCCCGGACGTGGTGTTCACGGTGTACCGGCAGGTGAAAACGACGGTCAAGCCGACCGTGGTGGAAATGGCGACAGTGTAACCGTATTCCGTTTACGCACTACGCAATACGGAATACGCACTTATTCGCAAGGAGCAAGGTATGGTTAAAGAACTACTCAAAGGCAACGTCGCGTTTGCGGAGGCGGCGCTGCGGTATGGATTGGAGGCATACTTCGGCTACCCCATCACGCCGCAGAGCGAGGCGCTGGAACATCTCTCCGGGCGGATGCTCGAAGAAGGCCGCGTCTTTCTCCAGGCCGAAAGCGAACTCGGCGCGATCAACATGGTCTACGGCGCGGCGTGTTCCGGCGTGCGGGTGATGACGTCCACGTCCGGCCCCGGCTTCTCGCTGATGGAGGAAGGGTTGTCGTACATCGCCGGATCGGAAATTCCCGTCGTCGTCGTCAACATGATGCGCGGCGGGCCGGGCCTGGGCAACATCCAGCCGTCGCAGGGCGACTATTTTCTTATGACCAAGACGGCCGGCCACGGCGACTTCCGTCCCATCGTGCTGGCTCCCGCGAGCGTGCAGGAAATCATTGATATGATGGGCCTGGCCTTCGATCTGGCGGAAAAATACCGCACCCTCGTCCTCATCGCCGGCGATGGCGCCATCGGCCAGATGATGGAGTCCGCCGAACTGCCGCCGATGCAGCCGGTGCGCAAGGAACGTCCCGCCTGGGCCGTCACTGGCGCGCAGGATCGCGACATGAACCTGATCACGTCGCTCTATCTGAATCCCGACCGCCTGGAAGAAGTCAACTGGCGTTTGCAAGCCAAACTGGCCGTCATCCGCGAAAACGAAGTACGCTGCAAGGAATACGAGACCGCCGACGCCGACCTGCTGCTGGTGGCCTACGGGACGGTGGGGCGCATTTGCCTCTCGGTGATGCGCGAGGCGCGCGCGCAGGGCCTCAAAGTGGGGCTGCTGCGCCCGCAAACTCTGTGGCCGTTCCCGGAAAAACGTCTGCTGGAACTGGCCGGGCAGGTGCGCGGGATGCTCGTCGTCGAAATGAGCGCAGGGCAGATGCTCGAAGACGTTGAGCGCGCCGTGCGCGGCAAAACGCCCGTCCAATTCTACGGACGCCTCGGCGGCATCGTTCCCCTGGTGGACGAAATCATGGCGGCGCTGCGGAAGTTGGATGAGGAGACAAGTCAGGAGAAATGAGAAATGAGTAAAGAGAAATGAGTAAAGTGTAAGAAGTTACTCATTACCCATCACTCATTACTCATTACCCATTACTCATTACCCATTACTCTTTTCCCGAAGGTAAAGGGGCTTCTATGAACACACAAACAAATATACCCGAAGACATGGAACTGGTTTACGGTTTTCCCGAAGCGCTGACCGAGGTGAGCACGCACTATTGCCCCGGCTGCACACACGGGGTGGTGCATCGGCTCGTCGCCGAGGTCATTGACGAGTTGGGCATCCGGGGAACGACGATTGGCGTCGCGCCGGTGGGCTGCGCGGTGCTGGCGTACAACTACTTCAACGTGGACTTCGTCGAGGCGGCGCATGGGCGCGCCCCGGCGATGGCGACCGGCCTCAAGCGCGTCAACCCCGACAAGGTGGTGTTCACCTACCAGGGCGACGGCGACCTGGCGGCCATCGGTACGGCGGAAATCATCCACGCAGCCACACGCGGTGAGCTGATCACAACCGTGTTCATCAACAACGCCATCTACGGGATGACGGGCGGGCAGATGGCCCCGACGACGCTGCCGGGTATGATCACCACGTCCACCCCCACGGGCCGCGACCCGATATTGGCCGGCTATCCCGTGAAGATGACGGAACTGCTGGCCCAGATTGCCGGTTCGGCCTACATCACCCGCCAGATGGCGGCGGACGTGCCAAGCATCCTCAAGACCAAGCGCGCCATCAAACGCGCGTTCCTCACCCAGATGCACGGATTGGGCTTCGCCTGCGTCGAGGTCCTCTCCACCTGCCCCACCAACTGGAACATGGATCCGTGGAAGGCGATGGAGTGGGTGAAAGAGACGATGGTGCCGGCTTACCCGTTGGGCGATTACAAGATGACGGATGAAGTGAAGGCGCTCAAGGCGTGAAACGTAAAACGTAAAACGTAAAAAATTACGTTTTACGTTTTACGTTTCCTCAAGAACATAACGGTTATGGTTGAGGAAACTATGAAACACGAAGAAATCATCTTTTCCGGTTTTGGTGGGCAGGGCGCGTTGTTTGCGGGGCAATTGCTGGCTTATGCGGGGATGGCCGAGGGGCGACAGGTGAGCTGGATTCCCTCCTACGGGCCGGAGATGCGCGGCGGCACGGCCAACTGCACCGTCATTGTCTCCGACGACGAGATCGGCGCGCCGATCATCAAAAACCCCACCTCGGCGGTGGTGCTGAACCTGCCCTCGATGGAGAAATACGAGCCGCTGGTCAAGCCCGGCGGCGTCCTGGTGGTGAACACCTCGCTGGTGGAAGTCAAAAGCACGCGCGACGACCTGCGCGTGATCTACGTCCCTGCCAGCGACATCGCCGGGGAACTGGGCAATCCCCGCATGGCGAACCTCGTCATGCTCGGCGCCCTCATCGCCGCCACCGACATCGTCTCACTGGAGACGGTGGGGCAAGAACTCGGCGTGCATCTTTCCGAGCGCCAGCGCAAGTGGCTGGAGCCGAACAAGGCGGCGCTGGCAAAAGGCGCGGAATTGGCCCACGCTTGATCTTTTAGTCCCCCTTTTAAAACGTAAAACGTAAAACGTGATGGCTTCACGTTTTACGTTTTACGTTTCAGAGCACATCCACCGGATCAATATCCACCAACCACCCCGGCGGGATTTCGATCCCGCGCAGGAAGCCCGCCGGATCCACACTGCGCAGCAAAATCTGCCACCGATAGCGGCCCCGCACACGGGCGAAAAAGGCCGGCGCCGGGCCGATGAGATCGGTGAGCGGCAATTCTGCTTCATTCAGTGCATTTCGGAGCACTGCCGCGAGCGCTTCGGCGGCCTCCTGTGCGCGGGCGTAGTGCGTGTGTGAGAACACCAGCCGCGCCAGGCGCGTCGCCGGCGGATAGCCGGCCTGCTGCCGAAAGGCCAGCTCGCGTTCCGCAAAGCCGACGTAATCGTGCGAGGCCGCCCGCCGCACCGCGTAGTGCGTGGGATGGTACGTCTGCAAGATGACCTTGCCCCCCAGCATCCCCCGCCCCGACCGCCCGGCGACCTGCGCCAGCAGTTGGAAGGCGCGCTCGGCGGCGCGAAAGTCGGGCAGGTTGAGGGACGTGTCGGCGGACACGATACCCACGACTGTCACCTGCGGGATGTCCAGCCCGCGCGCCACCATCTGCGTCCCCAGCAGGATGTCGGCTTCCCCCCGGACGAAGCGCCCCATCAACGCAGCGTGGGCCGCGTGCGAGCGGGCCGTGTCCCGATCCCAGCGCACCAAACGGGCGTCGGGCCAGCGCTCGGTGACGCGATCCTCCAGCCCCTCGGTGCCTAGCCCAAACGCGCGCACGCGCGGCGAGTCGCACGCCGGGCACAGGCGGGGCATCCGTTCTTTGTGACTGCACTGGTGGCAGATCAGTTGCGTCAGCCCCTCATGATACGTCAACGGGATGTCGCAGCGGGGGCACATCGCCACCCAACCGCAGTCGCGGCAGAAGACGTAGGTGGCCGTGCCACGCCGGTTCAGGAAGAGGATGATCTGCTCGTGGCGCGAAAGCGCGTCGTCCACCGCCTCCTGCAGCGCCACGCTGAAGATGGTGCGGTTGCCCGCTTTGAGTTCGGCGCGCATGTCCACGATTTGCACGGGCGGCAGGGCGATGGTGTAGGCCTCGGAGACCAGCGCGGCTTCGGCCACCGGCTGGTAGCGGCTGCCCGGCAGGTGGAGCGTCTGCTGCCAATCCGCCAGCCGTTGTTGGTGGCTCAACACGCGATCCGGCAGCTTGAGCAGCCGGTAACGGCCTTCCAGCGCGCGCGCGTAGGCATCCAGCGACGGCGTCGCGCTCCCCAGGACGAGCAGCGCGCCGGTCAGCCGCGCCAATTGCTCCGCCGTCTCCCGCGTGTGGTAGTAGGGGACGCTGCCCTGCTTGTAGCTCGTGTCCTCCTCCTCGTCCAGCACGATCAGCCCCAGGCGCGGGAACGGCATGAACAGCGCCGACCGCGCGCCCACGACAATGGCGATGTCGCCGCGGCGAGCGCGCCGCCAGGTGTCGTAGCGCGCGCCCTCGCTCATGCCGCTGTGCCACAGGCCCACTTTGCCGGGGAAGCGCACCAGAAAGCGGCGCACGGTCTGCGGCGTCAGGCTGATTTCCGGGACGAGGATGAGCGCCTGCTGACCCCGCGCCAGCGCTTCCGCCGTGGCGCGCATGTACAACTCGGTTTTGCCGGAGCCGGTGACGCCGAGCAGCAGCACGGGTGGGTGGGGCGGATCGGCGGCAAGCAGCGCGGCCAGCTCATTCCACACGGCCTGCTGGCCGGGGATGAGGGTCAGCGGTTGGTCGGGGGTGTAGATCATGTCGGCCAGCGGATCGCGCACGACTTCGGTCTGACTGAACGCGATCAGCCCCCGGCTTTCGAGCATTTTGAGGTGTTGGACTTCCGCGCCGGTTTCGGCGTAAATGACGGAAAGCGGCGTCGGCGTCCCTTCGGTTGCCAGGAAGGCCAGGATGCGCAGGTATAAATCCACGCGGCGCAGCCCTTTCAGGCCGTCGTCCCAGGCAGCGCGGGGCGCGCTGACCTGCGCCAACTGCATCACTTGCGGGAGGATGCGCGGCATGTAGAGCAGCCGCTCGACTTTGATCAGCCCGCGCTGTTTGAGGGCGCGGCGGGCGCGGGCGATGTCCACGCCTTTCAGCGCGGACTTGACTTCGGATTCCTTCAGGGAGCCGCGCGTGATGAGGAGCTTGAGCACCTTTTCCGCCGGGCCGGGCAATTCCGCCGGGGCCGCCTGCACGAGGGCCGTAAGACGCAGGGTCGCGGCGGGACGCAATCCCGGCGGGAGCATCGTCTGCACGCAGAGGTGCAGTGGGGCTAACGTCTCCTGCGCCATCCAGCGCGCCAGGTCGAGCAGGGTTTCGCGCAGCGCCGGCTCCGGGTCAAGCACGCTCTGAAGGGGGCGCGTGGCGGGGACGGACGGCGTCTCCATCAGCCCGATGACGATGCCGGGCAGCACACGCTCCCGCAGCGGCGCGGTGACAAGCACGCCCACGCGCACATCGTCGGCCAGCGCCTCGGGGATGCTGTAGTCAAACACCGGCGTCATCCGGGTTTTGACCGGCAGGAAGACTAAGACTTGGGCGTACATCAAGTTGCGAGTTAGGAGTTAGGAGTTAGGAGTGAGGAGTTAGGAGTTGCGATCCTCACTCCTCACTCCTAACTCCTAATTCCTCACTCCTCACTCCTCATTCGTTGAGCAGCCAGGCGGCGATGTTGCGGGCGAGGGTGCGCTGAACGGCTGTTGGCAGGCGGTAGAAGGCAAAGCCGGCGATGATGTAGCGGTTGTCAGGGTCGTCTTCGCCGGCCACCAGGGCGGGACTGTCCGCTTCTTCGCTGTCAGGGCCGCGCACCAGGACGGTCGCAAATTCGTCGTCTTCCGGGATGACCATGGCGGCGATGTCGTTCTCCAACGCGCCGAGGGGCAGGATTTCGTCCTCGGAGAAGCCCGCCATCAGGGGATGGTCGGCGTCCTGCACCTGAAGGTCTTCAAGCGGCGCGGTGGGCACTTCTTCGGCACTGCTCGGCAGGGGTTGTTCGCCGATCAGCATGATGCCGCCTTCTTCAATGTTTTGGATGACCTCGAAGACGCCGACGCGGGCGGGCGTCATGGCGTAATCGCCAAAGGCGAAGAGGTAAGCGTCGTAGTCGGCCAGATCGGCGGGCGTCGGCAGACCGTCTTCCTTGATGGACCAAAGTTTCACGGCGTAGTCCGCGCTCAAAATCGCCTCCAATTCGGCAGCGCCGGTGCGCTCGCCGGTGCCCACATCGGCAGAGATGATGAGGATCGCACCCTTTTTGTCCCCCGCGTCGGCGTCGCCGGTCTTATCTTCTTTCTTCGGGACAGGGGTTTCTTTGGGCGCTTCACCGGTGGAGCAGACCAGGATGCGGCGAGATTTGTCGGGGGCATCGGTTTCCACGCAGCCGGTGAAGTTGCGCCGCACCAGCCTTGTCAAAGCGGCAGCAACGCTCTCGCTATCTTCCGCCAGAACCAGAAGGGTACGGCGGCCGGTCTGGTATTCCATCACCAGCAGGCTGGTCCCGTCCAGGTGTAGCGTTCCCAGGGTTTCGATCTCCAAAGTATTCTGGGTGATGGTCTGTGTGACCGTCAGGGATTTCTCGGATTCTTTCGATTCGTTGCCCCCCGCCTTCTCGTCCACCGGAGCGAGGGTGACAGTAATTCCAGCTTCGGTCAGCAGCGGATGGGTAGTGGTCAGGCCATCGAAGACGCCGAGCAGCAGCGCGTCGTGGCCCGGGTCGGCCTCTGCGCGCAGTTCAAGGGTGAGGCCGGCTGCCTCGAAAACGGCCTGCAACTCACCGGTGCGCACAATCAACCGCGGATCCAGCCATTCGCCGCCAAGTTGCACCAAATCCACCGGCTGCTTGAAGACGTAGGGGAAGTCCTCAAAGTCTTCGCGCTGGCGGTTATCCACGGCCAGCCAGTCGGCGATGTGGTTAAGGAAGCGGTCGTTGTCAGCCTGGGTGTGATAGGGGGCGGTGAGGAAGGTGAGGTCGCCGAGCGCCAGGACGTTGTCGTTGGCGGAGAGCGTCACGGCGGCCAGATCGGTCTCGCCGGTGCGGACGGAGGAGCGCGTGACCGCGTCCCCACTGACGAGCGCGCGCCCGTCGCTACGCAGGGAGTGCGCCGCGAAGAACACTACGGATTCCAGATCGCGGGTGAGCGCGTGTTCGGCGTCGAACTCCGTCAGCCGGACGTTGCGGTAGTTGCCCGCGTTGGTTTCCAGGTTGTACAGGTAGTCGTCAAAATAGACCACGCCGAAGCGCCGGGCGATGCTGTTGATCGCCGGGATCGCGCTTTCGGGGAAGAGGGCGGCTTCCAATTCCGAGGCGTCCTCATCTTCCTCCGTCGCCGTGTGGGTGGGATCGGCAGCCAGGAGCAGCCGCCCGCCGTCCTCCACAAAGGCCTGGAGCAGGGCGCACTCTTCCGGCGCATACTCGGTGGTCGGCGCCAGAATGAGGAAGGCGCTCACGCTTTGCAAGAGCGGCGCCAGCTCGTCGTAGCCGTCGTCATAGAGAACAACTTCGACGCCGCGCGCGGCCAGGCGCACCGCGAGGGGGGTCAGGTCGGTGACGGCGACGTTATTGGCGTGGGAAAAGTCCAACACCACGCGCCCGTCGCCCTGGGCCGGCTCATCCGTTGCGGATGCGTAAGCCACGTCAGGCAGGGCGATGGCGGCGGGGTCTATGGTGGGGATGGCCGGCGCGCGATAGCTGCCCCGATGAAACCAGAGCCACCGCCCGCCAAAGATGGCGGCGACGAGCAACCCCAGTAAGGCCAGATTCCGCAGCGTTTTCATGGTTCACCTCGCAGGCTGACATCGTAGAGCAGATAAATGCCGGGGGGCACGGTGCGTTTCCCGGTGGCGGGGTCGGCGGCGCCGGCCCAGGGATGCAGGAACAGGGATTCGTTCTGGAAGTAGGCGTTAATGACCGCCGCTTCGAGGTCAATCACCTCGTAGTGAACGATGCCGGCCTGGCGCGCGGCCTCGGCGACGGCGTCGCTTTGCGTGCCCAGCCGGTCCACCAGTCCCAGGTTCAGCGCCTCGCGTCCGGGGTACATCAATCCTTGCGACAGATCCACCGGGGTGATTTGCAGGCGCTCCCCGCGCTGGCTGGTGACGGTGGCGATGAATTCCTGTTTGATCCCCTCAATCTCACGCAGGAACTCGTCGCGGTTGCTGCCGGAGAGCTTGAAAGGGCCACTGGCGAGGATCACGTCGTTGACGGCCAGGTCGTCCGGGAAGTAGCCCCACACGCCGACGTTGCCCACGCTGGACGAAGGCCGGGCGTAGAGCGGCTCGGTCGCCATGGCCGCGTAGTACGCGCCGCTGGCCGCCATCGTGTTGATGGCGCCGACGACGGGCATTCCCCGGCGCAGCGCTTGCAATTCCAGGTAAAGCGTCTGGCTGGCGACGACTTCACCGCCGGGCGAGTCGAACTGTACGACGACGGCCTTGATCCGTCGATCTTGCCGCGCGCGGTCAATTTCCGCCTGAAAGAGTTCCATGCTGCCGAAGGAATAATCCGTGCCGGTGGCGAAGATGTCTACGTTGACTTTGATGATCCCCACCACCGGGCGGGGGATCAGGCGGTGGGACAGCCACGTAGCGCCAATCCCCACGGCGATAAAGGCCAACACCCAGAGAATGATGATACCCCAACGATGACGGGGCGGCGATACAGTAGTCATAACGTTGCTCCTTTCGTGATGGGAAATGGGAAATGAGAAATGAGTAACTCGTACGCATTTCCCATTACTCTTTACACATTTCTTATTGCTACTCCCCGTCCCCCGTTCCTTCCAACGGCGCCAGATCCGCCAGGGTTTGCTGCCAGGAAGGGGTGCCGGGGGCGTAGCCGATGATGTGGACGAGCGTGCCCACGTCAGCCCAGTGGTAGAGCGTTTCGGCGTCGCCCACGTCGAGAATGATGCAGCCGAAGGAGGCGGGGTAGCCGAGCACGCCGGCCGAGAGCCGCGTGCCATAATGGGTGATGGGCAGCTCGTGGAAGCCGTTGTAGAAGCCCTCGTCCTCTTCGTAGACGCCCATAAAGTATGGCATATCCAACTGCCACCGTTTGGCGAAGGCGTCTTCTTCCTTGAACAAAATCTGGAACTGCCCGGCGATGGTGGGCGTGCGCGAGATGCCGGTGGAGACGGTGAAGGTGTAAATTTGCGCGCTGTTCTCAAAAACGCGCACCTGCTGCTGGAACAAATCCACGTCAATGCGCTTGCCGGGGATCAGCGGATGCGGGAACAGGACATCCACGGAAGGGATGGTGATGACCTGGCCGACGTCAATCGCGCCAGGATCAATGTCGGGATTCGCGCGCTTAAATTGCCACATCGGCATCTGGTGATCGTAGGCGATGAGTGAGAGTGTGTCGCCGGGTTGGATGGTGTAACTGCCGGTGGGATGGGTGACGCGAGCGAAGGCGCGGCGTTCCCCGGCGTAAAAGGCCGCCAGCAGGTTTGTCAGCGTTGCCTCGACATCCAACTGCCGCTCCGCGCCCACCTGCGGCGCGACGCCCGCCACCCACGCGCGCACAGCCTGGAAGTCCACGTGGAGGCGGACGGCGGCGCCTTCCTCACTGACGGTGAGCCAATGGGCAATGTCGGCAGACGCAGCGGTGAACTCGGTATAGTAACCGGTGGGCAGTTCGTTCTCGTCCAGCGGACCGGTGAGCGGGTCGTCCACCACCAGGACGAAGGGACCGGAAAGCCACGTCGCGGCCTGCGCGCGGGCCGGCTCCGGCGCGGGGCGCTGCGGCGGGACTTCGGCCAGCGCCAGTTCCACGGCGGCGTCCCCGGCGGCGAGGGCGGCGAGCACGCGGGGCGCGCTGGCGGCCACGTCGAGCCGCCGCCCGACCTGCGCGGGACTCTCGACGGCCGCGCCGTTGATGAGGGTGAGCGTCGCGTCGGTGGGGGCAATCGCCAGCGCGGGAGCCACCTCTTTTTCAAGGAAGGCCGTCACCCGCGCGGGGTCGGCGGGGACGACGACGGGGGGGACGGCGGTGTTGCGTTCCGCGTCGGCGGCGGCTTGCACTGTTGCGGCAATGTCGTACTGCTGGCCGACGTTGTCCCAGGGGAGCCGCCACTCTAACCCGGCGGCGGTCAGGGTGACATCCGCCACATCCGGCGCGGGCAGGGCGCGGGCGAGCGCGGCGGCGGCTTCGGCGGGCGTCAGGCCGCCCACATCCACACCGGCCACGGTGACGCCGCGCGCGATCGCGTCGGCCGGCGGGCGCAGCATCAGCCACGCGGCCCCGGCGAAGACGACCATCATTCCAATCAACAATAGCACAAGTACACGCAGAGTGGTTTTCAAATCAACAAACCTCAGTGACAGTAAATTACGACTATTGTACTACGGACTGCAAATCCGTTAAAGCGACCGTTTGTCATCCATCCAGGGCTGGTTATAATCAGAGCTATGTTAACCATAGATGGCTCCTACGGCGAAGGCGGCGGGCAAATTCTCCGCACCACAGTATCCCTGGCAGCGATAACCGGCGCGGCGGTGCAGATCGTCAACATCCGCGCCAACCGCAGCAAGCCGGGGTTGCGTCCCCAACATTTGACGGCGGTGCAGGCGGCGGCCCGGCTGTGCAATGCACAGGTGGAGGGCGCGGCGCTGGATAGTCAGACCCTCGTGTTCGCGCCGCAGTCGCCGCCGCAGCCCGGCGTGTACGTCTTTGATGTGCGTGACGCGACCACGCGCGGCTCGGCGGGCGCGGCCACGCTCGTGTTGCAGACGGTGCTGCTGCCTCTAGCGCTGGCCTCCGGGCCTTCGACGGTCACGGTGCATGGCGGGACGCACGTGCCGATGAGTCCGCCGGCGTTGTTCGTCGAGAAGGTGTACCTCCCCACCCTGTTTGATATGGGCGTCAAGACCCGGCTCACACAGCACGAGTGGGGTCTGATGCCCCAGGGGGGCGGCGCGCTGACGGTGGAAATCGCCGGGGGGGCCGCGCTGCGCCCGCTGGATTTGACCGAGCGCGGCGCGCCGCAGGACGTGCTGGGCATCGCCTTCGTGTCCAATTTGCCGTCGCACATCCCACAGCGGATGAGCAGCCGGGCGCGGTCGGTGCTGCATCAGGCCGGGCTGCCGCGCATCACCGTGGACCCGTGCCACGTCACGGCAGAGGATATGGCCGCCGGCATTTTCCTGCTGGCGCGTTACGAGAACACGGTCGCCGGATTCGATATGCTGGGCCGCAAGAGTCTGTCCTCAGAAAAAGTAGCGGAAGCAGCGTGTCACACCTTGTTGGATTATCATCGCAGCGGCGCGGCGGTGGAGATGCACCTGGCCGACCAACTGGTGCTGCCCTGCGTCCTGGCGCCCGGCGTCTCCCGGCTGACGGTCTCACGGATCAGCCAACACCTGCTCACCAACCTCTGGGTCACGGCCCAATTCGGCCTGGCAGAGGCGCAGGTGGAAGGGGACGAGGGGCAGCCGGGAATGGTGACGATTCAAAGGAGATAGGGGTTAGGAGTTAGGAGTTAGGAGTTAGGGGTTAGGAGTTAGGAGTTAGGGGTTAGGAGTTAGGAAAAGACTTTCTCCCTCTCACCCCCTCACCCCCTCAC
>DAOUGD010000298.1:0-21535 GCA_034429475.1 Anaerolineae bacterium
TCGGGCTAGGCCCGCCAACGAAAAAATACCCCTCAAACCGCGCCTTTAGGCGCCAGTCGCGGGTCAAACAAGTTATCGGATAGATTCCAAGTTAAAAAATAGTTGTGTGATGTATGTCATTGTTGAAACCGAGGAGAACGGGTATGCTTAGACTATCAAAGCACACAGACGTCTCAACGGATTGAACGGATTTTTAAGACTTTGGACTTTCGACTTTGGACTTCGGACTATTCTTAAAGGAGGTGCGCAATGGCCGCAATGTTAATCATCGCTCATTTGTTAGGGGATTATGTCTTGCAGTTCAACTTCATCGCCCGGTGGAAGGCGCGCTCGTTGTGGGGTGTGGCAGCGCACGGGGGCATTGTCACACTGGTCACGCTGCTCTGTGCTATGCTCATAGACGCAACCTGGTGGCCCTACGCGCTGTTCATCGGCGTGACTCACACCTTGATTGATGTCGTCAGAGCGCACGGGGTTCACCCGAAAAATACTCAAGAGGAGATGCGGTACTATCTGCTGGATCAGGCCGCGCATTTGATCATCATCGCCCTGACCGTATTCCTGAGCCACGCCCCGACTCACAGCAGCTACCCAGAAATCAACCGACTGCTCACCCCCGCGCTGCTGACCGGGGCCATCGGCTACACGCTGCTGCTGCAACCGGCCTGGGTGCTGCTCCGCTTCATCGTGCGCGGGGTGTGGGGCGCGGAAGCCGTCCCCCATCTGGGCGCCGGCGAGAAATTCGAGCCGATGGCCGAGCGCATCCTGATCGCCAGCTTCGTCCTGGCCGGGGCGTTCTACCTCACGCCGCTGGTGCTGCTCCCCCGCCGTCTCAGCACCATCCAATGTCAGGGAAATGGCGTGGGCGTCTGGATGCGCCTGACCACCCACTGGGCCGAGACCTTCCTGGGGACGCTCCTGGCCGTCGGCGTGGGGCTGGCGCTGCGCTGGCTCACCCTGGGACATTAGAAGGAGGTTGCACATGAACGGGATCGGATTACAATGGGTAGGGATCAATCCAAGTGTGACGTTACCGGCAAGCTGCCATAGGTCAAATTCGATGGAAACCATTGCGCGACGGAGCGCCTATCTCAAATCAGTGTCCCTCTTTGCGGGGTTGAATGACGAGGAACTGCGCTTCCTGGCCGAAGAAACCCGCGAGCGCACCTACGACACCGACGCGATTCTCTTCTATCAGGGCGAAGTCGGGCATACCTGTCACATCATCATGCGCGGAAAGGTGCGGGTCTTCGTCGTCGGCGATGACGGGCACGAATTGTCGGTCTGCATCCTGGGGCCGGGCGAGATCATCGGGGAGATGGCGATGTTTGAGGAGGTGCCGCGCTCGGCCAACATCCAGGCGCTGGAACCGACCACTACGTTGGAACTACACCAAGACGTTTTGTTGCGCGGCCTGCAACGCTCACCCAACCTGGCCTTGAGCTTGCTGCGCGCGCTCAGTTCGCGGCTGCGCAACACCACCGAAGACGCCGAGAAACTGGTGTCGTTGACCGTCGGGGAGCGGCTGCTGGCGCGGTTGCAACGCCTCGCCGATTGGGCGGGCCGCCCCACCCCGGACGGCACGCGCATCGCCTTCCCGATGACGCAGCAGCAGTTGGCCGCGTTGGTGGGCACCAGCCGCGAAAGCGTCAACCGCGCCCTGGCCGGCCTGCGGCGCGAAGGCAAGGTGCGGTTGGAAGATGGGTGGCTCATCCTGATGAAGTAGCGCGGGACAAGTGAGTATTTTGGCGATGGTGGACAATGCCCCCCATCGCCAAAATGCTATTTCTAAAGCGGCCTTAGCCGCAACATTTAACCATCGAAAGGAGAAATATGAGTCGTATGCCAGTATCGGGTCAAAATGTATCCAGAATCATCGGCGCCGTCATCGCCATCGTCATCATCATCGTCATCCTCAGCTTCAGCGGGCAGTTCTTCTACGTGATGAAGCGGGTGGACGCGCAAGAGGTGGGCGTGCAGCTTTCCGCCGGCGGCGTCAAGCGAATTGTAGGGCCAGGGGTGTACAGCGATTTCGGATTGTACGTCAGTCTGGTCAAGGTTTCCGTACAGGCCCTTCCATTTTCGGTCACCGACCCGGAAATCATCACAAAAGACAAACAACGCCTGGGGTTGGTGGTGAGTGGGGATATTTTCCGGCCGGGGGTAACGGAGAAGGATTTGCTATTCGAGAAATGGTCTTCTTATCGAAACACGTTCACCGACGATCAGGTCGCCATTGCTAAGATCGAACAGTTTACCAAGCAAGCCATGAAAGTCTGTATTGGCGATCGCACGTTTGAGCAGAGCACGATCGGCACGACGCGCGACGATTTGCGGGCGTGCATTGATGAGGAACTGGATGCAGCGGCCTCAGAATTGGGGCTGACTGTGCGCAACGTGATGGTGCCAGAGATCACGCTCTCGGCGGAAGCCCAAGCCGGGTTGGATGCCATCGTGCAGAGCCGCCTGTTGACCGAGAAGGCCGCGCAGGACAAGCTCAAGGCCGAAGCGGAAGCCGCCGCCGAGCAGGCGCGTGTGGAAGGTGAAATCCGCGTGGAACAGGCCAGGCTTCAGGAAACCACCCGTCAGCAAACCACCCTGGCCGGATTGGAGCAGCAGCGCGTTGAAGCACAACTGGCCGTCATCGAAGCGCAGCGCGCCAATAGCCTGGCGGAAATTGAAACACAGCGGCAGGAGTTGGAAAAGACCAAGGCCAACGAAATCCTCGCCGCCCAGAGAAACCTGGAAATCCGCAAGTTGGAGGCCGATGCGCTGGAAGAAAAAGCGCGCGGCGACGTCGCGATGGAAAAAGTCCTGGCCGCGTTGTTCAAGCAATATCCTGAATACCAGATGATTGTGATCGCCCAGGCCAACGCTTCCGCGCTGACCGCCACCGACAAGATCATCTTCACGCCGGAAGGCACAACGCCCACCATCGTCATGCCCGGCCCCGGCATTGTGCCGACGGTAGAAACATCACCTACGACGCCGCAATAAATTCTTTTAACTATTTTTGTCGGCGGGCATAGCCCGCCGACCAAAATAATACCCACACAAGGAAACCCTAATGCCTAACCCTCAATGGCTGACCTGGGCGCGAGCGTTGCGCGCGCTCGCCCAGGCCGGCTTAACTTACACCGAGAATCCCTTTGACAAAGAACGTTACGTCGCCATCCAAGAGATCGCTGCCGAAATGATGGCGACCGGCGCAGAGGCCGACCTGACGACCGTGCGCGATCTCTTTGCAGAGCAGGCCGGCTACGAGACGCCCAAGGTTGACGTGCGCGGCGTCGTCTTCCGGGATGACAAGCTGCTGCTCGTCCGCGAGTTGCTCGACGGCGGGCGCTGGACGCTGCCGGGTGGCTGGGCCGACATCCAGGAGCCGCCGAGCCAGGCCGTGGAGCGCGAAGTCTGGGAAGAATCCGGCTACGAGACGCGCGCCGTGAAGCTCTTGCTGCTCTACGACCGCGACCGGCACGGACATCCGCCCCACGCCTTCAGCATCTACAAGCTGTTCTTCCTGTGCGAACTCCTTGGCGGGGAGCCGTCCGACAGCCACGAAACCGGCGGCGCGGATTTCTTCGCCGAAGACGCCATCCCCGACCTGTCCATCAGCCGCGTCACGCCGAAAGAAATCGCCCAACTGTTTGACCATCACCGCCATCCCGAATGGCCGACAGAGTTCGATTGATAGGCCGTAACCCGTACTGCGTATTCCGTAATTCGTAATTCATAATTCGCAAACCGTAGGAGAGTATGATGCAAGCTGAGCCTCTCGTTGGCCCTTTGACCTCCAGTCCGGTCATCCGCCGCTACCCCGGCAACCCCATTTTGACCGCCGCCGATTTGCCCTATCCGAGTGCGTTGGTCTTTAACGCCGGGGTCACGTGCTACCAGGGGCGGTACGTGATGGTCTTCCGCAACGACTACGGCGATTTCCCCGCCACCGGGCGCTTTGAGGGCACGAACCTCGGCCTGGCCTTCAGCGACGACGGTATTCACTGGGACGTGCTGCCGGAGCCGTGTTTCGCACTCTCCGGCGGCGACCGGGCGACCGGCGACATCACCCGCGCCTACGACCCGCGCCTGACGGTGCTGGAAGGCCGCTGCTTTATGACTTTCGCCGTGGATACCCGACACGGCATTCGGGGTGGCGTCGCCGTCACCGAGGACTTCGCGCATTGGGACATCCTCAGCATGAGCGCGCCCGACAACCGCAACATGGTGCTCTTCCCGGAGCGCATCGGCGGTCAGTATGTGCGCCTGGAACGCCCGATGCCGGTCTACGGACGTGCGGGACGCGAGCGTTTCGACGTGTGGCTCTCCGACTCGCCCGACCTGCGCTATTGGGGCAACAGCGCCTTCGTCCTGGGCGTCGAGGACGTACCCTACGCCAACCTCAAGATTGGCCCGGCAGCGCCGCCGGTCAAGACGGCGCGCGGCTGGCTCACCACGTTCCACGCGGTGGATTTCGACCCAGCGCGCGGCAAGAACGGCTGGGAAGATCGCTGGCAAAAGCGTTACACAGCAGGGCTGATGCTGCTGGCCCTGGACGACCCACGCCGGATCATCGGCTTCTGCCCCACCCCACTACTGGTCCCCGAAGCGCCCTACGAAGTCGCCGGCGGCTTCCGCAACAACGTCATCTTCCCCGGTGGCATGATTTTGGAAGACAGCGGCGAGGTCAAATTCTATTATGGCGCGGCGGACACCGTCACCTGCCTGGCAACGGCGGACGTGGCGGATTTGTTGGCGTTGTGTGAGAGAAGCGAGTGAGGAGTGAGGAGTGAGAAGTTGCGATTCGTAATTCGTAATTCACTGATCCGCTGATCCGCTGATTCATCAAGCTTTTGGAGGCATCATGACCGAGAATCCATACAGACTTTTAGCCGAACGGCTGGACGCGCTGCCCAACGGCTTCCCGCCGACGCCGGATGGGGCAGAATTACGCCTGCTGGCGAAGCTCTTCACGCCGGAGGAGGCGGCGCTGGCGGCGCGCCTGCGGCTGACGAAGGAGACGCCCGCGCAGCTTGCGGAACGCCTGGGCGTTGAGAAGGCCCCGCTGCGGCAACAGCTTAAGACGATGACGCGCAAGGGGCTGATCGCGGTCGGCGCGGTGGAAGAGGGCGGCCTCGGCTATGGCTTGCTCCCCTTCGTCGTCGGCATCTACGAGATGCAGGCAGGTCGTATAGATGCCGAGCTGGCGGAATTGTTCGAGGCTTACTACCGGCAGGCCTTTGGCGACACCATGCGCGTCCAGCCCCAGGTGCATCGCGTCATCCCGGTGCAGCAGAGCGTGCGGACGAATCTCGCGGTCGAACCCTACGAAAGCGCCGCCGCCATCGTCGCCAAAGCCCAGGCGTGGGGTGTGACCGACTGCATCTGCCGCACTCAACAGGCCCTCATCGGCAAGCCGTGCGGGCACCCGCTGGACGTGTGCATGATCCTGAGCGACCGCCCCGGCGCCTTCGCCGGCTCCGCCGTCATCCGCGCGCTGACGCAAGCGGAGGCGCTGGCGACGCTGCGCCGCGCCGCCGAGGCCGGGCTGGTTCACTCGGTGAGCAACAGCCGGGAGGGGTTGTGGTACATCTGCAACTGCTGCACCTGCGCGTGTGGGATTTTGCGCGGCATGGCCGAGTTGGGCATCGCCAACGTCGTCGCCCGCTCCAGCTTCGTCAACCAGGTGGATGAGAGCTTGTGCATCGGCTGCGGTGCGTGCGTCGAGGCATGCCAATTCGGGGCGATGTCCGTGGGCGACGTGGCGACGGTGGAAACGGTGCGCTGCGTGGGCTGCGGCGTCTGCACGCTGGCGTGTCCGCAGGGCGCGTTGAGCCTCGTCCGCCGCCCCGACGCCGAAATCCTGGCCCCGCCGGCCGATGAGCAAGAATGGCGTCAAGAGCGCGCTGTCACGCGGGGGATTGATTTGAACGCAGTGCTCTGAAACGTGAAATGTAAAACGTGAGGCTTTCATAACGAGAGCCTCACGTTTTACGAATTACGAATTGCGAATTACGAATTACGAATTGCGAATTACGAATTGCGAATTGCGAATTGCGAATTGCGAATTACGAATTTTGCGTTGCGGTTTTTGTTTGCGATCCTTGTTGCCAGGATTATATACTAAAAATGGACATTAAGTAACATTTTATAGGACACGGAAAAACACGGATGAACACGGACTTTTATAGACAGCTATATCTTTTCCGCGTTTTTCTGTGTTTCTCCGTGTCCCAAAATGGCACTATGCCATGGCGCTCTACAGGATTCCACGGATTCACGGCTACCGGGTTTGACATTCAGGCGCAAAAGGACTACATGTAAAGTATTCGCCGTTCGCGCCCCGATGGTTGAAACCATCGGCTGCTATGAAAAGTGCGTTGGAAACGCACTCAATTCACTGCCAGGGGGCTGATTTTCAACCCGTTTCAACGGGTTTTCGGTAACAGCCTGCGAATTCATTCGCAGGTGATTGTGGCGGCGCAGACTTTGTGACACCAACGCTGCCGCAGGCCATCGAGACCCAGAACCGTTCACAAAGGAAGGAAATGCTATGACCGAAGAATGGCAAGCCCCTGACCGTTACTCTTGGCGAAAGACCCTCTTTCTCCATCTCGCTCCTGGAATTCCCTTCACTCTCGCGTTTCTACTCGCAGCCTGGCTGGTGAATCGAGCCGGCGGCTCAATCTACCTGGCCGGTATCCTCTGTATTCCGCTGTTAGCGGTCTGCGAGGTCGGAGTTCTCATCATCGAACGAAAACGGCTCAACTGGAGTTGGAGATCCCTCATGGTTCCTCGTGGCAGCGACCGCGTTTCGATCCTGGACATCCTACTGAGCGTCGCGGCGCTCTACGTCATCGCACAGGTGGCTGCCGCGCTTGCCGCTCCCTCTCGCACGGCCATTCTGCGCGTTATGGCCGCCTGGCTGCCGCCCTGGGCCATTTTCAATAGCCTCCCGGCGGGCATTGCGTCTTCCACGCTTTGGCTGGGCCTGTTCCTATCGGGCCTCGTCGCTCCCATCGTCGAAGAACTGTACTTTCGCGCTTTTCTCATGCCCCGGATTCCGGTCTCCGGGCGCTGGGCGCCCGCCGTCAACGCGGCTCTCTTCGCCATCTATCACTTCTACACTCCCTGGAACTGTCTCGTGTTCTTCCTGGCTTTTCTCCCTCTGGCCACCTACGTGCGATTCAGGGGCAACGTATTGCCAACCATCCTCACGCACTGCCTCTTCAATTCTGTTGGAGTTATCCTTGTACTGGCCGGACTGCCGCTGCCATTCAATTGAGTATGGAATTCATACTGCTTAGACCTGACCAGATCATAGCAATGATGGATTATCCGCCTCTGCACAGCCCTGAGGCTCTGGCTATCTATTTTCAGAAGTTTTGTGCAGGCGAGCAAGATATATCTCCCGTACCCGTTATCAAAAAGGAGCTTGTCCTGAATTATTTCAGGCTACAAAGAGACCGGTTCGCTTCATACAGTGAAATACTGCAAAGATTCCTGGATGAGCATCCCGCCGTAGCGTATTTTATGCTGGATGGCGGTCACAGGTGCGCTGCCGCTATGCTGTCTGGAAAAATGATCCCTTGCATCTCTATCACTGACGACAGCGTCTTCATAGAAATTAATACTTCGGAAAGCCCAATCAGGCTTCATGGAGACTTTTCTACTTTGACCGAGGACATGGTCAGTATAGACCAGGAGATCAGGATGTTGGAGGAACACTTTTTCGAGAACAAGAGATTCTGGACTGTTGAAGAAAAAGTCAAAGCCATGATTGAAAATGGAGATATACCCGAAGCCATGGTGTCAGTGATAAAGAGGGGGTCATAAGTCAATGGAAACCAGTGAAGCAAAGACTCTCGTCGGATGCTGCGGGTTGTATTGTGGACTGTGTAACAAGTACCAGTCGCAAGCGCCCAGTCGGTGTACCGGGTGCCAACAGGGCGAACAACACGAATGGTGCAGCATTTGGAATTGCTGTGTAAAGAAGCGCGGCTTTGAAACCTGCGTCGAGTGTGATGCGTTATTTAACTGCCCCATCTTCCTGAGAAGAAAAGTGGCGGAGTGGGTGCCGGCGGCTGCCAATTTGCGCCAGATGAAGGCGTTGGGTCTGGAGAGCTGGTTAGGAGAACAAGTAGAGAGACAGGCATTGCTGGAGGAATTGCTCCAGAACTACAATGAAGGCCGCTCAATGAGCTTTTATTGTAAGGCCTGCGCCAGACTATCGCCTGACTTGATCAACCAGGCCATCGAAGCCGCCAAAGAATGCCTCGCAGGTGAAAAGACCGCTGAGTCTGATGTGAAATTGCGGGCGAGGGTGCTAAGGACGGTCATGGAGAGGCTGGCCTTAGAAGCCGATATTGACTTGCAAAAAGCGTAGTCATCAAAAGGCGCGGGATCATCCGCTCCCGCGCCTTTGATAACCGGTACTTTGGCTGGAAGTTACTTGACCGCCAATCGTTCGATCAAGGCTTGCAAGTCCGTTGCGCCCTGGTCAACGGTGGACTGGCCGCTCGCGGCCCTCGGCTCAAAGACGCCACTCTGGTTCTGGCAATGCTATTGACCGTAACTTTTTTTATAGTACAATGCAAACGATTGCAAAGATAGAAAAATGCCGATGAGTAAGAAACCCATACAAACCCTGGCAGATATTGCCCGATTAGCCAACGTCTCCCGTTCGACGGTTTCGCGCGCCCTGAACGATAGCCCGCTTCTTAACCAGGAGACAAAAGAGCGCATTCAGGCCATCGCGCGGGAGCAGCATTTCCGCACGAACGCCCCGGCCCGCAACCTCCGTTTGCGCCAGAGTCACACGATAGCCTTTGTCGTCCCCACCTATTACCCGGAATTTTTCTCCGGGGAAGATTTGTTTGGACTGGAAATGTTGAGCGGCGTCGGGAATGGGCTGCACGCGCTGGGCTACGACCTGCTCATCGTCCACGTCGCGCCGCGCGACACCGCGTGGGCGCACGCCTACCTGGATAGCGGGCGCGTGGACGGCTTCATCATCATGGCCTCGAACCGCCGGCAGGCGCACCTCAAATCCCTGGTGGAAATGGAAGCGCCCTTCATCGCCTGGGGTGTGCCGGTGCCAGACTTTACCTACTGCTCGGTCACGGGAGACAATGTCACGGGCGGCCGGCTGGCAACCCAGCACTTGCTTGGTCGTGGGCGGCAGCGGATTGCGTTCCTGGGCGGGCCGGCGGATGAATTGACGGTACACTATCGGCTGAAGGGCTACGAAAATGCTTTGCAGACTGCCGGGCGCAGCGTGGATCCCGCTCTGCTGGCCTATGGCGATTACACGCACGCCTCTGGCATCGCCGCTATGCAGCGATTGATGGATCAGGCGCCGGATCTGGACGCCGTTTTTGTGACCAGCGACCTGATGGCGATTGGGGCCATCCACGCCATCCAGGAGCGCGGGAGACGCGCGCCAGAGGAGATTGCCGTCGTCGGGTATGACGATTTGTCCGTCGCCTTCTACAACAACCTCCCCCTCACCACGGTACGGCAGAATTTCCCTTTGGTGGGCAAATTGCTGGCGCAAAATCTGATCCAGTACCTCCAAACCGGGGTTGTCACCAACGTGACGACGCCGGTGGAGTTGGTGATTCGTCAATCGGCTTAGGCGAGACTTGTCGTTTTTTAGACCTTCTTGCAAACGATCGCAAGAAAGAAAACTATCATGGGAGCGCTTCAATGGGGTAACTGCTTTTCACGGATTTTTTAACTCTAAACTTTTAACTTGTCATTTATGACTATTCTCAAAGGAATCACCCATTAACCTGCGGTTCACCAGCGGTCGGATGAAAATCTCACGCAAAGGCGCCAAGCCCGCCAAGTTTCTGTTTTTACTTTGCGTCTTTGCGCCTTTGCGTGAAACAGTCTTGTATTTTCAAGGGAGAAAGGAGATGGAAAGTCAAACCAAGAACAAGCAGACACGGGAACAGATTGAACGTATGGCCGTCCGGGCTTTTAACGGCCTGGGGCTGGCCGATGGGGAGGAGGCCGTCACCGAACTAAAAGAGGGCTGGTTCAATGCCTCGTACAGCGTCCGGCTGGCCGATGGGCGGGAGGTCATCCTCAAGATCGCGCCGCCGCAGGGCGCGGAAGTCCTGCTGTATGAGAAGAATATCATGGCGACCGAGGTCGCGGCCATGCGCCTGGTCCGGCAAAATCCGGCCATCCCCGTGCCCGAAATTTACTTTTTCGATACCGCCCACGATGTGTGCGACGCGGATTACTTCTTTATGGAGAAGATCGTCGGGGACAACCTGCATCATGTGCGGGCGTCTCTGCCCGCCGAAGCCCGCG
The DNA here is from genome assembly GCA_034429475.1 of Anaerolineae bacterium. Classification (GTDB taxonomy): domain Bacteria; phylum Chloroflexota; class Anaerolineae; order B4-G1; family SLSP01; genus JAKQHY01. The sequence goes on from DAOUGD010000298.1 coordinate 10,321, forward strand.
AATCCGTTGACCGGCACATCGGCGCGATCATCCGGGAGATCAACACCTTCCCCGGCGTCTACTTCGGCCTGGATGGAAACCCGGACTTGCGCGCAGACACCTGGAAAGCGGCTTTCGTCAAACTCGTGGAATCGGCGCTGACGGACATCGCCCGCAAAAACGCGGGGTTCGACTTCACCTTTGACGAAATCCGCGCCGTTGTGCAGAAGCACGCGCCCGCGCTGGACGAAATCACCACGCCGTGTCTGGTCCATTGGGATGCCTGGGATCCCAATTTCTTCGTGAAAGACGGTCGGATTGCCGGCATCATTGACTTCGAGCGGGCGATGTGGGCCGAGCCGCTGATGGAGGCCCAGTTCCGGGCGCTCTCTTTCGGCGAAGGCGTCACGCACGCGATGCGCGGCTATGGCAAAACCACCTTCACCTCGGCGGAAGAGCAGCGTTGTTACCTTTACACCCTGCACCTCGGCCTGATCATGAATACGGAATGTTATTACCGCCATTACGATACCGATGACATTTTTAACGCCTCCAAGGCTATCATCGGCGGGGCCATGCAGTGGCTAACAACCCATTGAGCGCCTCCAGAGTTGAACGCCTGAGCACGGAGAAAATCGGGAAACTGCTGCTGGAAATGTCTTCGCAGACCACGTTTTCGCTGCTGGTCTACGCGGCTTACAGCATCATCAACACCTACTTCCTCTCCGTGGGCATCAACTCGCTGGCGGCGGCCGGCGCTTCGATCATCTCGCCGGTGCTGATCGCGCTCGGCGGCGTCGCCACCATTGTCGGGGTCGGCGGCGCCTCGTTGGTTTCCAGGGCGCTCGGGGAGAACAATGTCGAGAAGGCATCGCAAACCGTGGCCAACACCTTTCTGATCTTCTGGACGGTGGCGGTGACGATCACGGTTTTTGGGACGCTGTTGATCAAGCCGATGGTCGTCCTGCTTGGGGCCACCGAGACTATCGCGCCCTACGCCATCACCTATGGCCGCATCATCTTCCTGGGCGCGCTGACCAGCACCGGCTATTCCACGATCATCCGGGCGGATGGCAACATCCGCTTCTCGACCGCTATCTGGGTCATCCCGGTGGTCGCCAATACCGTGCTGGCCTGGCTCTTCATCATGGTGTTGCGCACCGGGGTGGGCGGGGCCGCCTGGGCGACCGTCATCGGGCAGGCCATCTCCGCCGGGATGAGCGTCTACTTCTTCTTTTTCCGCCCTAACCGTTCCTACCGGATCAAGGCCGCCTATTTCAAGCCGGACAAGTCCATCATCGGCGAAGTGCTGATGATCGGGTTGCCCTCGTTTCTCAAGAGCCTCAGCGCCAGCCTGATCGTCATCGTCACCAACAACCTGCTCCGGCTGCTGGGCGGCGACAGCGCCCTGGGCGTCTTTGCCATCGTCAACCGCCTCTACGCCTCGCTGAGTATGCCCCAGACCGGCATTGTGCAGGGGATGCAGCCGTTGGTGGGCTACAACTTCGGGCAGAAGCGCTTCGACCGGGTCCGCCGGACGCTCACGCTGTCCCTCGGCGCGACGGTCGGCTACGGGCTGCTCGTCGGCGGCGTTTGTCTGCTGATTCCGGCCGCCCTCATCGCCGTGCTTTCCCAGGAAAGCGCCATTATGGCCGAAGGGCCAATCGCCTTGCGCTGGCTGGCGCTGTCCTATCCCCTGAGCGGGGTGGCGATGTTGGTGGCGGCGTATTTTCAAGCGGTGGGCAAGGCGCCGGAAGCCCTGGGATTGACCCTCGGCGGCATCCTGCTGGTCAAACTGCCGGTGCTGCTGCTGGCCTCCCGCTGGTTCGCCTTGACCGGCATCTGGGCCTCGGAGGCCGTGTCGGAGCTGATCCTTTGCGTTGTGTCTGGGGCGATGTTGCGCCATCACCAGGGGAAGGCGCAGGGGGAATGGGTGGGTGAGCAAGCCCGTTCGTAGTAACCGCTTTAGCGGTCTCTGGGAAGGCTGAAGCCGTTACTACGAACCGTCCCAACCAAAGAGGGGGGATGGCAAGCCGGCAGCTTGCCATCCCCAACTACATCAGGCGCTGACCACGGTGAACGACAGAGGCGGTAGGGCCAGGGACAGCGTGTTGCCGTCCATCTGAACGCCGGCGACCGGGTGGGGAACGACGGCGTCGGGATGTTCGTAGGTGTTCGTCGCCTTGACGTCCGGCCCGGTAAGCTGCGTCACGCCGGCGATCTGGCGCGGCGCCGCGCTCTGCCAGACGATGTTGGTGGACACCGTCTCGGTTTGGCTGCGGTTGACCAGGAAGATCGCGGTCTTTTGGGTTTCGGGGTCAAAGCTGGCGGACACGTCGAGCGCGGGGACTGCGCCGTATTGGGGGGTCTCCACCGGCGGCGCTTTGACGAACACGTCCAGCGCATTGCCCCGCGCCAGATTGCTGACCTGCTGGAAGACGTAGAACGAAGGCTGCTTGAGCAGGGCGTCGCGGCGGGTGTGCAGCCACGAAATCACGTTGACGATCTGCGCCACACAGGCGATCTTCAACACATGACTCTTGCGCAGGAAGACGTTGAGCCACTGCGCCACGACCAGGGCGTCTTCGAGATTGTAGATCTCCTCGGCCAGATGCGGCGCTTCAGTCCAGTTGCCCTGCAAGGGATCGCCCTTGTACCACACCTGCCACTCGTCCCACGAGAGGTAGACATCGTGCGTGCTGCGGCGTTTCGCCTTGACGTAACGCAGCGTCCCTTCCAACGTGTCCACAAAGCGCTCAAACGTCACCGCGCTCGCCAGATAACTGGCCGTGTCATTGGCGCGATTCCCGGCGTAATAGTGCATCGAGTGATAGTCCATCGCTTCCCAGGCGATTTCGAGCACGGTGCGATCCCAATCCGGGTAGGTGGGCATCCCGTCGCTGGACGAGCCGCACAGCACGGTCTTGATGGTGGGATCGAGCCACTTCATCATCTTGGCGGCTTCCAGCGCCTTGTTGCCATAAGCGACCGCGTCCAGGTGGCCGATCTGCCAGGGGCCGTCCATCTCGTTGCCCACGCACCAGTAGCGGACGTTGTGCGGGGTGGGGTAGCCGTGGCTGGCGCGCAAATCCGACCAATACGTGCCGCCCGGTGTGTTGCAGTAATCCACGAGGTTGGCGGCGGACTGGATGTCGCCCGTGCCCATGTTGACCGCCAGCATCGGCGCGGCGTCAATGGCGGCGCAGAATTCCATAAACTCGTTGGTGCCGAACTGGTTGGTCTCCAACGATTGCCAGGCCAGCTCGCGCCGGCGCGGGCGTTGTTCTTTCGGGCCGACGCCGTCGAGCCAGTGGTAGCCGCTCAGGAAGTTGCCCCCCGGATAGCGGATCACCGTGTACGCCTGCTCGCGCAGCGCCGCGATCACATCGGTGCGCAGACCGCGTGCGTCGGCGTGGGGCGACGCCGGGTCGTAAATGCCTTCATAAATACAGCGTCCCATGTGCTCTGCGAATCCGCCAAACAGCAGCGGGGAAATCGGGGCAAGCGTGCGTTCGGTGTCTATAAGGATTTGGGCCTTTAAAGTGGACATATCAGCTCCTTGAAAATAGGGATTGGGAATTGGGGATTAGGGATGGAGAACTTGGCTCTCAATCCTTTGTCCTCACTCGCCCATTATAATCCATTTTGTTATTGTCCGGCCATCCCCGCCGTGGTGATGCAGCCTAAAATTTGATCTACTGAGTCTCGTAGGCTGTTTGAATTTCGATTTCGGTACCATTATCATTTAGTCTGACACGTACCCAATTTGGAAAGGGTGCCAGGAGTGCCTTGCGTTGTCCTATCGCCTGAGTAGAATGTAGGGGAAATCTGTACGGGATTGTTAGGGATGGGGACGATCAGGAGGTGACGCAATGAAGTCTATCTTACGGCATATTGTGCGTTCCTTCACGCTTATTGAGTACGTGCTGCGGCACTTCGCCGAAATTACCGCGCAGACCGATCTGTGGGGCAAGCTGGGCCGTCTGCTGCCGGTCGCGGGCCTGGGATTCTTCCTGTTTGGCCTGGTGATGGACTTGGGCGGCGCGCTCGGCTGGGCGGCGCTCTTTTCCGCGCTCAAGCTGCCGCTGCTCTTCCTGGCAAGCGGCAAAAAAGTGATCCTCATCGGCATCAATTTCAGCACGGAACAACGCAATGTGGATTCCTGGCAGGTGGTGGAATAGGCACTATGACAAACGACGCTAAGTTGCACAATGATCCTTTAAAACGGTTTTACCTTATTGGCCTTATTGGCCTTGTTGGTACTGCACTTGGGTTGGTAGGTTGGGTGATAGCGGGATTGCTGCATATTGTGTCCTGGGTCTGTGTCACTTCCAACATGCTCTATCTTTTGGCAACGATACTTTGGGGCGCGATTCAAAGCTTGACACTATTCACCCGTTACAGGCCGGATTCTCACTCGAAGTTTCTATGGGTTTTGCGGATTATTCTTACACTTCTTGGGTCTATAATCTGGATATTGTTAACGCCATCAAAGAATCTATGCAATCTGTATGCAAGTAAGTGGGTAACGGGTCTTGTAGCAATAGGTATAGTTTTCGGTATGGCAACGGGGATGGGAATATCCTGGTTAGATACCTGGGTTTACGCGAAAGTGAAAGAACGCAACATTCAATGGCTTGCCTGGCTCGATGACAATGTGATCGTCGGGCGCGTCATCTTGCTGATGGCTATCGTCTGGGCGGTATTCATCGGCCTGTGCATCCATTGGCTGTGGTAAAGAATGGATGGGCATAGCGCACGTCGCCGCGACTGAAAACGACTATCCGACTACCCGACTCAAGACTACGCGACTGAAAACAGAGGAGTGTGTAACGCCTTTATGCAATCGAATGCCAAATCTTACCACCGTATCGTCATTAAATTCGGCACCAGCGTCTTAACCGGGGGGGCGCGCGAACTCAATCCGCCGCAGATGGTGGAACTGGCCCGCCAGTGCGCCGAGCTGCATCACGCCGGGCACGAACTGGTCGTCTGCACGTCCGGTGCAGTGGCGGCGGGGCGCGCGCGGCTGGGCTTCCCACAGTTGCCGCCCACCGTCGCCAACAAGCAGATGCTGGCGGCCGTCGGCCAGAGCCGGCTGATGTTGACCTGGGAGCGTTTCTTCGAGATTTACGGCATCCACGTCGGCCAGATTTTGCTGACGCACGGGGATGTGGAAAGCCGCCACCGCTTCCTGAACGCCCAGGACACGCTGCGCACGTTGATCGAAAACCGCATCATCCCCATCATCAACGAAAACGATGCGGTGGCGACGGAAGAGATCAAGATCGGCGACAACGACAACCTGTCGGCGTTGGTGGCGGTGCTGACCGGCGCGGATTTGTTGCTGATCCTGACCGACCAGCCCGGCTTGTTCACTGCCGACCCCCGCGATAACCCCGACGCGCAGTTGATCCAGGTAGTGGACGCGATTGACGAGACGCTGTGGGCCGCCGTGGGCGACAGCCGCAGCGGGTTGGGGGTGGGGGGCATGGTGACGAAGGTGCAGGCGGCCAACCTCGCCCGCCGCGCCGGTGTGGAGGTCATCATCGCCGCCGGGAAGGAGCCGAACGTGCTTCCGCGCCTGGTGCGCGGCGAGGCGCTCGGCACGCGCTTCACCGCGATTGACACGCCGCCGGAGAACCGCAAGCGGTGGATTTTGGCGGGCGCCGTCAACACCGGCTACATCGTGGTGAACGCCGGCGCGGTAAACGCGCTGCGCGACAAGGGCGCGAGCTTGCTGCCGGCCGGCGTCGTCAGCGTGGAGGGCGAGTTCGACCGGGGCGACACCGTCTCCATCCGCGCCGCCGACGGGACGCAGATCGCGCGCGGCCTCACCCGCTATCCCAGCGCCGACCTGGCCCGCATCAAGGGCAGCCACTCCGAAAGCATCACCGACATCCTGGGCTACACCTACGGCGTCGTGGCCGTTCATCGGAATGATATGGTGTTGTTGTGAGGCGGGGAATGGGTTGTGGGTTATGGGTTGCGGGTTTTGCGTCGAAAATTTCGCTGATTCGTAATTCGTAATTCGTAATTCGTAATTCGAGGGGGAGGAACATTGATGGTTGACTTATTGACGATGGGACAGGCCGCACGAACTGCCAGTTATACGTTGGCGACGCTGACGACGGCGCAGAAGGATGCGGCGCTGCTGGCGATTGCGGACGAGATCGAGGCGCAGGCGGCGACGGTGCTGGCGCAGAACGCGCTCGACATTGCGGACGCGCGCGCGAAGGGGACGAGCGAGGCGCTGCTGGATCGGCTGCTGTTGAACGAGAAGCGGGTGGTGGGACTGGCGGCGGATACGCGCAAAGTTGCCGCGCTGCCCGACCCGGTCGGCGAGGAAATCGAGGGGCGCGTGCTGCCCAACGGCATCCGCCTGAGCCGCCGTCGCATCCCGATTGGCGTGTTGGGCGTCATCTACGAAGCGCGGCCCAACGTCACCATTGACATCGCCACGCTCAGCCTCAAGACCGGCAACGCCGTCATCCTGCGCGGCGGCAGCGAGACACTGCGCAGCAACCTGGCGCTCGTCGCCGTCATCCAGGCCGCGTTGGCGAAGGTGGGCTTGCCCCAGGCCGCCGTGCAGTATATCGAGAATCCCGACCGCGCGCTGGTGGTCGAACTGCTGCGTCTGGACAAGTACGTGGACATGATCATCCCGCGCGGCGGCGCCGGGCTGCACCGGCTCTGCCGCGAGCAGAGCACGATTCCCGTCATCACCGGCGGGATCGGCATCTGCCACCTCTATGTGGACGCCAGCGCCGACCTGGAGCGCGCCATCCCCGTGATCGAGAACGCGAAGGTGCAGCGTCCGAGCGTGTGCAATGCGCTCGATACTCTGCTGGTTCACCGGCATGTCGCCGCAGAATTTTTGCCGAAAGTCGCGGCGCGATTGACGCAGAGCGGCGTCACGTTGCGCGCCACGCCCGACGCGCTGGCAATTCTCGCCAGATACGCGGGCGGCGCGACCGTGCTGCCCGCCGGCCCGGACGACTTCGACCAGGAGTGGCTGGCGCTCGTCCTTGGCGTCAAACTCGTGGACTCCGTGGACGAGGCCATCGCCCACATCCGCGCCCACAGCACCGAGCACTCCGACGGCATCCTGACCAACGACTGGGGCAACGCCACGCACTTCGTCAACGCGATCAACTCGGCGGCGGTGTTCGTCAACGCCAGCACGCGCTTCAACGACGGCGGGCAGTTCGGCCTGGGCGCGGAAGTCGCCGTGAGCACGCAGAAGCTCCACGCGCGCGGCCCAATGGGGCTGGAGGCGCTCACGACGTACAAGTGGATTGTGGTGGGGGATATGCATGTCAGACCGTAGACAGTAGACCGCAGACGGTAGACGGCAGATAGCAGTATTCCCCGTCTACCTTCTACCTTATACCGTCTACATTTTTTGACTTAGTTTTTCTTTAGACTATACTAAACATAGATTGATTAAACTTCGACTGACGAAAGGAAGGAAAAGCCCACATGGTAAACCGCAGTGTCGTGCAAAGTGCAATGCATACAGCCGCGATGGCTCTGGTGCATCTACCCCAGGAGGAGTGGGATGGCTGGGTGATTTATCTGTGTCAGTCGTTGGAGGAGGTCGCCAGGAGCCAGGGGGAAACCAATCTCCATGACGATGAGGTTTTTCAGAGGTTAGCGGTGGCGTTGCAGCAGCGCATTGAGCGCGGGACATGGTGACGTAGTTCGTATTGCGTATTCTGTGTCCTGTTGTATGAACTGCGGACTATGCATCCGTGTTAACTTTCAATGAAGTATACCCGTCAAATTTTAGCGAAAGGAGTTGTTTCGATGGAACTGAACAAGAAAATAGAGACTGCAATCAATGAGCAGATTCAGGCCGAGTTGTATTCGGCTTATATGTATCTCTCAATGTCGGCGTATTTTGAGGGTGTGGGTATGCCCGGTTTTGCACACTGGATGCGGGAGCAGACCGAGGAGGAGATGGAGCACGCGATGAAGTTCTACCACTACGTGGTGGAGCGGGGCGGGCGCGTGGTTTTGCACTCTATCCAGCAGCCGCCGGTGGAGTTTGAATCAGTGTTGGACGTGGCGGAGAAGACTTACGCGCACGAGCAACACGTCACCAGCCTGATCTACAAACTGTACGAGCTGGCTGTCGCCGAAAGCGATCACGCCACGGCAGGTTTCCTCCAATGGTACATCAAGGAGCAGGTGGAGGAGGAAAACAACACCCGCACGATCCTGGAACAGGTGAAGCGGATCGGCGATCACACGCAGGCGCTGTTCATGCTCGACCACCATCTGGGCGAGCGCGGGGAATAACCACCCGACGAGTAGGGCGTCAATGAAAGCGAGGGGAGATCATCCCCTCGCTTTTTTTTGTCAGCAGATTAAGCGGATTAAGCATATTTTTAAATTTTTCTTTGCTTCCTTGCGCCTTTGCGTGAAATATTCTTTTACTTGATGGCTTCCCAGACGCGGAAGCGGGTGTCTTCCCAGGCGACGCCGACGTGGGCAAAGCGGGCGGTGAGCCACGGGCCGTAGGGCAGGAAGCGGTTGGCGACCAAATAGAGGCCGCCGCCGGGCCGCAGGACGCGCGCGGCCTCGCTGACGAAAAGCTGCGACACCTCGAAGTCCACGCCGCGCCCGCTGTGGAACGGGGGATTAGCGAGGACTGTCTCAAAAGATGCGTCGGCGAAGGCGGCCGCGCCGCACGTCAGGGCGACCGGCGCATCGGAGTAGTCGTTGGCGGCGAGCGCGGCTTGGGTGGCGGCAACCGCACGGGCGGACACGTCGCTCAAGGCGACTGCCGCGCCCCGACGTAGGGCAGCCAATCCCGCCACGCCCGCGCCGCAGCCCAAATCCAGGGTGGGGGCGCCGGGCGTGACGCGCATCCCGGCGATCAGGGCGGCGGCGCCTTCGTCAAGCCGGCCGGCGGCAAAGACGCCCGCGCCGGTACACAAGCGCGTTGGGAGGCCGTCCAGCATGATGTCGCGCGTTTCAAGGGTGAACGGCGGCAGGGCGAAATCCCCCACCGGGCGCACCGCCAATCCCGCGTGGTAGCCGCCTTTGTGCGTCACGACGCCGGCCTGTCCGCAGAGCGCCTGCGCCTGCGCCACCGCGCCCTTCACTCCCTCGTTCTTCGCGCCGACGAAGATCAGGCGCGCGCCGGGACGCAGCAGGGCCGCCGCCGCCTGGAGCAACTCCGCCTGGAACGCCTGCCCGCGCGGGAGGTGCAGCAGGGCCAGATCGCACGCGGCTAGTTCCAGCCCGACGAAGTCCGCTTGCAGGGTCAGAGTAACCTGGTCTCCACAGTCGTTGCGCTTCAGGGTTTCTGTCAGCGATTGCGCCTCCGCGATGTTCTCAGTCCAGTACAGCACTTCAACGCCAGCGCGGGCGGCCCATAGCGCGGTCGCCGTTGCGCCGGGGCCGGCGATGAAGACGCGCGATCCTTCGATGCGCCGCGCGGCAGCAAAGAGCGCCTCGTGGGCGGGGCCGGGCGCGGGCACGCCGGGCAATCGCAGGATGGCGGCGGGGCCATCGGGGAGTGGGAAGGCGATAGGCGTGAGCCGCCAGGGGTTAATGCGGAATTCCCTGACCTGGTTTATGGGATGACCGTCCTTTCAGGCCGGCTGCACTCTGCGTACCCAACGGGCCAGCGCGTTCAGCAGGTCTTGCAGGAAGCCGCGCGCGACGGCGTCCACCAGATTTCCGTCGGCGTCGAAGGCTTGCTCGGCGCGAGCGATCAGGACTTCCGGTTTGCCTAGCGGCAGGGCGCCGAGGTGCGTCAGGATTTGGCGCAGGTGCAGTTGGACGCGCGCCGTGCCGAAGTTGCCGGTGCTGGCGCCGAGGATGGCGACGGGCTTTTCTTTCAACGGCGGCTCCGGCGCGCGCGACGCCCAGTCCAGGGCATTTTTGAGCGCGCCGCTGACCGAGGTGTTGTATTCCGGGGCGGCGATCAGCACGGCGTCGGCCTGGGCCAGCCGCGCGCGGAACGCAGCGACCGCGTCGGGAAAGGGTTTTTCGATATCTTCGTTGAACATCGGCAGCGGCGCAAGGTCGAGGATTTCCAGCGTCATGTCGGGCGGCGCGAGCGCGGCGGCGCCCCGTAAGAGCGCGGTGTTGTAGGAGGCCCGGCGCAGGCTGCCGGAGAAACTCACGACGTGGAGGGTCTTGTCAGTTTTCACCTTTACAGGTCTTTCCGCATATAGTAGCGAGTGTGCCCGGCAGGGTAATCGGGCAACGCGCCAAAAACCTCATAGCCGTGACGTTGGTAGAAGTCCGGCGCCTGAAAGGTAAAGGTGTCCAGATGCACATGCTTGGCGCCGCGTCGCCGCGCTTCCTCTTCGGCCGCCACCAACAGGCGATGCCCGTAGCCGCGTCCCCGCAGGTCTTCTCGGATCCACAAAAGGTCTAGCTGAAACCAATCCCAATAGGTGGCGCCGATGATCCCGCCGACGATTTCCTGGTCGGGCGCGCGCAGCACGAAACACAGGGATTTGGCGTGATCGTCGCCGCCTTGTTGCTTGTTATACTGACTGATAGCCGGCCCAATGACGTCCCATGCCGGTTCCTCCGCATAAGCGATTTGATAGATTTCTTCCATGGTTGATCTCCTCTCTTCCTCTGAGAATAGTTGCTAATGTGCGGTAAAATCCCGCTCTTTCATCATAAGATATTCCGTCACACCTGCTTTGTATAGCCCCGGTATCATCCCCACCTGCCGGTATCCCAACCTCTCATACAGTCGTCTGGCTTTCGGGTTGAAATCCGCGACCACCAGAAACACTTTCGAGTGATTTGCGAACACGTTTTCCTCAAAGAAGGAGAGCAGCTTTTTCCCAATGCCCATCCCCCGAAAGGCTTCTTTGACGGCGATGATGTGCAGGTAGGGGTAACTATGAAACGCGCCCTTCAAGACAAACCATATAAACCCCAGACAGTCTCCCTCTTCATTGAGCGCGACAAATATCTCGCCTTTGGTAATGCCTTCTGTGAGGGTGGCGCGGGCCTTTTCCTCCGAGGGGAAATACTCTTGCCCCAGTCTTGATTTGAGCAGGGCGACTTTACAATCTTCCAGGTGCTTTATTTGAGCTTTCGTGATGATCATCTCTACCATTCTAATCTGAATAAGAATTATCCTCTTTTTTGACGCAGGGCTTTATTATTCTCGTCAGGCCACCCATGCTGAGGAGGCCTTGCGGCTGAAGCCGCCGGTAAAAAGGATGTTTTTCGGTGACGGGCTACTGCCCGT
>DAOUGD010000299.1:0-15124 GCA_034429475.1 Anaerolineae bacterium
GATCGCAAAGACCGCCGCGACTTGAGTATTTTCCGCATCGGGTTGGATAGTATCGAGCGCCATTTGACCAATGCCGAACCTTTCAAGATTGTCTGGCTACCCTACTTTGAAAAACTGTCCGGTGGCTAGAAGCGAGAATAGAGGGAGCACAGGTCCTCCGCCGTTTGACGAGCTAATAGGGTGGGGTATCATAAAAGGACTAAACCAACCACTCCATTTCCTAACTTTGAGCATCCAACAATGGAAATCGAAATTGTTAGCGCCATCACCGCTACAGAAGTCATTGCGGTTGGTAATGCAATCCGTGATCTCACTCGCTTGCGTAAACTCTATGGGCATGGACGTTGGCGCAAGCTCAAAGGAATTGCGACCGTGCGACTTCCCGATGGTACAGTGTGCAAAGCCGAAGTTCATTGGTATGAGGCGCACGGCATTGGACGGAAAGAGATTAAAGTCAAACACATTTATGAATGATGTGATCTATGGGAAAATTTACTATGAAAACACAATTTGTTGTCTGTATTAAGAACGACGGCTACCCGGCATCGCTGGAAAAGCGCAAGCTCTATCAAATTCTTCCCGACGCCCAGGCAGCCAGCCATCAATTGCTGCGGGTCATAGATGAATCAGGGGAAGATTATCTGTATCCAGTGGCCTATTTTGCGTCCATCGAAGTTCCGGCGATTGTTTTAGAAGCGTTTATGGCCGACAGTCGGCTGCAACCGGGGATGAGTTAAAATCGTCAGGACGGCGTAGGGTTGGCTGGAAAGCCTATGGGTTGGCATCGCGGAATGGTTACGACGTGTTAGCGATTGGATGAAAATTTACAGCCTGAAGAGGGAAGATAATGCACCCGAAATATACTGAAACTCTCACACAACTCAAAACGTGGGCGCAACAAACCCCGACGGTTCACGGATTGGTCGTTCTCGGCTCTCAAGTGCGGAAAGAATTTGCTGGGGACGAGTGGTCCGATCTGGATGTTTTGCTGCTCGTTGATGATCCGCGCGACCTTCTTCAGGATGATACCTGGCTGGCTCCCTTCGGCGAAGTCGTCTGTCTGATTGTTGAGGAAACATCCCTGGAATGGCTCCATTTGACGTGGTCGGTCAAACGGGTGCTCTTTGCGGATAACCGCACCGTGGATTTCTCGATGATGCCTTACGATCGTCTCGACGATGTCCTGGCGCTCAATGCAGAGATTCACGTCAATGGGTATCAGGTCGTCTATGATGAGCACCCGGATGCGTTGGCGGCCAAAATTGAGGCCACCCTCGCCACGTTGAAAGAGGAGCCGCCCAGGATTCCTACCGAGGCTGAGTTGCGTCGGACGATCCACTCGCTGCTTTTTCAGTTGGTCTTTGCCTGTAAGAAAATCAAACGGGGCGAATTATGGGTGGCGGTCAGTTGCATCAACCAGCCCATCAATACCTTGCTCCTTCAGCTTATCGAATTTTACACGGCATCGGTCGCCAAGACCTCTCCGCGCATCCGTTATGAGGGTAGGTTTTTGGAACAGCGCATCCCTCCCGATCTCGCCGCGCAGTTGCCCCGGTGTTTTGCAAAATACGAAGCGTGCGACGCGATCCAGACCGCCTATCATCTGCTGGATTTCACCCGTTATCTGGCTCAAGGCATCTGTGCAGTGAACCACTATCCGTTCGATGCGCGCCCTTTTGACCAGGTGCGGGTGCTTTATCATGAGATGTTTGACGACAACTCGGCGTCTTAACGACCAAAGTTCATTCCAGGAGGTGAGCCTTGAGCCAATTCCCAAAGAACACTCTGTTTTATGGCGACAATCTGCCCATTCTGCGCGAGTACCTGGCGGATGAGAGTGTGGATTTAATCTACCTCGATCCCCCATTTAACTCGAATCGTAACTTCAACGTGTTGTTCAAGGACGAAAGTGGGGAGGAAGCCCCGGCGCAGATTCGGGTCTTTGAGGATACGTGGCACTGGAATGTGGTGGCGGAACAGACGTATCAGGATTTGGTGACAACGGGTCAGCCGCAGGTTTCGATGCTGATCAGCGCGCTGCGCCAATTCATCGGTACGAATCAGATGATGGCGTACCTGGTGATGATGGCCGCACGCCTCGTGGAGTTGCACCGGGTCTTGAAGCCGACAGGGAGCCTGTACCTGCATTGTGATCCCACCGCCAGCCATTATTTGAAGATAGTGTTGGATACGATTTTTGGGCCGCGAAACTTTATGAATGAGATTGTCTGGAAACGCACCAGCAGCCACAATGATGCTCGACGCAATTTCAGCAGTCTGGATGATATTCTGTTCTTCTATACCAAAACTGAGGCGTACACCTTCAATCCTCAATTCACTCCTTACAGCGAGGACTACATCCAACATAATTTCCGGTTTGTGGATGAAAATGGGCGTAAATATGCTTCTGGTAACTTACGCAGCCCCAATCCGCGCCCCAATTTAACCTACGACTATAAAGGATACAAGCCTCATGCCAACGGTTGGAGCGTCAGTTTGGAGAAGATGCAAGACCTCGACCGGCAAGGGCGTTTGATTTTCTCCAAAGACCCCAATGGGCGGATTCGGGTCAAGAAATACCTGGATGAAATGCCCGGCATTGTCTTGGGCAACAACTGGGGCGATATCCCTCCTATTTCCTCGCAAGCTGCGGAACGCCTTGGCTACCCGACCCAAAAGCCGGTGGCCTTGTTGGAGCGCATCCTCAGCGCCAGCAGCAATCCCGGCGACGTAGTGTTGGACCCCTTTTGCGGCTGTGGCACGACGATTGCCGCCGCCCAGAAGTTGGGCCGCCGGTGGATCGGCATTGACATCACCAACCTTTCGATTGCGCTGCAAAAGTACCGTCTCAAGGATTCGTTTGGGCTGGTGGAAAAACAGGATTACACCGTCGTCGGCGAGCCGGAAGATTTGCCGTCAGCGCATCAGTTGGCCCAGGATGATCGCTACCAATTCCAGTGGTGGGCGTTGTCGCTCATCAAGGCGCGCCCATTGGGCGAAACCGAGGGGAAGAAAGGCAAGAAGGGCAGCGATAAGGGAATGGACGGTGTGATCACCTTCATTGACGACGCCACCCGTAAAGCCAAGCGCGTGTTGGTGCAAGTGAAAAGCGGCAAAGTGAAAAGCGGCGACATCCGCGACCTGCGCGGCGTGTTGGATCGGGAAGGTGCAGCAATGGGCGTCTTTATTACTCTGGAGACGCCGACGAAAGAGATGCTGGCGGAAGCGGTCAGCGCAGGTTTCTACCATTCGCCGGGTTGGGAGCGGGATTATCCCCGTCTCCAGATTTTGACGATCGCAGAGCTGTTGCAGGGGGCAGAGGTCAAAATGCCGCCGGCCACAATCACGTTCAAGCAAGCGGAAAAAGTTCAAGTGGCTGAGCCTGAACAACCCTTGCTTTTGTCGCATCCATGAGCGAATCCCTTTTCAGCAAACAAAAAGCCGCGACCTTTTGGTCGCGGCTTTTTTGTCGAACGTTACCCTTCACATCAACCGTCGCCGCGCCTCCGACAGGAGGTGCGCCAACTCGCTTGCCGCGAGTCCCGCGTCGCCGACGCGCTGGCGGGCCAACTCGCCGGCCAGGCCGTGCAGGTACGCGCCCACGACGGCGGCTTGGAACGCGGGCAGGCCCTGCGCGCGCAGCGCCACCATCGCGCCGGCCAACACGTCGCCGGTTCCCGCGGAACTCAGGCCAGGGTTGGCAAAAGGCAGTACCATCGTTTCTCCGTCGGGCGCGGCGACCACGGTGAACGCGCCTTTGAGCACGACGACATGGCCCCACGTGTGCGCGTACTTGCGCGCCATCTCCAGCCGGTTCTCCTGAATTTCGGCGGCGTCAAGGCCGGTCAGCCGCGCCATCTCGCCGGGGTGGGGGGTCAGGATCGTTTCGTCCGGCAAAAGCGTGGGCCAGTCAGGGATTTCGCTGAGGATATTCAACCCGTCCGCGTCCACCACCAGCGGCGGGAACTGCCGCGCCGCGCTGAAGGACGATTCTGAGGCGGCGGGGAGAAAGCCCGCGTTGCGTTTCTTCGGCTCCAGCCCCAACAACCCCCGGAGGAAAGCCGTCGTCTCAGCGGTATGGCTCAATCCTGGCCCCAACAGCAGCGCCGAGTAATCCCCCAACTTCTCCGCCAGCACGGCGATGGCGGGGACGTCCAACACGCCAAGCGTGTGCGGCAGCA
Organism: Anaerolineae bacterium; assembly: GCA_034429475.1. Taxonomy (GTDB): domain Bacteria; phylum Chloroflexota; class Anaerolineae; order B4-G1; family SLSP01; genus JAKQHY01. The sequence continues at coordinate 4,182 of DAOUGD010000299.1, forward strand.
GCAGATATGTAGCTTCCGGCGCGAGCGGCGCGAGGGCGGCGTGCAGCAGGTTGGGAATCGCCAGGGTAGCCAGCCCAACGCCCGCGCGTACAGCCGCGCTCGCGGCCAGGGCGGCGGCCCCGGTGTAGTTCACCGATCCGGCGACGATGAGCGCCTTGCCAAACGTCCCCTTGTGCGCGTTGGCCGGGCGCGGCGGCAACCATTCGCGGATGAGGGCCGGCGTGGCGACCTGGGGACTGGTCTTGGGCATATCAATGTTTTCCGGGATGCCAATGTTGGCGACCAGTAGTTCCCCCACATAATCTGCGCCGGGGAACCGGAAGTGGCCCCACTTCGGCGCGGCAAACGTCACGGTCAGGTGCGCCTTGAGGGTCAGCGGATCCACCGTTCCGGCGTCGAAATCCAACCCGGAAGGCCCATCCACCGCCACGATGAACGGGCGTGGTTCGGTGGGTTCCGGGACGGTGTTGAGGCGGGTTAGTGGATCAGGGGAAGGCTGCGCCAGGCTGTTCTGGATTTTGCGCAAGATATCCGCCACCGCGCCGCGCAGAGGGGACTTGGCTCCTGTGCCGAGCAGCGCGTCCACGAGAATGTGACACTGGGCCACCAGCCGCCCCAATTCCTCCCCATTCCGATCCGCGTCGGCGTAGATCATCGTCACGCGGCGTTCCTGCGCCTGGCGGTAGACCGGGTCTTCGGCTGCATTGCGCGGTTGCGTGAGATAGGCCGTGACGGTTGCCCCTGTCTCTTGGAGTAGGCGCGCAGCCACCAGTCCATCGCCGCCGTTGTTGCCGGGGCCGACCAGGATCAAGACGCGCCGCCCCTTCACCGTCACGCGGCGATGGATGGCGAGCGCGAGTCCCTGTCCAGCCAGTTCCATCATCTGCGCGTAGCTGTGCCCCGCGATGTTGGCGGTGGATTCCAGCGCGCGCATTTCAGAGACCGAAAGGATGTACATCGGTGAAGCTCCCAAAGTGTCGTGAGGTAAACATCAATATTTCGCAAACGTGAAACGTCAAACGTAAGGCCCGTACAGTGAAATTATCACGTTTCACGTTTTATTACTCGCCGATCAAGGCGGCCCAAGGGCCGTGCAACCCCTCTTCCGTCACCCCATAATAGACGTGAAATTCGTCGTGGTAGCGCAGCACGAGGTCGTAGCGGAACTGCTTGCCATGTTCGCGGCTTTTCCACAGGCCGATGTCGCCGTTCCAGCGCACCTCGCTCGGTTTGACCGGGTTATTCTCGGCTTCTTCGATGGCGTAGCGCCACAGATCGCGGGCGGAACGCCGGGTCACGTTGCTGACCAGACTGCCGTTGCGCAGGTCGCGCATAGTGTAATAGCGGGTGTTTTTACGTTCCTCGACGCGGGCAACCTCTACGCCGGTGCGCGGCGGGGCAGGCGGCCCCTGGCGGGCCTCCGTCGTCGCTGCCGCTTCAGGCTCAAGTGGAGCTGCCGGTGCGACTTCGGGGGCGGGGGCCGTCTGTTTGTATCCGAGGCCCCGCTTGACCAGCCCCACGATTTCGTCGCGCACCGCGCGGGTAGTCTCCGCTTCGCTGCGGATGTAGATCGCGCTCTCGTCCAACGTGTACGGCGGCTCTTCGCCGCGCGGCACCACGATGCGCACAACTTTGACGCCCTGGGTATCCAGCGCGTCCACTTTCACGTCCAGGTCGGGCGTGATGCGATCGTCAATCTCTTTCTCGAACAGGTTGATCGTGCGGTTGGGACTGGCGCCGATGCCAATCGGCGGCTTCTTCGCGTCCGCCGACACGCCGATGTAGAGGGCGCCGCCGTTGGTGTTGGCGAAAGCACACACGTCGGCAATGATGGCGTCGTGATAGCCGCCGCGACGGCTGAAATTCTCGTGGAATTCCTGGACGATGTTCGGCCCTTCCTCGCGCGCGACTTGCACGTAGTCGAAGGGGCGGGATTCGGCGCCGGGGCGGTAGGGACGGGTGCGGGCGAAATCGTCGCTCAGGAACACAGCCCGCAGGGCCGTGAAGGTTTTCTCTTTGAGCAGAACTTCGGTGGCGCGCTCGCCGATTCCCAGGTTCTTGGCGTTCTGCGGATCGCGGGTCAGCCGGTGAGCGTCTGATCCCTGGATGCAGTGCATCTTGCGGGGATATTCCGGCTTGGAGCCGTCGAAGAACCGGGCAGTCGTCTTTTTGCCGCGCTTCTCCAGGTCGGTGACTTCGAGGGCGTGCAGGTGCGGATTCTGGGTGAAGGCGATGCGGGTCTGCCCGCCGAAGCTGAGTCCCTGCAAAGCGACGCCGTGGGAGGAATTGGCATGGGCGGCAATCACGATACCCCCAGCCTCATCAATCACACGATAAGCGGTGAGAACATCGCTGGTAGCGCCGACTTCGGTTTCGCCGGCATCCAATTTGTCCGGCGTAATGTTCAGCCGGAGGAGCAGGAATTCCAGGTCGCGGATCGGCATCTCCGGTGGGAAAAGTCCCAGGATGTGGAAGCCAAACGTGGCGGTGAACTCAAATCCTTTGAGGAGCATGAGCTTGTCCAGCAGGCGGCGGTACTCTTGCAGCCGCTTTTCCTCTTCGGGCGTCAACCGCTTCAGCCGTTCCAGCAACTCCAGGTCTTCCAGTTCGCTCTGCATCTGCTTGTAACCGGCCACACTGTTGTGATCGGTGAAGGCGATGATGTCGAGGTGTTGCCGTTCCGCCTGTTTGAGAATGTCCAGATAGGTGACGTCTTCTTGCTGATAGTCTGCAGAGGCCGGGGTGTGCAAATGCAGGTCAATATTGTACCATTTCTCTTGCAATGGCGCCGAACTCTTCTTTCTACGTCTGCGTGTCATACCATTAACGCCATTTTTGTAGGGTGAGGGCTATTGCTGTTGCAAGAGCATCTGGATTTCATCCAGCAAGGCCGTCGGGCGGAAGGGTTTGAGGAGAAACCCATTTGCCCCCGCGTTGGTACATTCGATTTTGTGATCCATCCCAGAGGCCACCAGAACCGGGATGTGCGCCAGGTCCGGGTCGCTTTTGAGTTCTTTGAGGGCGCTGAGAGAATTGCCCCCGGTTAAATTGTAATCCATTAAGACCATTGCCACGCTTTCACGTTTGGCGGTTGGCACGATGGCGTCAGGCGTGGTCACGGTAATGACCTGGTGCCCTTCCAAATCCATCAAAGTTTCTAACAAGCCTAGCATGACTTTGTCATCGTCGGCAACGAGTATTTTGACCATAGTTCAACTCCTGAGTCATGAAAAAATCCTTTCTTAATCCGGCATATCCGGGTTAAGTTCCATTGTACCACAATAAAGAGAGGGACAGAAATCGTCAAAAATGAAGATTGCGTTTCAGTTGTGAGTTGATGATACACCGATTTAGGGTATGATGATGCTCGATGCTCGATGCTGGATCGAATTTTGCGCTTCCAGCTTTTCCAATAGTGAGGTGGCGATATGCGCATGGTGGATTTAATTGAGAAGAAACGCGATGGCAAGCGGCTGACGCCGGAAGAGCTGACCTTTTTCGTGCGGGGCTACACGGCTGGGGAGATTCCCGACTATCAGGTGGCCGCGCTGCTGATGGCGATTGTGTGGCGCGGGATGGACGACCGGGAAACCGCCGATTTGACGCTACTAATGGCCGATTCCGGCGAACGGCTCGAACTTAAGGATGTGGCGCCTTGCGTGGTGGACAAGCACTCGACCGGTGGGGTGGGGGACAAGGTCAGCCTGGTGGTCGCGCCGACGGTCGCGGCGTGCGGTTTGCCGGTCGGGAAAATGTCCGGGCGGGGATTGGGTTTTTCGGGAGGCACGTTGGACAAGTTGGAGTCCATCCCCGGCTATCGCGTGGATCTCAGCGTGGCCGAATTTAAGGTGCAATTGCAGCGCATCGGCATCGTACTGACCGGTCAATCGGCTAACCTGGCCCCGGCTGACGGTAAACTGTACGCCTTGCGGGACGTGACGGGCACGGTGTCGAGCCTGCCGCTGATTGTCAGTTCCATTATGAGCAAGAAAATCGCCGCCGGCGCCGACGCCATCGTGCTGGATGTCAAAGTGGGCAGCGGCGCATTTATGAAGACGCTGGCGGAGGCGCAGGTCCTGGCCGTTAGTATGGTCAACATCGGGCAGCAAGTGGGGCGGCGGGTGGTGGCGCGTATCTCCGACATGAACCAGCCGTTGGGCTACGCCGTGGGCAACGACCTGGAGGTGTGCGAAGCTATTGACACACTTCAGGGGCGCGGGCCGGCGGACTTCCGTGAGCACTGCATGGTCATTGCGGGGGAGATGTTGTGGCTGGGCGGGAAGGCCGCCGACGTCGAGGCCGGCATTGCTCTGGCGCGGGAAGCGGTGGCGAGCGGCGCGGCGTGGGAAAAATTCCGGCAATTGATCCTCGCGCAGGGCGGCGATGTGGGGTACGTGGATGATCCCACCCGTTTCCCGGACACTGCCATCGTCGAAACCGTCTCGTCGCCTTGCGCTGGTTATCTCGTCCATACTCAGGCTGCCGAAATCGGGATGGCGGCGGTGGATTTGGGCGGCGGGCGCGCCCGCAAGGGCGACCCTATCGATCACAGCGTCGGCATTCTGCTGCACGTCAAAGTAGGGGATTATGTCTCCATCGGCGCGCCGATTTTCACCGTGTATGCTAACCATCCGGCGCAAAAGGAAGCCGCGGTGCAGCGGGTGCTGGCGGCCTTGGAGTTCTCCGCAGAGCCGCCGGTGCCTTTACCGCTATTCTATGAGAGGATTGTGTAGTTGCAGCGTTGCGCTGTATGTACGCCCGCGTGTCTCCCCCCCTGTCTCTAAACGTTGTATTTTTGCCATAGCGTGTTATAATCCTGTCTGATTTGAAGCGGGAGGAAAAATAAGGATGCAAGTCTACTTAAATATCGTTCAGATTATTCTAGGGATAGCGCTCACAGTTCTCATTCTGTTTGAAGTGCGCAGCGGTGAGATGGGAGGGGCGTTTGGGGGCGCTCAGACCAGTTTGATCCGGCAGCGGCGCGGTCCGGAGCTGTTAATCTTTCGTCTAACCATCGTCGGTTCTTTGCTGTTCTTTTTGGTGGCTATCCTCAACGTTTTGGTTACCGGGTAGTCAGGTTGGGTGAAGTAAGAAGGACGAGCCAGGGGTGGAGGTGTCCATCGCCCGCGCCGTCCTTCTTCTATGTGACGAGGGCGTTACGGTACGGGTATGTTTAGACGGATTGGCTGGCAGATACTCCTGGTCGGGGTAGGCTTCCTGATCACGGTGTTTATTCTGGCGTATGTCGCTTCTACCTACACCACCGAATTTCGTCCCGCGCCGGGCGGCGCCTACATTGAAAGTGTAGGCGGTTATCCTCAGTCCCTTAATCCATTGCTCAGCTTCTACAATGATGCTGACAGCGATGTAGCTGCGCTGGTGTTTAGTGGCCTGACCCGCATTGGGATGCAGGGAGAGGTCGAGCCGGACCTGGCGCAGGGCTGGGACATTGATAGCACTGGCATTACCTACACCTTTCGCCTCAATCGAGATGCGCTGTGGCATGATGGGTATTACGTCACAGTCAACGATGTCCTCTTTACCGTCCAATTGCTTCAAGACCCTGACTATCCCGGCCCGGCGGACGTTGGTGCATTGTGGCGGTCGGTGGTCGCTACCCGGGTGGATGAGTATACGGTGCAATTTGTTTTATCGGAGCCTTACGCGCCGTTTCTAGATTACACCACCTTTGGACTTCTGCCGGAGCATCTTCTGCGCGGAATCAGTGCGAAGGATTTGCCTACTCTGGATTTTAACCGGCAGTCCATCGGCACTGGTCCCTTCCGGTTGATGGACGTAAAAACTGCCGAGGGGCAGATTACTGAGGTGACGTTGAAGCGGTTTGCGCGTTATTATGGCGCTAACCCTTACGTCGAAAGCATCGTTCTGCACTTTTACCCGACGCCGCGTGCGGCTTTTGAGGCTTACCAGGATGGTATCGTGCAGGGGGTTTCGCGTATTACCCTGGACTTGTTGCCGCAGGCTTTCGCCTCGCCCAACCTGAAGTTGCACTCGGCGCCGACCGCCGAAATGGTGGTGCTCTATTTCAACGAACTGCTCACCGATACACTGCCTTTCGCCGATACGCGCGTGCGTCAGGCGTTGTTTTACGGATTGGATCGGCAGCAGTTGGTGGATAGTGTGTTGATGGGACAGGCGATTGTGCCGCAGACACCGTTCTTGCCGGGGACGTGGGCGTATACTACCGAGGGGGTGCCGGAGTATCTCTATAATCCCTTGCAGGCGCAGGCTCTATTGGTCGAGGCCGGCTGGCAGCGGGGAACATCCCCAGAGGTGTTGAGCAATGCCGGCGGCGCGCCGCTAAGCTTTGCGTTGATGACGGCTAACAATTCCCAGGACCTTGCGTTGGCCGAAGCTATTGCCGATCAATGGCGGGCATTGGGCGTGCAAGTGAAGGTGGAAGGGGTGCCCCCGTTGGCGCTCAATGGCGTGTTGGAGTCGCGGACGTATCAGGTGGTGCTGGCGCATCTGGTGATCCCCGGCGATCCGGACCCTTACCCTTTCTGGCACGAAACCCAGGCGTTGGCCGGTCAGGGGCAGAACTATACCGGTTTTCAACATCGGCGCATCAGTGAGGTCATCGAGCAAGCGCGAACCACGGTGAATCGAGATGCGCGTTTTAACCTTTACAAAGAATTTCAGCAGTTGTTTATGCAGGAAGTTCCGGCCATTCCCGTGTACGTACCGATCTACACCTACGCTCTGGATACGCGCGTGAATGGGGATCAAATGGGGCCATTGATGCGTACCGGCGACCGCTTCCGCACAGTGGCAGAGTGGTACGTGCTTCAGCGGCGGGTCGTCGCCAGCCAACCCCAGACGCCGCGGAATTGAAGTTTAGTTTCTTGGTCAGAGTTCAGCAAAATTTTGGAGGAAAAAACAATGACAAAGCAATGGGTATATTTATCTCGCAACGGCAAGGAAGAATATGCGCGGGTTTACGGGCACGCGCCATCCTTGAATGACATGAAAGTATTGTTCGGCGGCAAGGGCGCCGGGTTGGTGGACATGACGTCCGCCGGCGCGCCGGTGCCTCCCAGCGCCACCCTCACCACCGAAGCCTGTGTGGAGTACATGAATACCGGCAAACTTCCGGCGGGCCTGTGGGATCAGGTGTTGGTCGCGGTCAAAGACATTGAGAAACAGACCGGCAAGCAATTTGGCGGCACAACCAACCCGCTGTTGGTTTCGGTGCGCTCCGGCGCGCGCGTCTCGATGCCCGGGATGATGGACACCGTGCTGAACCTGGGCCTGAACGACGCCACCCGCGCCGCCCTGGCGAAACTCACGGGCAACGAGTGGTTCTCCTACGACGCTTACCGCCGCTTCATCACGATGTTCTCCGACATTGTGATGGGGTATTCGCGCGAACACTACGAGCGTCGGCTGGAAGAACTGAAGGAGAAAGAGGGTGTGGAAGGCGACCCGGACGTCAGCCTGGACGGGATGAAGTGGTTGGTGGCCGAGTACAAGCAGATGTACAAGGCGCACTTCGGCGAGGATTTCCCCGCCGATCCCTACAAGCAACTTGAGGCCGCGATTATCGCCGTTTTCAAATCCTGGAATGGCAAGCGCGCGGTAGATTACCGCATCCACGAGAACATCCCACACGACTGGGGCACTGCCGTCAACGTCTGCACGATGGTCTTCGGCAACATGGGCAACGACAGCGGCACCGGTGTAGCCTTCACCCGCGACCCCTCTACGGGCGCCAAGGTGTTCTACGGCGATTACCTGCTCAACGCGCAGGGCGAGGACGTGGTGGCCGGCATCCGCAACACCAAGCCGGTGAGCCGGATGGGCGAGGATCTGCCGGAAATGTACGCTCAGTTGGTGGAGATCACCCAAAAGCTGGAGAAGCACTACAAAGATATGCAGGACACCGAGTTCACGATTGAACGCGGCAAGCTGTGGATGTTGCAGACTCGCAATGGCAAACGCACCTCCCGCGCTTCCATCAAGATTGCGGTGGACATGGCAAACGAGGGTCTCATCACCCGCGAAGAAGCCGTGATGCGTGTGACCCCCAAAGAGGTAGACGCCCTGCTGCACCCGCAGTTCGATGAGAAGGATGTGCAGAAGGCGAAGGCGGCGGGCCGCTTGTTGAGCACGGTCGGGGTGAACGCCTCGCCCGGCGCGGCTGTGGGGGTGCTGGCCTTTGATGCCGATACCGCCGAAGCCTTGAAGAAAGCCGGCAAGAGCGTCATCATGATCCGCCCAGAGACCAAGCCGGAGGACGTGCATGGCATGATTGCCTCCAAGGGTATCCTCACCAGTCGCGGTGGGGCGACGGCGCACGCCGCCGTGGTGGCTCGCCAGTTCGGCATTCCCGCCGTCGTCGGCGCGCGTGACCTGGATATTGACGTGGACGCCCGTGAAGTGCGCGTCGGCGGTCAGGTCCTTAAAGAGGGCGATTGGGCCTCGCTCAATGGCGCGAATTCTGAGGTCTTTGCGGGGCAGATTGCTTTGACCGAGCCGGATTTCGACAAGGAAGTGGAACTGCGCACGCTGTTGGAGTGGGCCGACGAGATTTCAAGCAAGGCGGACGCCCGCCAGTGGCCGGCCGATTACAAGGGCTTCCCCACGCGCGGGTTGCAGGTGTGGACCAACGCTGACTATCCGAAAGACGCCCGCCGCGCCCGTTTGTATGGCGCGAAAGGCATCGGCCTGTGCCGCACCGAGCACATGTTCTTCGAGCAGGAACGGCTGCCCTTCGTGCAGCAGATGATCCTCAATGCGGACGCGGCTCAGGCCCTGTTCGACCGCGAGGCGCGGCTGCAAACGACCCTGGACACCGGCAAGGAAGAGGGCGCGAACATCACCACCGACCGCCGCGCTGAGGTGGCGAAGGAATTAGAGGCCACGAAGGAAGAAATCGCCAAGTCCGAAGAGGCGAAGGCCTACCTGGGCGCGCTGGCGAAACTGTTGCCCTCGCAGCGGGCCGACTTCTACGGTTTGTTCGAGGCGATGGACGGCTGTCCCGTCATCATCCGCCTGATTGATCCGCCGCTGCATGAATTCTTGCCCGGCGAGGAAGAACTGTTGGTGGCGGTGACGGAACTGGAGGCAGACGCCAGTCGCCCACGCACCGAAACCGGCAAGAAGCTCTTCGAGGAGACGTTGCACGCCAAGAAAGTCATGCTGGATGCCGTCAAGAAGATGCACGAAGCCAACCCGATGATGGGCCTGCGCGGTATTCGCCTGGGCATCACGTACCCCGACATCACCAAAATGCAGGTGCGCGCCATCCTCGAGGCCGCGTGCGACGCGGCGCAGAAGGGCATCTCCGTGCATCCTGAAATCATGATCCCGCTGACCGGTCACTTTAACGAGTTGGCCGTTGCGCAGGCCGAGTTGGAAGCGGTTGCCAAGCAGGTGACGCTGGAGAAAGGCGTCCAGGTGGATTACAAGTTCGGGACGATGATCGAGATTCCGCGCGCGGCGCTGACCTCGGCCAAGATCGCCGAGTACGCGCAGTTCTACTCCTTCGGCACCAACGACCTGACCCAGATGACCTACGGCTACAGCCGCGACGACGCCGAGCGGCGTTTCTTGTCCAAGTACGTGGACACCGGCATTCTGCCCGCCAACCCGTTCCAGATTTTGGATCGCGACGGCGTGGGCAAGCTGATGAAGATGTGCGTCCGCGATGGGCGCGCGACCCGCACCGACCTGGAGTGTGGTATCTGCGGCGAGCACGGCGGCGAGCCTTCATCCGTGGAGTTCTGCTACCTGGCCGGCCTTAACTACGTTTCCTGCTCCCCGTTCCGGGTGCCGGTGGCGCGGTTGGCGGCGGCGCAGGCGGCGGTCACGCATCGCGGCGAGGCGTTGAGTTAATCACACTTTTCTCGCTATTTTGTCGGCGGACGCAGCCCGCCGACAAAATAGCGCTGTTGAGTAGCGGCGCATCCTTTCCCGGGATGCGCCGCTGTGGTTATGAAGGTTGGTGGGCTGAACCGCGGCGACTTTGATACGTGAGGGTTTTGACGTTCAATGAGAAGAACTTAGGGCGTTACGGAGGTGTGCGCTATGACAGAAATCAACATTGAAGTCTGGCTTTACGGCCCGCTGGCGCGTTATGGCGGCAGCACGGGCGAGGTGTTTGCGCAGTGTAATTTACTATTGCCTGGCGGAAGCACCGTGCAGGATTTGCTGGCACGGCTGGCGCTGCCCAGCGAGGAACGCGGGATCACTTTTATCAACGGAGACTTGAGCGCGATGCCCGGCCTTCAGCCAGACTTATCCCACGTTTTGGCTGATGGAGATCGGGTATCGTTCTTCCACTTGAAAAGTATGTGGCCGTTCCAATACCGGCACGGGGTGGGGACGGTGGCGGAATTTGCGCAGGCCACGCAGGCGCGCGACGACGGCGGGCGGCGCTCACGCTTTGACGAGGATGTTAGTAACTGAGGCGGGGGATTATTCTTTGGGATAGTGTTGCGCGACTTTTTCCAACAGTTTCGCCATATCAATGGGCTTGGATAGATAGTCATCGCAGCCGGCGGCTAGGAAGCGCTCGCGGTCGCCGCTCATAACGGAGGCCGTGACGACGATGACGGGGATGTGCCGCAGCTTCTCGTCGGCCCGGATGTGAGTTAAGATTTCGACGCCGTCTATGCCGGGCAGGCCGATGTCGAGCAGGATCAAGGGGGGGACCGTTTCGCGCACCATAGCCAGTCCTCCGGGGCCGTCGGTGGCTTCCAGCACCGAAAATCCCCGGTGTTCCAAAGCCCGGCGCACCAATCGTCGGTTATGGGGGTTGTCCTCGATGTATAAAACGGTCTTTTTATCGGCCATTGAAAAACCGCCTCACGCTATGTTCCTCTTAGTTTAACACAAAAAACTTAGAATCTATCCGAAAATTCGTTTTGGCTCGTGATTTGCGCCTAAAGGCGCGGTTGAGGGGGTGTTTTTTCGTGGGC
>DAOUGD010000300.1:0-7303 GCA_034429475.1 Anaerolineae bacterium
GATCGCAAAGACCGCCGCGACTTGAGTATTTTCCGCATCGGGTTGGATAGTATCGAGCGCCATTTGACCAATGCCGAACCTTTCAAGATTGTCTGGCTACCCTACTTTGAAAAACTGTCCGGTGGCTAGAACCACTTACAGGATTACCATAGATATCGGTGACTTTTCCAATTGCGGTTGCAGTTTGGGTTGTTCCATAGGCATAAGGTTTTATCCAAAGTTCAGGGTTACGAGACCTGTTTTCTGAATCTATAAAGGGTGCGCCTTCAAGTTTTGCATTACAATCTGGATTTAGAACTATTTGAAGATGCAGATGGTGACCGTCAGAATAGCTACCAGTATTATCAACTTGAGCGATTTGTTGCCCCTTGATTATGGCTGAACCTATCGTGGGGACTACACTGTTATACTTCAAGTGGAGATACATTGAGTAAACACAAACCGTTTGGTTCGACTCGCGGTCGTAATGTCGTCTAGTATGACGGAGCAGCACAAAGTTGCCCCATTCTCCTATTTTGAGGTTGTTATCTATATTCTCTCGCATATCTACAATGTAACCATCTGCAAGTGCAAATACGCTTGTGCCTATTTCATTTGGGAAATCCACGCCTCTATGACCGGATTCCGCCCATAAATAATCTTGGTAAATTTGATTTACGTTATTAGAAACAGGTCGTTCATTTAAATGTGCTCCGTAGATTTGTGAAACTACTGCAAGTAGCACCAATAGTGTTGCACTAATCCCCAACGCCCATCCCTTTATATGTGATCTAATATGAGTTTTCATAACAAAGTTTTCCCTTTCAAGGAATTACAAGGAAATCTTCGGGATTACCTAGACTGACATCCATTTTCCGCTGTGTTCCATTGCTTAAATCCATAGTCCACATTTCTTTAGATTCATTCTTGAAGTAAATGACCTGGTTGCCATCAGGTGTCCATACTGGAAGTGTCTCGTAGGCGGGAGTCGTGGTCAGTCGTTGCAGATTTTGCTCCGTTATATCTATAAGCCATAAATCCGCCATTTCCTCTGTTTTTTCATAAAGCGCTATGCCGGCAAAAACAATCCACCGTCCTCTGGGCGACCAGGTTGGGCAACTCGCAACGATGTCTATGTCTTGGGTGAGTTGCAGCGGGTCAGTTCCATTGGAATTGATCACCCACAAATTGTAAGTGGTACGACTCGAGCTTTTTCCCGCTGTAGACACGTAGAGTATTTTTTCTGTATCTGGCGCCCATTGTGGACTATAGATAAAACGGTCAGAAGCGGGTACTAGCTGTTGGGGGGGGATGCTACCGGCAATGTCTGCGACCATGAGTGCCTGTGACTGACGGAATATCATGTCGAGGAAGGCAATACGCTGACTATCGGGAGACCAACTCATCTCTGAAACGAAGTGTTCATTTTGGTAATCAACGGCATAGATTTCGCGGGTTTCACGCGTGGTGGGGTTGACGATCCATAGCCCTTGTGTTTGATTATTTCGGTAAGCAATCCACTCACCATCGGGTGACCAGGCGGGAGATGTGGCATATTCTGCCAGGAGTGTTGTATCGCCGGAATGGATGTCCATAATGTAAAGATCGAGGCGCGGTGCTTCACCTTTGGGTAAATCCATACGGCTTTCTACATTGCTTAACACCACGGCTAATTGCTTGCCATCTGGTGAAGCGCTGCCCCACTTTTCTACACCAACGGATGTCCCGGCTACAAAACGTGATAATTGTGTATAAGCATCTATCAGTACACGCTTGGTTGAGTCGTCGCTGCGGGAAAGGTGTATCACGCTACCAGTTTTAGCAATGATAGTGTAGGGCCTTTGAGGTGTATCTACCACGATGGGAATGAAGGGGGGCTTGCCTTCAGAAACCGGCGTCACGACCGGGGTGGGAAGAGGAGTAGGAACCGGAGGGAGTGTGAAGTAGGTTGGCGGGGGAAACTGGGTACTTGTTGGCGCGGGGGCAATAGCCTCTTGGGTAGATACTGATGCAGCAGCGGGCACCGGCGGTGCGGGCGTGGGGGCCGCGCTACGCGGGACACAGCCGGCGCAGAGGATCAGGCTGCCCAACAGACACACAGTGTAAATCAAAGTATGGGTTTTCATGGCAAGCTCTCCTTGAAGTGAAATTAACAACGCTTCTATCTTAACGCCATTGAACCCCGGAAGCAATACCGTAAATCCGGTATTTTTTTCTAATGAAAATCATTAGGAGATGTTTGAAATGAGTTTGAAAGCGTAGTCCGTAGGGCGTAGTCCGTAACAAGAAAAAGCGCAGGAACACTCCTGCGCTTTTGGGTATCAGTGGATTAGCCGGCCAGTTTCATCCAGGGCGCTCGACTATGCCATAGTTCCACGCCCAGGCAATGGCCTCGGCGCGGCTCTCCACCTGGAGTTTGGGGAGCAAGTTGCGAATGTGGGTATCTACGGTATGGGAACTGATGGCTAAGCGGCCGGCAATGTCGTCTGTGCGCTGGCCCTGCGCCAGGAGTTTCAAGATTTCCTGTTCGCGCGCGGTCAAGTCTTCCCAACGCGCCTGAACTTCGGCGCGCCAGCGACGCATACGGGACAGTTGTTCCGCATTAAATAGGTTCTCGCCCTGCACTGCGCGCCGGATGGCCTGGACAAGCTGGGGGACCGGCAAGTGTTTATCCAGGTAGCCGGATGCCCCGGCGTCAAACATTTCCGCCAGGTACGCGTCGCGGTCGTGCGCCGAAAGCACCAAGCCAATGGTTTGCGGATAATGTTGGCGTAGCCAGGCTTCGACTTCACTGGCGCGGGGGCCGGGCATCTCGATATCCAACAACACGACGTCCGGGCGCAATTGGGACACCAAAGCCATCGCTTCCGTTCCATCACCGGCTTCGCCCACCACCTGGATATCGGAAGTTTTTTCCAGCATCGCGCGCACGCCCTGCCGCGCCAGGGGATGGTCGTCGGCCAGGATCACGCGGATGAAAGAGGATTCCATAGAATCCATAACTTCTACCTCTATACAGGTCTTTTTTTTTTAGTTTCCAAAGTGTCATTATAACCTGTATGACTTTTATGACAACGCGCCGGCGCCTTCCTTTGACCTTACCTCTCCGCTGTACCCAGATACTTTGTATTCTCTCTACACGCCTTTTATCCCTTGTTTCTCTGCCATCCCCGGTTACAATGATGAGGGTAGGACTTACACAACATCATAAAACCGGACGCAGATTCACGCGAATTTCCGCAGATAAAAGAAAAATCTGCGTGAATCTGCGAAAATCTGCGTCCAACAGGAGGCTTTTCTATGACCACTCGTACCTCGGTTCCGCCGGACATTGACATCGCCCAGGCCGCCACGGTGCGCCCGATCCGCCAGATCGCCGCCTCGGTCGGCTTGACCGAAGACGACCTGGAATTGTACGGCAAGTACAAGGCCAAAGTTCACCTGGATGTGCGCGACCGCCTTGCCGCGCGGCCCACCGCGAAGTACATTGACGTGACCGCCATCACGCCCACCCCGCTCGGCGAGGGGAAGACGACGACGACCATCGGGCTGACGCAGGCGTTGGGCGGGCTGGGCTACCAGGCCATCGCCGCGCTCCGCCAGCCCTCGATGGGGCCGACGTTTGGCGTCAAGGGCGGCGCGGCCGGCGGCGGCTACAGCCAGGTCATCCCCATGGAGGACATCAACCTGCACCTGACGGGCGACATCCACGCGATCAGCATCGCCCACAACCTCTGCGCCGCCGCCATTGACGCGCGCCTGTATCACGAAGGCCGCTGGGGCGACGCCTTCTTCGAGAAGCAGGGGATGCGCAAACTCCATCTTGACCCCTACTCGATCACCTGGAACCGCGTGGTGGACTTGAACGACCGCGCCCTGCGCCAGGTGCTCATCGGCCTGGGCGACAAGGCCGACGGCCCGTTGCGCCAGACCGGCTTCGACATCGCCGTAGCGAGCGAGTTGATGGCGATCCTCGCGCTGGCGACGGACATGAGCGACCTGCGCGCGCGCATCGGGCGGATCGTCGTCGGCTCGGACGACGCCGTGAAGTCGCCGCGTCCCATCACCGCCGAAGACCTGGGCGTGGCCGGCGCGATGACCGTCCTGCTGAAGGACGCGCTGCTGCCCAACCTGCTGCAAACGTTGGAGGGCCAGCCGGTTTTCGTCCACGCCGGGCCGTTTGCGAACATCGCCCACGGCAACTCCTCGGTGGTGGCCGACCAGCTTGGCGTCCGGCTGGCGGACTTCGTCGTCACCGAGTCCGGCTTTGGCGCGGACATGGGGATGGAGAAGTTCTTCGACATCAAGTGCCGCGCCTCCGGCCTGATCCCCGACGCGGTGGTGCTGGTGGCGACGGTGCGCGCGCTCAAAATGCACGGCGGCGGGCCGTCCGTTACGCCGGGCCGCCCGTTGGATAAAGCCTACACCGAGGAAAACCTGGCGCTCCTGCAAGCCGGGCTGTGCAACCTGGAGGCGCACATCCGCATCGCGCGGAAGTTTGGCGTGCCGGTGGTCGTCGCCATCAACGCCTTCCCCACGGACGCGGCGGCGGAATGGGACGCGATCCGCGCGGCGGCGTTGCGCGCGGGCGCGATGGACGCCGTCGTCGCGCGGCACTGGGCCGAAGGCGGCGCGGGGGCAACGGCCCTGGCGGAAGCGGTGGTCAAAGCCGCACAAGAACCGTCGGACTTCCGCTTTTTGTACGACGCGGCGCAGCCGATCAAGGAGAAGATCGCAACTCTGGCCCGTGAAATCTACGGCGCGGCGCGGGTGGAATACACCCCCGAAGCCGAGGCCAAGATCGCGCTTTACACTGCCCAGGGGTATGCTACCATGCCGATATGCATGGCGAAAACCCACCTCTCCCTGAGCCACGATCCCGCGTTGAAGGGCGCGCCGACCGGCTACACCTTCCCCATCCGCGACATCCGCGCGAGCGTCGGCGCGGGTTTCCTGTATCCACTGGCCGGTGACATCAACACCATGCCCGGTCTCTCCAGCCGCCCCGCGTTTATGGGCATGGATTGGGTGGATGGGAAAGTGGTCGGACTGTCGTGAGGAGAGTAAAGAGTAATGAGTAAGAAGTAATGAGTGGAGACGGTATTTACTCATCTCTCATTTCTCATCACTCATTTCCCATTTCCACAAGGAGGACTTATGACGGCACACATCATTGACGGTAATGCGATTGCCCAGGCGATTTTGGACGAAGTCGCGGCGGAGGTGGCCGCGTTGAAGGCGCGCGGCGTCACGCCGGGGCTGGCGACGGTGCTGGTGGGCGACGATCCCGCCTCGCAGACCTACGTGCGGATGAAGGGGCGGCGGTGCGCGAAGGTGGGCATCCACTCCGTTGCGCCGACGTTGCCCGGCGATGCGACGCAGGCGCAGGTGGAGGCGCTCGTCCGCGAGCTGAACGCCGACCCAGCCATCCACGGCATCTTGATGCAACTGCCGCTGCCCAAGCACCTGAACGAAGAGGCCATCCTCAACACCATCAGCCTGGAGAAGGACGTGGATGGCTTCCACCCGGTCAACATCGGGCGGCTGGCGATGAAGGGCCGCGAGCCGCTCTTTGCGCCCTGCACCCCCGTCGGCGTGATCGAACTGCTGGATCGCAGCGGTATTGAGATTGCGGGGAAAGAGGCAGTTGTTCTGGGACGCAGCAACATCGTCGGGCTGCCGGTCTCGATGCTGCTGCTCAAGCGCGACGCCACCGTCACCGTGTGCCACTCGCGCTCGCAAGACCTGCCGGCCATCACCCGCCGCGCCGACATCCTGATCGCCGCCGTGGGTCGCGCGCTGATGGTCAAGGCGGATTGGGTCAAACCGGGCGCCGCCGTCATTGACGTGGGCACGAACAAAGTGGACGATCCCACCGGCCAACGCGGCTACCGCCTCGTCGGCGACGTGGACTTCGACGCCGTGAAAGACGTGGCCGGCTGGATCACCCCCTCGCCTGGCGGCGTCGGCCCGATGACGATTGCGATGTTGTTGAAGAATACGGTGCTGGGGGCGAAGCGATTTGAAACTTTGCCGGATGGGAGGGGAGAATGAGCAGCAGAAGATTAGCCCAGGCATGGCCTTTTCCGAGGCACAAGTCATTTGAGGAACACATGCGTCAAGCCGCATCTCATTGGTTTAGTGTTAAAGGGTTCCAAACTGATCCTGAAAAACCCTATTGTTTAAAAGACAAGAAAGAATGGAAGAAAAATATCATTTTGGATGAGGTGGCTGCGTATATTGAACAAGTTCATTTACATAAATACGTTCATCATGGGTTGAGTAGTCAGGCGATGGCCTTCAACTTGATGGGGCCGCTGATCACAAGAAATGACTATGCCCCGCTCGCGCAACTTTTACAACAAAAAGGTGTTGATAATCTGCGTCCAATTACTTCGGCTTCATTTGAATATGAAGATCGCCTCGTATTTAATGAGGATTCTGCCCAACCCACCTCGATTGATATAGTGTTGAAAGATAACAAAGCAACGCCTGTTGTATTTGTAGAGAGTAAGCTGGCTGAAAAAGAATTTGGTGGTTGTTCTATTTTTTCTGACGGAGATTGTAACGGCGAAAACCCGCTTCCCAACAAACAGCAATGTTATCTACACTTTATTGGCCGCAGATATTGGGATTTGATGGAGAAATATGGATTTACCTCTCATCTCCAACACGAAAGACAATGTATTTTTGTCGCTCACTATCAATTCTTCAGAGAAATCCTGTTTGCCCTGGAAAAGGGTGGAATATTTGTGTTATTGAGTGATGCCAGAAGCCCCGTATTTCATTGCGAAGGCGCCAGCGTAGATAAAGGGCTGGTGCCATTTTTATTGACCTTTGTGCCAAAGCAATGGTCACATAGAATAATCGGTCTTAGCATACAAGAATTGGTTGCAGAAATCAAGAAGGTCGAGAAACATCAGGATTGGATAGGGGAGTTTGAGCGCAAGTATGGATTAGTAGCAGATTAATCATATTGTCACTGCATATCAGAAAGAGATAGGGTGAACTATGGTAGAGACGAACTTTAATTACGATGAAAGCAGCGATACCTTGTATATCTCCTTTGCGCCGGGTGAGGCAGCTACGGGGATTGAACTGAATGACTACATTCTGTTGCGTATCAACAAACAAGAACGCAGGGCTGTGGGATTGACTATTTTTGAGTATTCGATTTTGGCGCAATCTACTGAATTGGGTATTGTCCCTCATTTTCCTTGATGAGGAAGTGAAATAGTGTGCCATTTGTCGTATCCTTAAGAGCATCACAAATGCTACACAAGGATGCGAAAATGGATTGGAACACGCTCTATTGTCCCAACAA
>DAOUGD010000301.1:0-5962 GCA_034429475.1 Anaerolineae bacterium
GCGGGCGGTGTACCGCCCGCGCAAACACGCCTCTTTAATCTGCCGCTTTAGCGGCCTGCTTTGAAAGGGGAGGGCAGCGTGAGTAACGCATTTCCATACATCCTGCAAATCCGTATGGGGACTGGCGTCCCTGATGAACACCCGCTGTGGCAGGGCGAGCTGACGCTGGGCCGCGCGCGCGATAACGATGTGATCCTGGACGATCCGAAAGTGTCGCGCCACCACTTGAAGCTGATCGTGACGCCGCAGATGCTCCTGGCGCTGGATTTAGGCTCCCACAACGGCGTCCAGTTGAACGGACAGCCGCTCTCGCCCCGTGCGCCGACGCCCTTCCAGCCGGGGGACGTGCTGACAGCCGGCGCCTTCGCCATCAGCCTGCGGCCTGTGAGCGCGCAGGCGTCCGCGCCGGCCTTGCCCGCCGAGCGGCTGATGTTTAGCACACAGCCCGGCCTGACGCTCTCGGCTCCGCAGCAATTTTCCAAACAGCTTCTCGACCAGCCCTCCCTCACCATCGGGCGCGCGCTCGACAATGAACTGATAGTCAACTACGGGCGTATCTCGGCCCACCACGCGCGGATCGAGCAGACGCCCAACGGTTACATGTTGACCGATCTCAACAGCAGCAACGGCAGCTTCTACAACGGACAGCGCGTCGCCAGCCGCCTGCTGGCCGATGGCGACGTGATCTATTTGGGCGGGCAGGACGTGGCCGTGCAATTCCGTGCGTACCTGGGATTGATGCCCGCGCCCGCCGCCCCTGCCGCCACCGTGCAGCCCGTCAAACCGCTCGACCTGCGCGGCAAGGACCTCATGAAGATCGGGCGCGCCTCCGACAACGACGTGGTGCTCGACCATCCCCAAATCAGCCGCTACCACGCGCAACTGGAACGTCTGGGCGGACGCTACCGCCTCACCGATTTGAAAAGCGCCAACGGGGTCTTCCTCAACGGCAAGAAGGTGGAAAAGGAAGCCTGGCCTGCCGAAGGCGACGAATTGCGCCTCGGCCCGTACCGGCTCGTCTTTGCCGAAGACGGCATCCAGCAGTTGGCCGACGAAGGCGTCCGCCTGGACGTGTTCGGCCTGCAAAAGTGGGTGCGCCCCGACCTCAACCTGCTGCAAGACCTCTACCTCAGCATCTACTCCCAGGAGTTTGTGGCGCTGGTGGGAATGAGCGGCGCGGGCAAATCCACGTTTATGGACGCCGTCAACGGCTTCCGCCCCGGCACGCACGGCACGGTGCTGGTGAACGGCGACAATCTCTACGAAAATTTCGACATGTACCGCAACGACATGGGCTACGTGCCGCAAAGGGACATCGTCCACAAAGAACTGACGGTTCACGACGCGCTGGATTACGCGGCGCAACTGCGGATGCCGGCCGACACGTCCCCGGCGGAGCGCGAGCGCCGCGTGCAGGAAGTGATGCAAGACCTGGGGCTGGATGAACGCCAGGACGTGCAGATCAGCAAAATCTCCGGGGGGCAGCTTAAGCGGGTGTCCATCGGCGTGGAGTTGATCACCCAGCCCCGCCTCTTTTTCCTGGACGAGCCGACCAGCGGCCTCGACCCCGGCACGGAGTACACGATGATGCGTCTGCTGCGCCACCTGGCCGACCAGGGGCGCACCATCATGCTGATCACGCACGCCACCAAGAACATGATGCTCTGCGACAAGGTCATCATCCTGGTGCGCGGCGGCTATCTGGCCTACTATGGCCCGCCCGAAGAGGCGCTGACGTACTTCGACCGGTATCGCACGGACGAAGAGCGCCGCGTGAAGGCGATGGAATTCGACGACATCTACAACATCCTGGAGGACAAGGCGCGCGGCAAGCCGGAACAATGGGCAGAACGGTACAAAGCCGCCGAACCGTACCGCAAGTACGTGGTGGAACGCCTACAGGCGACGCAACCGCCAACGGAACCCGCCGCCCCGGCGCGCCCGTCCCAGGCGGCGCTGCCCGGCGCCAGCGTGAAGCGGGTGTCCGCGCTGCGCCAGTTGCGGATTCTGGCGTCCCGCAACCTCAAGATCATCACGCAGGATAAGCGCGGCCTGCTGATGATGGCCCTCATGCCCGTCATCCTGGGCGCGATGGACTTGATCTGGGGCCTCAAGCTGTTCGATCCGGTGGACGGCAATCCGACCCGCGCGGTGATGATGCTGTTTGTGACAGCGGTGATCACGATGATGGCCGGGGCGTTGAGCAGCATCTACGAAATCGTCAAAGAAGCCGACATCTACAAACGCGAGCGGGCCATCAACCTGAAGCTCTGGCCCTACGTGCTCTCGAAAGTCTGGGTGGGTATCTTGCTGGCCCTGTACCAGACGACGGTGCTGATGCTTTTCAAAGTCCTCTTCGTCGTGCGGCCCGGCAGTTTGCCCGCCGGGGACGCCGCCTATCTGCCGTTCTACGTCACCGTCTTCCTGGGCATCCTCGCCGGCTACATGACCGGCCTGGCGATTTCCGCCAGCGTGCCCAAGGCTGAGCAGGCGATGCTCATCCTCATCATCGTCGTGATCGCCGAGATCGTCTTTTCCGGCGCGCTGCTCCCCCTGCCGGACACGCCCGGCCACCAGATCATCAGCCCGCTCCTCAGCAACCGGTGGACGGTCGAGGCGTTCATCAACCTGACCGGCATCGGCGATCTGCTGGTAGCCGATCCCTGCTGGGGCGACCGCGAGAAAGAGGGCGCGGCCGGTTGGAACGCGCTACTCGACGCAAGCGACGCGGAGAAGCGCGCGGAAGGCTGCACATGCATGGGGTCGCGTAGCTTCGAGACGTGCGCTGCCTTCCCCGGCATCCTCAACCCGGACTTCTACACGGCGGACGCGCAAGGTGCGTTGGCCGAGGTCGAACCCGCGCGCCCGGAACGCCCCACGCCCTACCCGCAGCCGACGGCCCTGCCCTCGCCCACGCCTAAGCCTACCGCCACGCCCGCATCGAATGCACCGCCGTCGGATTATCCCCAGTGCGTGGCGATGCTGGACGAGAGCCAGGAAACGGCCAGGACGCGCTGCGAGGAACAGATTGACGCGATCCAGGAACAGCAGGAAGACTACTCCGATCAACGGCAGACGCAACTGGACGAGTACACCGAGCAGCGCAACGATCAGGGCGACGAGTACGAGGCGATGATGACCGGCGCGGACGGCGCCGGCGGCTGGGCGCAGGCCAAGCAGGATTGGACCCAGAACCGCCAGAAGGCCATCAGCAGCGCCGAGGGTCTGCTCAAGAACATCTTTGAGAGCTATGGCTACGCCTTCCAGGGAGATGTTTACATCCGCTGGGCCTGGATCGGCGGCCTGAGCGCGGCGTTGTTCGGCCTGATCATCATCTTCCAGAAACGGAAAGACGCGGTGCATTAGGAGATAGGAGTTAGGAGTTAGGGGTTAGGAGTTAGGAGTTAGGAGTTAGGACGGATCAGCGGATCAGCGAATGGTTTCTGTCCCCTATTCCCTACTCCCTACTCCCTACTCCCTACTCCCTACTTCCAAAGGAGCAGCATGGAAAAACCCATCACTATCGGCCCTTACCAACTGCACCAGGAGTTGGGACGCGGCAAGCACACGATTGTCTACCAGGCCACCCAGGTGACGCTGGGGCGCACGGTCGCCATTAAAGTGCTGCGCCATCGCAGCCCGGAGGCGCTCAAGAAATTCCAGGCGGAAGTACGGCTTTCGGCCCAACTCAACCATCCCGGCGTGCGCCGCATCCACGACGCCGGCCAGACGCCCGACGGCTACCCCTACGTGGTGATGGAGTACGTGGAACATTCGCTGCGGGACGTGATGCGGGAACGGCAGGCGCAGCATCGCCCGTTCACCCGCGAAGAAGTGGTGCAGTTATTGCACCCCGTCGTGGAAGCTCTGGACAGCATCCACGCGCAGGGCTTGGTGCATCTGGACCTCAAGCCGGAAAACATCCTGGTGTTTGCAGACGGCCACGCGGTGTTGGCAGACTTTGGTAGCGTGCGCCGGCGGGACGAAGCAACCGGCGAAGGCACGCCGACGTACACGTCGCCGGAACAAGCCGCCGGCGATCTGCCCGTCGGCCCGTGGAGCGATGTGTATGCGTTGGGCGTGCTGTTGTACGAGATGTTGACCGGCGCCTTGCCCTTCCACGGTGAGAGCGACATCGTGCTGCTGCGTCAGCATCTTCAGGATGAGCCGCCGCCCCTACGCCAGTTTGCCCCCTCCCTGGATCGCGCCCTGGAGCGCGTGGTGCTCTCCGCCCTCCACAAAGACCCCCATTTGCGCCCAGTCAGCGCGGGGGTGCTGCTGCACGAGGTGCAGGAACGCCACTCCACCCCGTTGGAAATCGCGGTGGCGACGGTGCAGGAACGTCCCCACCTG
Source organism: Anaerolineae bacterium (assembly GCA_034429475.1). GTDB lineage: Bacteria > Chloroflexota > Anaerolineae > B4-G1 > SLSP01 > JAKQHY01. The sequence continues at coordinate 4,354 of DAOUGD010000301.1, forward strand.
GCTTTGATCCCGGCGGGAGGCATTGTGTTGGTGGCGATGCTGGCTCTGCTCGTGGGGGGCGTGATTCACTTCCCGTCGTCTTCCGCCACCGCTACTCCCATTTCGTCGCCGCACGCCACCCATCCGACGCTGGCAATGCCGACCGCCACCCTGGCGACCTCGCCAGAAGCTACCCCCCGCCCCTCACCCGTGCCATCCCGCACCCCCGCGCCCACATCCACACCCGCGCCGAAGAAGCCGACTGCGACGCCGGTGAGCGTCACCCCCACGCCCGCTTGCGCCCTGGTGGTTCCCACGCTGCGCGCGCCCATCAACAGTGCCGTTGTCACCATCACGAAAATCGAGTTCAGGTGGGAGGGCGCGTTGTGTGGCCAGCAAACCTATCAAGTGCGCCTGCGCAATACCAGCAACACCGACCCCAAGTGCGAGACGAAAAGCCTGACCAGCCCGCCTCTCTCGGAGCCGTCCTGGGTGCAAGAATTGAGCGGTAGTTGTTACGGAGATTGGCAATGGGAAGTGGTAGTGATGCAGGGCGATAAGATCGTCACCCAGAGTAGCACCGGTTACTTTAACTTCCATTTGTGAAATGTCACGGGTATGTTTCGTATTGCGTATTCCGTATTCCGTTTTTACGCACTACGGAATACGCACTACGTCATTGAAACACACCTAAGTCAACAATATGAGGTAGGCGTATGTCACAATCACGTCAGATGAAAGCTTATGTCCCGCTGCACGTCCTCGCCGTGGCCCAGACGGATGTGGGCCGCACGCGCGACCACAATGAGGATGTGGTAGGGATCGCCATTCCCGGCGGGCCGGTGCGCATGTACACCAACGAGGGACTGATCGAGCTGCCCGCCGTGGGCGACGCCGCCGCACTCCGCGCCAAAGGCGCGCTGTTCCTGGTGGCCGACGGGATGGGCGGCTACCAGGCCGGGGAAGTCGCCAGCGATCTGGCGACCCGCACCATCATCCACGAATACTACGCCGACCCCAACGATACCATAGCCGAGAGTCTGCGCCGCGCCTTGAGCAAGGCCAACGCCGCCGTCTATGCCTGGGGGCAGGCCAGCGCGCAGCGCAAAGGCATGGGCACCACCGTCGCCGCGGCCGTGGTGCGCGGCGCAGAAACGCACATTGCCTGGGTGGGTGACAGCCGCATCTATTTGCTGCGGAACGGCGTCCTGCAACAGTCCACCGAGGATCACTCGTTTGTGAACGACCTGGTGCGGACCGGAGTTTTAAGCCAGGAAGAGGCGCGCAATCATCCCCAGAAAAACGTAGTCACGCGCGCGCTCGGCCACCGGCCCGACGTGGAGGTAGACAGTCGCGCCACGCAGCTTCAACCGGACGACCGGCTGCTGATCTGTTCCGATGGCCTGAGCGGGCCGGTGGCCGACCCGCAACTGGAAGCCATTTTGAAGCAGCACCCGCCCGAAGACGCCGTCCCCCGCCTGGTTCAAGCCGCCAACATCGGCGGCGGCCCCGACAACATCTCGGTCATCGCACTGGCGGCCCAACCTTACAGCGGCGCCGGGCCGCTGGTTGAAGAGCGGCGACCGACCGCCCCCGCGCCCGCGCCCACCACGCCGCCCCCGCCGACTGC
>DAOUGD010000302.1:0-40139 GCA_034429475.1 Anaerolineae bacterium
TCGCCAATGCGCTTCTTGGCGAAGATGACCCGAAACGGTTGTCCTGGATGATGCAGCGCACCCGCCAGTTACTTTCGGGCGAAACTGAGAGGCTCATTGCCGAATTCCGCGCACTCATTGCTTTGCCCACCACTGCGGCGACACAACGAGCACAATTAGAGAAAACGGCTAACTACTTCGAGCGCAATCTTGCCTAAATGGATTATGCGACTTACTTGGCTCGTGGTTGGCCCATTGCCTCCGGCGTCACGTCGCGCGGCGAGAAACCGGTGCCGCCGGTGGTCAAAATCAGATCAATCCCTGCCTGGCTCCATGTGCGCAGTTGATCCGCAATCAGCGGGCGCTCGTCCGGTACGATGGCTTGCGCCGCCACCTCCGCCTCCCAATGCTCGCGCACCCATTCGGCGATAAATGGCCCGGTGCGATCCTGCTCCTTTCCCCGCGAACAGCGGTCACTGACGGTAAGAATGGCAATGGTAAAAGTCATTGTTGATCCTTTTTGGTCAAGGGTTTGCAAATAGGAATCTGGCAATCTTCAAAGTGAGCTTGCTATGTTAATTCACTCATCTTGAGTCACCAACGGTCGAAGTATTTGATCCTGCAAGTTGAGGATATAGATGTGTTCCACAGTATCTTCCCAGAAATCTACATCCTCTATTGTAATCGCCGCGAACTTTTCGCTGTCCGGTGCCCATGTCCGCGGCTGTAAGGCAATGTCTTGATGAAGTGAACTATTTTCGGTCAGATTAGACACCTCACCTGTTTGAATATCCAGCATTTGGATCGTGTTGGCCTGCTCGTAATGATAGAGCATATAACGCTCGTTCGGGGCTACCAATGGCATAGTGATGTCCTCTCTTACAGGTGAGAGTTCTCGATTTTGTGTGCCATCGGCGATATCAACACGGAACAGGGTTTTATTGGCATACCAGACATGCCCACCGTTTGCCACCGTCATGTACCAGTATGGATAGGGACGTTCCGGTGCGTAGACGAGCCGGTCGCCCGTGCCATCTGCGTTCAGTATTCTGATCTCCGGAGCAGCAGGTATGTCTACCTCACACCAGGACGATGTGTTGTCTGTTGATAGATAAACAACCTGAGTTCCCTCTATAATCCATTCAGGTGAAAAATCATGAGTTCTGCGGCCTGAAGTCAAATTTTTGAGTGAACCACTTTCGATTTCCAGACTGTACACATCAAGATCTTCGAGATCGTGACAGGCCGAAAATAACAAGCGATCACTCGTGGGTGACCACACAAGCCCTTGCTCTGGAAGCAAGAATGCCGAGCTGATCTCCAACAACCTTTCTGACTCTTTCCCTGTTGGCGTCGTAAGATAAATGCCATCTAAACGCACATAAGCAATGTGATTGCCGTCCGGCGACCAGCTCGGTCGCCAATCTCCCCCAGAGTCGGTAATCAAGCGTGACTCTACGCCGCTGCCGGCCTTGCTGATACAGAGATCTGCGGCTTCAGGTTTGTAGAATGTCAGGTCCGCATTGGGTTCAGCCAGCCGGTCTATAAACCCGCTGGCGTAAACGGGACCTTTGCGGTAGCACTCATACACCACTTGTTGGCTATCTGGCGACCAACTAGGCCAGGCTTCTTCGTCGGGGGGTGGTTTCGTACAGCAACAGAGCAACCAGGTAACTATCATTCCTGCGAGTACTGAAACCCATCGTCTCCGCAATCTATTTCTATTCATCTTTTGCTTCTTGCCCCACGAACAGAGGTCACTGACGGTAAGAATGGCAATGGTAAAAATTGTCTTGGTTCCTCTCAATCCAGCCGTATTACCCCAACCTGTGCCCCAGCCGGCGCGCTATCCCACGTCTCCGGGATGATCGCCAGCCCGTTGGCCTTGACCATCGAGGTGAGGATGCCCGATCCCTGTTCGCCGGTCAAATGGGCGCGGTAGCCGCCGTCGGCCCATTTCACATGCACCCGCACGTAGTGGCGACGGTCGTCTTTGGATTCCAGCGGGTCGGCCAGCGTCGCTGTGAGGGTGGGCTGGGATAGGTCGGCGAGGCCGAGCATTTTGCCGATGGCCGGGCGGGCGAAAATCTCGAAGGAGACCATCACCGAGACGGGGTTGCCCGGCATACCGAGCATCGGCACGACACGTCCCTCCGCCGTTTGGAGCGCGCCGAAGGCCAGCGGCTTGCCCGGCTTCATCCGCACCCGCCAGAAAGTCATCGCGCCCTCGGCAGCGAGCACCGTCTTCACCACGTCGAAGTCGCCCACCGAGACGCCGCCGGACGTGAGGAACATATCCACACCCTGCGCCAGCCCCGCGCGGATTTTGGCGACCAGATCGTCCTGGGTGTCGCGCGCGATGCCGAGCATGATGGGCGTGCCGCCGTATTTGAGCACCTGCGCCGCGTTGGAGTAGCCGTTGGAATTGCGGATTTTGCCGGGGAGCAGCGGCTCGTCCACGTCGGCCAATTCGTCGCCGGTCGCCAGGATGGCGACACGCGGGCGGCGGGTCACGCTCACCTGCCCCACGCCCAACGACGCCAGCATTCCCACTTCTTGCGGGCGAATCCACACCCCCTTGCTCAGAATCAGGTCGCCCTGCCGCACATCTTCTCCGGCGTACCGGACGTTCCGCCCCACCGGGACTGCCGAGAATAGGTCTACCCACTCGCCTTCCTGTCGCGTCTCCTCGAATTGAATCACGGCGTCGGCTCCGGGGGGAAGCGGCGCGCCGGTCATAATGCGGATAGCCGTCCCCGGCGTCACCGTCTTGGCGGCCTGATAGCCGGCGGCCAAATTCTCGATCACGCGCAGCCGCACCGGCGAGTCGGGCGCAGCGCCCTGCGTGTCGGCGGCGATCACGGCGTAGCCATCCATCGCCGAATTGGCGTGCGGCGGGATGTCCCCATCGGCATATACGTCCTCGGCTAGCACGCGCCCCAGCGATTCCAGCAGCGGCGCGCGCTCCGCTTCCAGCGGATGGAACGCCGCCAGCACCCGCTCCAACGCTTCTTCAACGCTCAACATGGGATATAGGTTGTGTTTGGGTTTCATGTTTTACTCGTTTTAAAGATTCAAGATAGGAAACGTAGTCCGTAGTGCGTATTCCGTATTCCGTTTTTACGCACTACGGACTACGGACTACGTTAATGTACCTTGTTCGCTTCTCCACTCTGCCCCATCAGCCCACACCTCTTTTTTCCAGATGGGCGCGATTTCCTTGATACGGTCAATGGCGTAGTGCAGCGCGTCGAACATCTGCTGGCGGTGGGCCGCCGACAACGCAATCACCACCGCCGTTTCGCCCACGTCCAGCCGACCGACGCGGTGGACGATGGCGGTCTGCAAAACGTCGGGCCAGCGCGCCTGTATTTCCGCGCCGATTTGGGCGAGCACTTGTTCCGCCATTTCGGGGTAGGCTTCGTAGTCCAGGTACAGTGTCTCTCGCCCGTCCGTATTGCCGCGCACCACGCCCACAAACGTGACCACGGCGCCAATCGCCGGGTCGGCCAGCCGCGCAATCACCTCATCCGCCGAAATGGACTGTTCTGTGATTTCAAATAATTTAGCGTTCATCTTCCAAAATCCAAAATCAACCGCCGCCCACCGGCGGGATATAGGCCACTTCGTCGCCAGTGTGCAGCGCCGTGTTCACCTCGGCGTATTTGGCGTTGACGGCAAAGCGCAGCGCCAGCGTCGCCAGCCTGGGATGCGTCCGAAAGAGGTCGTCGTTAACCGTCTGCACCGTCGCTCCATCGGGAAAGTCCACCTCCAACTGGCTGGCCCCCACTATTTCCCGCGCCAACGCGAAAAACCGCACTTTAAGCCTCATCTTGCTCCTTTAAAAACATGGATAGACAGGATGCTCAGGTTATATTCTAAAATCCTGTCTATCCTGTATATCCATGTTGAATCTATTTTTCATCCGTTGAGAAATCCCCGCTTTTGCCGCCGGTTTTGCTTACCAGGCGGATGGCGTTGATCCGCAGCGTTTTCTCGACCGCTTTTGCCATATCGTAAATCGTCAACGCGGCGACGCTGACGGCGGTGAGCGCCTCCATTTCCACGCCGGTCTTGCCGCGCGTGCGCACCGTTGCGGTGATTTCGATGCACGAAGCCGCGGCGTTGATCTCGCAGGCGACCTCTACCTGGGTCAGCATCAGCGGATGACACAGCGGGATCAGGTCGGACGTGCGCTTGGCGGCCATGATACCCGCGAGCCGCGCCACCGTCAACGCGTCGCCTTTAGGGAGACCCTGCTCCGCGATCAGCCGCAGCGTCTCCGGGCGCATCTGCACCTCGCCTTTGGCGATGGCGACCCGCTCTGTGTCCGGCTTGTCGCCCACGTCCACCATCCGCGCGCGGCCTTCTTCATCAATGTGCGACAACTCGTTCATGCTGTTTCTCTCCAAAATTGTCTCAACGGATTTAACGGATTCAACGGAGGGATTTATCCGTTAAAATCCGTTGAATTCGTTGAGAGATTATCCGCCGATTTGCGACATGGCACGGGCGGCGGCGCCGTTGCCTTCGGCCAGGTGATGACGCTCCGGCTTGAGGGTGATGGCTTGCTGCACCAGCGCCTTGATTTCGGTGGTTCCCGCCCCCTGACGCAGCGGCGTGCGCAGGTCAATCTCGAAATCGGAGAGCAGGCACGGGCGGAGCTGCCCGTCGGCGGTGAGGCGCAGGCGGTTGCAGTGCTGGCAAAAGTGCTCGCTGATGGGGGTGATGAAGCCCACCGTACCGCTCGCGCCCGGCAGGCGGTAATAACGCGCCGGTCCGCCGCCAACGTCCACCGAGGCCGGTTCCAGCGGCCCCAGCGTGGCTTCGATGGTCGCCCGGATTTCCGCCGCCATCACGCCCTGCGCCGTGCTCTCTCCGGTGAGGTCGCCGCCCGACTCGCCCACCGGCATCCATTCGATGAAGCGCACCTGCCAGCCGTCGCTGATGGTCTTGCGCGCCATGTCCACGACCTCGTCGTCGTTCACGCCGCGCATCACCACCATGTTGAGCTTGACCGGCTCCAGCCCCACGCGGTGCGCCGCCTCGATGCCCGCCAGCGCGTCCTCCAGCCGCCCGCGCCGCGTGATCGCCGTGAAGCGGTCAGGGCGCAGCGTATCCAGGCTGATGTTGACGCGCTTCAGCCCGGCGTCCTTGAGTTCTTGCGCATGGCGTGCCAGCAGCGTGCCGTTGGTTGTCATCGAGAGATCGTCAATGCCGGGGATGGCCGCCAGTCGCCGCACCAGGTCGCTCAGGCCCAGACGGGCCAGCGGCTCGCCGCCGGTCAGCCGGACTTTGTGGATGCCCAGTTCGGCGGCGGCGCGGACGATGATTTCGATTTCCTCGTAGCGCAGGATGGCGTCGTGCGGGCATTGGGGGACGCCTTCCGGCGGCATACAGTACACGCAGCGCAGGTTGCAGCGGTCGGTGACGGAGACGCGCAGGTATTCGATGGGACGTAGAAAAGAATCCAGGTGGGTCATCGTTTCTCCATCAGGTAAGCGAAAAATCCGGCTTTGCGCAGCGCGCGCAGCGTCAACGCGCCCAGCAGCCCGCCCAGCGCGCCCCAGATGACGTAGCTCGTCACCGACCACGCCAGTCCAAGCGCCACAAAGCCTATCGGCACGCCGGTCACGATGCCGAACACCCATTTGACCAGGAATTTGGCGAGGTGTCCCAGCGCGCCCGCCAGGATGGCGACGATCAGGTTTTCGGGATCGCGCAGCAGCCACAGCATCAAGTCCACGCCGACGCCGAGGGCGGTGTAGGAGATGAACGTGTCGAGCGCGCCGAAGTCGCCCAGGCCCAGGAAAGCCGCCAGGATGCCCGACGAAAGCCCCACCAGGGTCGCCGCGCCGCGCTTGGGGACGATCCCGGCAGCGGTGATCACAATCGCTACCCAGAAGAGGCCGGAATGTCCCGGCATTTGCAGGGGCAGCCGCAGGGCGATTTTCGCCGCCACCACCAGGGCGGAAAACAGCGTCAACAAAATCAGCTCAAACGTTGTGAAGTAAGACTTCTTCACTGCGTAACTCTCCTACAGAAAAGATATGTTTCACGCAAAGGCGCAAAGACGCAAAAATTTTTAATCCGTTGAATCCGTTAAATCCGTTGAGGTCATTTCAGGTACACTCACGGGATGACCTCAATCTTGTCCACGTCCTGTACCCATTCGTCGCGCACGTCCAGCCTTTCCAGGGTGGAAACCAGCTTGAGGGTGCTGCGCCCGGACAGGTCGAACATGACGTGGTTGGCCGGGTCATCCACCTCGGCCCAGGTCAGCGTCGCCGATTTGTTTCGGCTGCTGCTGCTCACGACGATGCGCGTCTCCGGTTTGAGCTGCGCCGGCTTGAGGTACAGCAGCAGCACGTCGCGCAGCGCCCAGCCCTCCTGTGTCTTGCCTTCCTCGGCGTCCACAAAGCTGACCTGCGTGAGTTGCGCCTGATCAGCCTCGCGGAAACCGCCGATCAACCGCCCGTCCAGGTAGATCGGGATGCTGCCCGGTTCTAACGTCGCGGCGGATTGGCGGCTCCGCCAGAATTCCACCCCAACGACGACGCCCACCACGACCAGCAAAATTCCAACCGCTACCAAAATACGAGTACGTTGTGACATAGTTTCACTCCCTCAGAGAAAGCCTCAACGGATGGAACGGATTTAACGGAAAATTTATCCGTTTCATCCGTTAAATCCGTTGAGAAAAAAGTGCTTTTTCCTACCACCGCCAGAATAACGCGACACAGACACCGGCAGCGACGATAATTAAGGCCCAATCCCGCCACGTCATCGCCAGTTGGCGGTAGGGACGCCGGGTGGGGGCTTCCAGGCCGCGGGCGCAGGCGGCCTCCGTCATCGCCCAGGCGCGGCGCGTGGTCAGCACGATGGCCGGCGCGATCAAAGCCACCAGGTCGCTGGTGTAGGCGACGAGAGCGCGCAGGTTGAAGGCGCGGCGTCCGCCTATCAGTGACGGGAGCGCGCCTCTCGTGGACTGCGCCTCGCGGATGGCCCGCCATTCTTCTTCCAGCAGCGCGACGCTCTGAAATGCCAGGCTGAGGCTGAAGGCGTAGCGATAAGGCACATACAGCTTTTCCAACGCCAGCCGCAGCTCACTGGGCGTGGTCACGCCGGTGAACAGCGACAATACCCCGGTCAGCAGCAGCAGACGCAGGGTTACGATGACGGCCAGATAGACGTCCACGACTAAAACGTCCACCACGAACAGCATCACCAGCAGCCAGCGAAGCCGCCAAGCGTACCACGCGGCCTCCTTCAGCAGCCGCGCCCACGCCAGGAAAAGAACGTACCCGGCCATAAAAATCAGCAGCCGCTCCAACGGCAGCATCACCATGACCGAGGCGCACACGCTGAGCGCGAGCCGGGTGCGCGGGTCCACGCGCCGCAGCGGCGATGCCTCAACCAGGACAACGCCCCGCCGGAGAGGCGACACACCCCATTTTAGCATAGTTTATCCTCTATTTTTGAACGCAGATTTACGCAGATGCACGCAGATTTAAAAAAATCAGCGTTCATCAGCGTTTATCTGCGTCCCATTTACATTGCTGGTGGGAGGCAATAACCCGGCTTGCGTCCAGGCGGTTTGATTGCGCGCCACGGATGCCGGCGGCCCTTCGGCGATGAGGCCACCGGGGGATAGCAGCAGCATGTGATCGGCGTGCGCCGCCAGCGATGAGTCGTGGGTAGTCAGGATGACCAGTTGGCCCGCGTCGGCCAGGGCGCGGGTGAGGCGCACCAGCCGTTCTTTGTGCGCCTCGTCCTGGCCGAGCGCCGGTTCGTCCAGCAGGATGCCGTGTCGTGGGCGGCGCATCAGCGCAATCGCCAACCCGACGCGCTTCTTTTCGCCCTCGCTCAAGAGAAGCGGCGGCGTGGATTGATAGGCTTGCAATCCCAACGTCTCCATCAGCCACGCATAGCGGGCCATGTCGGGATCGGGCAGGCGATACAGCACTTCCTCCCGTACCGTCGCGTTGAACAGTTGCAGGTCGGGATTCTGGAAGACCATCGTGAAGTCCGGCCGCTGCCCGTCCACGGTGATGACGCCGGTGTGCGGTTGCAGCCCGGCCAGCGCGCGCAGCAGCGTCGTCTTGCCCACGCCGTTGCGGCCTACGATGGCTACGACTTGCCCGCTGCGCGCCGAGAAGCTCAACCGGTTTAGCACCGCGCGTCCGCCCAACGTGACGTTGACATCGGAAAGTGTCAGAGTGAACGGCGCGGTTGCGTCCGCCGGGAAAGGGGGTGGGGGGCTGACGGTAGGGGCTTCCTCTGTCGGGGGCTGCAACCAGACAGTGCGGAGCGTTGTCAATCGGCGCAGCGGCGCGGCGCGATGTTCGCACAGAACTAGCGCGACGCCGTCGGCGACCAACGCGTCCAGGGAAGCCACCAGGTCGGCGACAGCCACGCTGTCCAGCATCGAAAGCGGCTCGTCGAGCACCAGCAGCGGGGGACGGCGGGCCATGACGGCGGCCAGCGCCACCTTCTGCTGCTCCCCGCCGGAGAGGGTATGCGGCGAGCGTTGGCGCAGAGGCGTCAGGTCGAAATGAGCCAACACCTCATCCAGCCGGGCGTCAATGGCGGCGCGCGGCAGACCCAGGTTTTCCAGCCCGAAGATGAGTTCCTCTTCGACGGAATGGGTCAGCATTTGCGCCGCCGGATTCTGGAAGACCAGCCCGGCGCGCTCGGCCAGTTGCCACAGGGGTGTGGTGACTGTGGGCAAACCGTCTACCCACGCGCGCCCTTTCAGCTTGCCCCGGTACAGGTGCGGAATCAGCCCGGTGAGACAGCGCGCCAGCGTGCTCTTGCCGCACCCCGACGGCCCGGCAATCCACACCGCTTCACCGGCCTGCACACCAAGCGAGACCGGCTCCAGGCCGTGCCCGTTTTGCGGATAGCGGAAAGCGAGGTTTTCTGCGCAGGAGATCATGGTAGACGGTAGACGGTAGACAGTAGACGGGCCTGTCTGCCGTCTACCGTCTACCGTCTACCGGTTCCTAGTCCAGTTTGAGGGGGAGCCAGAAGTCGCCGGAGCGTTCGACGACGGCAATCGGGCGTCCGTTGCGCCGGGCGGGGCGTAGACGGTCGGTCTGAACCAGACCCTCGGTGACGGGATCGCCGTCGAGCGTCTCCACTGCGGCGATGCCAGCGGACAGCACGGTAGCCACCGGCTGCAAGCCGTTCAAGTCGCGGGAGCGGCCCACCCACACGTAGCGCCCGTCGCTGCCGCAGGCGACCAGCCCCACAGCGGAGAGCGCGCCGATGACGCCGCCTTCGTCGCCGCCCAGGCCGATCAGCCGCAAACCATACGTTTCGGCCAGCGCGCGCGCTTCGGCCTGCGTGACAATCTCGCGCTGCGCCCGGCGGCCAAAGTCTGTGATGGCGGGCGGGATTTCCGCCGCGATGCACAGGCCGGGGTCGCTGCCGGGTTTGAAGTCGGCCAGCATCAACGCCTGCACCCGTTCCCACAGGGCTGCGAGGGCATCATTCGCCGCATCCAGTAGAATGGCGGCGCTGCTGTTGTTTTTGGTGCAGGGGATGCGCGCATCAAAGAGCAGTTGGTGGCGCGTGACGCCCAGGAGCGGGTAATCCGCGCTCAACTCCGCCGCAATCGCCCGCGCCAACTGCCCGGTGCCGCGTGTCTCTAGCGTGTCTGTGTCGTCGAGTCCGATGAAGATCATAAGTTTTCCTTTTCAGATTGGAAATGGGTTATGGGTTGTGGGTCATGGGTTGCGGGTGCTGGGTGCTGAGTGCTGATCCACTGATTCGCTGATTCGCCGATCCGCTGATCCACCACTCGCCACTCCTCACTCCTCACTCCTCACTCGCTACTCTCGATAAATCCGCGTGCCGGGGTTTTCGCCTTGCAGAGCGCGGGTGAGAGCGCCGGGGGCGCGGCCATTGACGAGGAGGACTTCCTTCACAGAGCGCGAGTTGGACAGGGCGCGCAGCATCGCACGCTCTACCGCGAGGTCGGCCAAATCCAGCGCCAGTAGCGCGTTGACTTCGATTTCCGGGATGAAGCCGGCCTGCGGGTCTTTTTTCGGATCGGCGGTGTAGAGACCCTGCTCGTCTTTGACCAGGATGCAGCGTTTCGCGCCGAGCACTTCAGCGGTGAGGAACGCGCCGCTGTCGGTGCGGTGGGGCGGGATGCGGCCCAGGTCGGGCGGCTCTTCCCACAGACTGTAAGGGGGCATAGCGTGCATCACCGGGATGCTGCCCAGCGCGAGGTAGGCCGGCAGTTTCACCAGGTCGTCGTGGGCGATTTTGATGCCGCCATGCGGCGCGAGCAGCAGTGAGATCATCAGGGCGTTCTGCTCGCTGATGCTGGCCCCCAGCTTGGCTAACACGCCGGTGGGCATCCCCAAATCAATGGCGATGGCGTAGGCGTGGCGACTGCGCGTGCCGCCGCCGGTCATCACCAGCAGTGGGTAGGCGGCGCGGGCGGCCACGATCTCGTCAATCAGGGGCAGGATGACTTTCGCGCCCCGGTCAATGATGCTCTGTCCGCCCAATTTGACGATCGAGAGGTCCGGCAGCAGCCGGAAGACCTGCTCGCTGTCGGCGCGGGCCAGCAGCGTCTTGTCCATCAGCGATTCGGCCATCAGCGGCGTTTGGATGTGCAGCCGGCCGGTTTCGTCACGTTTCAGGGTCATGGGTGGCTCCTTCAAAAAATAGCAGGATTTATGGAATGTTAGGATCAAAAATCCGTTTCAAGCGGTTGAATCCATTGACAAAGATTTTCGTCCTTGTCGGTGTGGTTTCCCACGTTACAACTCCTTCAAAAATAGAATATCTAATGCAAAGACGCGAGGACGCAAAGAAATATAATCAACCTGGCAACTTTGAATATCGCTTCAATGCTCACGGCGGATTATAATCCGCCGCAAGCCTTTTCGGGTTGAGTTTTTACTTCAGTGCTTAAGGCGGATCATAATCCGCCGCGCCTAATACACCGGATCACAATCCGGCGCAAGCCTTTTCGTCTTGAGATAAAAAACAGGGCGCTCCAACTGGGCGCCCTTCAAGTATACAGGAAGCAATCTAACGGTCAAACTAAGCCGCGTTCCAATCTACCCCCGCCATTAAGCCGGCTACTGACAAGTCTTCGTCTATTTCGGGCCAATGAAGACTGATCCCGCCCCCGCCTATTTCGTATTGTTCACGCTGTTCCGGCGTGGCTTCGTAGAGCAGGGGAAACCAGATGATGGGAACGCTGATGATCCGCCCGTCCATCAAAAAGACGTGCATCATGTCCGCATCGAACTTTACCGATTGGGCTAAGGCGGTGGTGGGGTGGTAAGTTCGTCGAAATTTGAGTTGTAATTTTTCCTGATTTTCAACCAAGGTGCTCATACCATGCTTCCAATAGTTCCTCCTGACGTTCTTGAATAATACGTTTTATCTCATTGAGTTCGTGTGCCTTAAAGCCATAATTGGAAGCCAATGCAATCGGAGTCGGCGCGGGCGAGCAGGGTTTTTATCCATCAGCGATTCGGCCATCAGCGGCGTCTGAATGTGCAGCCGGCCGGTTTCATCACGTTTTAGGGTCATGGGTTGCTCCCTTTTAAAATTGGCACACGGATATACTTGAAGGATACAGAATGAATCAATCAGATGATAAGCTCATCGGAATTTGATATGAATATGCAGCGACTACTGATCTTCGTCGCTGAAGAATACAAACAACTGCTTTTGTTGAGTAATTGTTACAAAGTGAGTGAAGATAATACCATTTTACGGAGTCTGACGAATTATTTTGTGGGGTTTATTGGATTAATTGCACTATAAGTGAATTCCAGACCCGACCAATCACGTTGAATGATTTCTTGAATTGTGGCGACTAAAATCGCGACGGCTAGTGATATAGATTCAAGTAAATCTTCCCCAAAAATCTCATAATCATCAATCAGCGGATATGAGCTAGGAAAGTTTAAATCACCGTGGACAAATCTTGATCTAAAATCATACATACGTACAATTTTTTTCTTGTATCCTTCTTGTGAACCTAGTAATATTTGTGTTTTCTCTCTTACTTGTTCAAGTAATGCCATCTGACCTTTGACATATAGTGATTCCACACCAATAAGCGCCCATAGTAGCTGCATAGGTTCGTCACGAGTGCTGTATTCGAAAATGTGAGAGAAGGCACTTAATGCTCTTCCCATTGGGCTATTACTGAAACCTTTTTTGAAAAAATCCTCATGTCTGTTTAACCATTTCCAGATTTTCAAAAAGTCAATAATTTGCAGTTTTGGCCATCCGATTTTTTCTGAAAGCTCTACTGAACGTTGTAATGACCACGAATCCATCGGTGGGATTTGTGCATATTCTTGTTGTACATCGTCCTGAATAATTATGCTATTCTTTAGCTCAATGGAGCCAACATGTGCTAGATTTGCAGCAATCAACATGTTAGATATTTGCTTCATAAATGATTCACGGATGAGGAATTCACATATACTTCTTTGCCGTGTATCAGTCGAAGGCTCAAGTTTGGCATTGATTGGAACTTCATCAATAGAGAAAGGCACTGTTATTGTCGTTTTTAGAAATTCGCATTCCAGAATAGCTTGATCTCCAAATAATCGAATAATTCTTTTATTGCTTTCACGATCTTCCAAAAGGCTTATCGTGGGTTTAAAGACACCAAAATGTTCGAAGTCGAACTCAACCTGCTCAGATAGCCCGCAGAGTTCATCAAGCATTGCATAAAGGACCTTGCGAGTCTTTTGAGTTTCCTTTTCAAATGGCTCTTGGGATGGCATCGGAATAGCAAGATATGCAATTAAATGTGTTTTGTACATAAATATCATCTCTGTTGTATAGATTGTTATCTACATTATTCAATAATAAACACTGCTAATGGCTTCGCCAGTTATCATTTCTGGTAAACCCTCATATAACCCACCTCCATATAAGCCGGGAAAGGTGCGCTGCTATCGGGATCGCCCGGCCAGGTGCCGCCGACTTGAAAGCTGACGTTCCACCAGAAAGAGTCGCCACCGTCCATCTCGACGGCGATGACGTAATGTTCGGTCAGTATGCCGTCTACGTACCAATGCATTCGACTCGGTTCAGAGGAAGCCGTAGATGTGGAAGAAGCCGTATTGGTTTTGTACACAGCAGGCGTCGTCCGCCGCCAGTAGCGTCTTCAACCCAATGGATTTTTCACATAGCGACCGCCCGCCGCATCGCCGCGCGCGGCTTGGCTGCCGGCGCCGCCGATCCCTCCATCTGTTCGCGCAGCTCGGCGATGAATTGCGCCGGGGTGCCCCAGTAGATGTTGATGTCCGCTTCGCTGAAGTATTGCTGCAAGAAGGTCTGGACGGCTTCGGTTTCGGTCTCGCCGGCACCTTCCATTTCCAACTGGACGCCTACATGCTTGAGCTTGCGCCGCCGGTCGCGCGTCGCCACCAGGCCGCGCAGAACGACGCGGAATTCCCAATCGTCGAGGCTGAAGCCGACGAACAGCAGGGCGTTGTCGGTCAGCGAGGCCCAAATCCGGTTGGGGATGCGCGTCATCTGCGCCGAGATATGCACGAGGTAATCCAGGTAGTGGTCTTCGGTCACGACCAGCGAATTGAGTTCTTCGTCGCTGCCGAACAGATGATACACCATCGGCGCCTCCGGCGTCGGCTCGTAGTCGGGGTCGTCCTCAAAGCGGGAGGGCCAGTTGTCCAGCCATTCGTTCCACCGGCACAGTTCGCGGTCAGGCTGCTTGCCGGCCGCTTTCAACGCTTCGGTCATGAAGCTGTCCGGGTTGGTGGTCAGGTAGATGGGCAGATTCAGACTCGCCAGCACCCGGTGCATCTCGTTGGGATTGGCCGCCGTTAACGTTTCCCAACCTACCGTTTCGATCAATTGCGTCAAGGTGGCGATTTTCTTGCGGGGACGCAGGTCTTCGGGCAGGCGCGCGCGCAGCTCGTCCTGCAATGTGACTAACAACTGATCGCGGGGGAAATCTTCGCCCTGGCTGCTCGCCATGTAGCGCGCCACGCGCGGCAGGCTGTCCCGGTCGGGGAAGGGGTAGCCGTGTTCCTGCGCCCACCCTCCGGCAATCTCGACCGGGGTGGGCAGCCATTCGCCGTGGACGCGCGGGCCGATGATGGGCGTCACCTGGCCCTGCTGGATGTTGCGCAGCAGGCCGGTCCAGAAGACGCGCGGGTTGGGGCTGCCGAGCACCTGCCCGCGGGCGTCGGCTTCCGCGCTCCACACCTGGCCGGACTTGAGCCGCATGAAGAGCACCGGCACGGCGGCGTCCGGGCGTCCCGCCGTCAGGAGCGTGCTGCGCGCTTCGTTGAGGGCGAGGTCTACCGCGCCGTGTTCCGCCAGCCGTCCGTAGAACGTCGCGCCGAGCTTGCGCGCCGTCTCGATACTGACGAAATCCTGCATGGCGACGACCGCCGGGACGCCGGCGGCGATCAGTTTAGGGCCGAGGCCGCGGAAGGCGTCGGCAGAATCGCGGACGGCGCTCTGGCAGGCGGCCAGGAAGATCAGCCGGGGCCGCGCCGTCTGCCGCGCCAGCATCCCGATGAGGGCGTCGTCGGTCACGACTTGGGCCGCGCCGGTGGCGTCTTGCAGGTAGAGCGCCGCCTGGCTGCGACGTTTGTTGAACGCGCCATGTCCCAAGTAATGCAGCGCGTGATAGTCGTCGCGCAGGGCTTTTTCAATGCTTTCCAGCGTCACGGGCGGATCGAGGAACGTCATCTCCACGTTGTCGGCAATATCCGCCACGGCGGCTTCCAATGCGGCGCGTTCTTGTTCGACGTTCAGTTGCGCCAGATTGTACTGGGATTGCAGATCATCGGGGTTGGAGATGACGACCAGCACGCGGATCGGGCGTTCCTCCACTTCGCCGCCCCAGGGCAGGGCGACGGGCAGGTAACGCGAGAAGGGGGTGGCGGCATTGGCCGCTAGCATGACGGCGTCCTCGTGGAGGAGTTCCCACGGCAGGGCATGGAGTTCGGCGGCGGCGGGGTCAATGCGGAGGCGGAGGCGGCGCTGCGGGGCCTGCCCGCGCGCCTCAGCCCAGGCCGCGCGCAGCGCCGGATCGGCCAGCAGGGCGTCGAACAACTGGCGCCCGTCATCTACCAGGTCGCCGCCGGACGTCCAGGGAACGAGGTCGGCGCTGAGGGTGCCGCGCGGGAACTCTTGTTGCCCACCTAGCGTGATTTCGACGGGATAGCCTTCGTCCCGTGCGGCAAAGATGCGGATTTCGAGGTCGGTGAATTCTTTGTCGGCCATAGACTCCTCCGAGAACAGCAGGATTTACGGAATGAGAGGATCAAAACACTTGTTTCAATCCGAATGATCACTCCTCCGAGAATATAAGACTGTTTCACGCAAAGGCGCCAAGACGCAAAAGGAAAAACTTGGCGGGCTTAGCGCCTTTGCGTGAGATTTTCACCGCTCTTTCATGGTCAAGGGCAGGTAGATAGGGTAGTGCGGCGGTGGCGGCGCAGCCGCGGCTAAATCCAACCGCCATACCTGGTCGTTGTTCCACAGCGTGGTCGTATCCATCATGATCGCGCCCACTTGGAAGGTCACAAGCTCGCCCGGTGCGCCGCACAAGCCGACGGCGGGGGTGTAGCCGACGTTGAGGGTGTAGACAATGTCGCCGTTGACGTTCAAGGTGCGGCCCTGACCGCACGGCTGTCCGTCTACGTAAGCTGTGACCGACGCGCCGGCGGTTGGCGTGAACGCGGCGGAGGTCAGCACTTGCCCGTAATACGTCGCCGGGGGCGTGATCAGGGTGGGGGACTGGCGGGCGACGTTGGCGGTGGCGCCTTTGAGCTCCCAGGTGATGGCCTGCGTCGCGCTGATCCAGTAACCCTGCCCGAAGCGCAGCGTGTGCAGGTCGTTGACCCACATCCACGTCTCGGTGATGGGCGGCGTGTAGACTTTCCAGGGGTCGGCGGCGTCGGTAGCGTCGTAGCCGTAGACGAGACCGTAGCGCCCGACAACAGACGCCAGCGCGTCCGTCACGGCGCGCGTCCCCTGCACCGGGTACGAGACCAGGTTCCAGCCGGCGGTGGGCAGCGGGATTTCGAGGCTGGACATCAGCGCGTACAGTCCCGGCCCTCGCGCGGGCGCGGTGACTTCGTTGTAGGCGGGGTGGCGCAGGGTGGGGAGCTTGGTCCACGTACTGCCCGTCCAGTAATAGAGCGCCAGGAAGGACTCTTCACCGGGGGGCACGTCCTGGCGGCGGTAGCGGAAATTGATGGACGCCGTGCCGGTGAGCGGCGGCGCGTCCGGCGTTTGCAGGATGTAGTAGCCCGCGCCGACCACGGTGGCCCAGGGCAGAGGTTCCGGCAAACGGGTGGCCTTTTGTAGCGTGTAGAAGCCTTCCGTGGCGGTGAAGTCGGCGTAGAGCAACACCTGCCCATCCGGCGCGACCGCCGGGCGGAAGTTCTCCCCCGGCGCGGCGCAGGCGGCTTCTTCTGGCAGCAGGCGCAAGCCCGGTCCCCCACCGGAACTACAATTGGGGGGGCAGGCAGCGCTCCCGCCGATGGCGTAGCCGGTCACGGCCTCGCGGCGCGGGGCGGTTTCTGTGTCGCTTTCGTTGATCCACACCAGGATGGACGCCTGGTACGCCGGTTGCGCCAGCGTGACCGTCCCCGTGTAGCCGCCGGCGGTTTCCACCAGCGCAACGGCGGTGGTGGCGGCCCCGCTGGCGGGGTAGACGCACGCCATCACCGGCTGCCCGGCGGGGACGTTGGCGACGGTGAGCGCCAGGGTGACGCTGCTCCAGGGCGTGACGCGGACTTCCGGCTGCCAATCCGTGCGGGCGACGAGGGCCAGAGTGGTGTCGCCGGGGGTGAGGGTTTCACAGCCCCAGCGCGGCGGCTGGGCGTCGAGTTCGTAGACGCACAGGCGGTCGCCCGCGCGCGCGCCGCGCGCCGTGACCTTGTCAATCTCTGGATGGCCTAGCTCCATCAGGCGGTTCTCCTGGTAGAGGAACGCCTGGGCGCGCGGACCGGGTTGCAGCGACGCGCCATTGGCATCGGTAAGTTTGTAGATGAACTCCGACAGAGGTTCGACGCTGGCGTCGGAGGGCACTTCGCGGATTTGCGTCACGGCCAACGGCAGTGCGGCCGGCCCGTCCATCGCGCTGCTCTGCAAGGCCGGATAGGCCATTACCAGGGTTTCCCAATCCGAGGCGCCGTTGCGCCGCGCCGAAAGGGTGGCGCCGCACTCTGTGGCCCAGGTCGCGGCGGTGCGATATTCGTTGGCCTCATAGGGATTGCTCATCAGCGAGCCGCCGCAGGTGGACACCGGGATCAGATTGCCGGCGTCGTCCAGTCCCATGTAATCGTCGTAGAGATAGAAAAGATAGTGGCCCAGCTCATGGACCAGCGCGCGCGGCCAGTCCTCGCCCAGAATCCCGGCGGCTTCTCCATACCGACTCCAGGCGGTGCCCATCCGCGTCGCGCCCGGCAAA
The DNA here is from genome assembly GCA_034429475.1 of Anaerolineae bacterium. GTDB lineage: Bacteria > Chloroflexota > Anaerolineae > B4-G1 > SLSP01 > JAKQHY01. Next base: position 17,432 of record DAOUGD010000302.1, read on the forward strand.
TAGGTGATGGTGTAGGGGAGCGTCTGCACGGGGATGGCGAAGGGATTCGCCGTGACCACGCGGGTGGTTTTTTCGCTCACGATGCCGCCGACGTCGGCGTTGGGGATGAGGGCGTTGCTGGCGTGAAGTTGCAGCGCCGCGTTGTCCCAGTGGGCTTTGTCGTGGTAGAGGGTTACCTGCCCCAGCGCGGCCTGCCCGTTGGTGGCGTCGTAGAGCAGTTCCGAGGCGTGTTGCAGGTCGAATTTAAGCTGGTTCAGGAAGAGGGTATCCTGGCGCGCATCCCATTCGAGCGAGACGTCCAGGTTGAACAGAAGCAGTGGGTGGGCGGAGGAAACGGTCAGCGTTTGCACGCCCAGCGCGGCGACCGTGTAGGCCGTCAGGCCGGTTGAAACGGGCGCGGCGCTGGTGTAGTAGAGGTCGTAGCGAGAGGCCGCGCCCTCTTTTGCCACCGTCACGTCGTCAATGAACCACTGATCCGCGTAGTCGCCCTCGTAGCGGAACGCGAGGGAGACCGATTGCCCGGCATACGCGCTCAGGTTGATGCGCTGTTCCGTCCAGGCCTCATCGGCGTCCCCCGACCAGAGTTCGATGTAGTCGCCGGCCTGCGGGTCGGACGCGGCGACGCTGAGCCAGACGCCATGGTAGACGTAGTAGGCTTCGGGGGGGTAGATATCGCGTTGCCAGAAGCGCAGTTCGCCATTCAGTGGGACGACGATGCGCGGCGTCACCAGCCAGGCGATGGCATCGCCGGTCGTGGGGTCTTCGTCGTGCATCGCGTAATTTTGCCCGCTATGCGCGCCGTAGGTTTTTAGCTGCCACCCCGGATCATCCGGCGCGCCGGTTTGATACGCGGCCCACCCGTCCGGCGGGAAGTCGCCCTCGAAACCTTCTGCCAGCGACGGCGTGGGTGCGCCAAACGCGCCGACCGGCAGCAGCGCCACCAGGCGATCCCCCACCTGCAACTGCCCCCGGCCTTGCAGATACCCGCGTGCGTCGGTGCGGAACGGTTGGCCGTTGAAGTCGCTGTAGGGCGCGGCCCTGAGGTCTCCCGCCGTTTGTCGCAGCACGAGCGCGTTGCTCACCGGCGTCGTGTCCGAAAATACCCGCACCTGGCTGCCGCGGACGCGGAAGGGGAAGGTCTGCGCCGCCAGATAGGGTTGCTGGTAGGGGCCGGCGACGGCGTTGGTGTAACGGTAGGTTGCGGTGAGTGCCTGGGTGTGACCCGGCAGGAAGGGATAAGCTTTTAACCGGAATACAACGGCGCCGCTTTGCCCGAACAGGCCGCTTTTCAGCACGTCCCAGGTGTACGTGTGGACGCCGGCCGTGAGGTTGCGCGTGAGGGTCTGCGCGGCAGCTACCGCGACCTGCCATTGTCCGCCGCCGTCGGTGGAATAGTAGCCCTGCACCCAGCCTATGGCGCTGTTGGCGGGGATGGCGAGGGTGTAGGAGAGGGGAATCAATTCCTGCCGGATGGCGGGCGTGGCGTAGAAGTTCGCCGGCGCGAGCGCGGCGACGGTGTGGCTGAAGGTCGCGGTTGGCCCGCCGGCCAACGCCAGGGAGAGCGCCTCGGCCGGGAGGGCCTGCCGCGCCTGGGCGTGTTGCCGGCTCAGATAGAGGCGAGCCTCATTGTTACCCCCCAGGGCGAGATCCAGCCGCCCATCGTGATTGACGTCGCCTAACGCGACGGAGCGCGTCTGCGTCATCGCTTCAGAAACCCACGTCGCATTGGGGGGCAGTTTGCCGCCCGTGTTGGCATAGACTTTACTCGGCGTATCGAGGTTCCCGGCCATCAGGTCTAGGTCGCCGTCGTTGTCTACGTCCCCCCAGGCGATGCTGTACGTTTTGTCGGTATCCGCAGAGGCCCAACCGGCAGCGGTTTGGAGCATCCCGCCCACGTTGAAGTAGATGCAGTTGGGGGCGGACTCGTTGCTGACCGCCAGGTCAAGGTCGCCGTCGCCGTCTGCGTCGCCCCAGGCCAGACTGGTGGTTTCATTGATTTCGTCGGAGAGCCAGACCGCGTTGGTTAACCGCCCGCCGACATTCAGGTACAGTTGATTGGGCGCCCCGCCGGCGTTGCTAAACGCCAGGTCGAGGTCGCCGTCGCCGTCCACGTCGCCCCACGCCAGACCCGTAGAAGTCCCGGTTTCGTTGGATTCCCATCCCGGTGTGGGCTGCAAGCTCCCTCCGACGTTGTAGTAAATCTTGTTGGTGTAGCCCCAATCGGTCGCCGCCGCCAAATCCAGGTCGCCGTCGCCATCCACATCCCCCCAGGCGACGGCATACACGAACTCCGATTCCAGCGGCGTCCACGCGGCGGTGGGCTGCAAGGCGCCGCCTTCATTCAGATAGACGCGCGTCGTCTCTGTCCCGCCGGTAGCGAGATCGAGGTCGCCGTCGCCATCCACATCTCCCCAGGCCACGCTGCGCGTGTCAGCGTAGCCGGTCGCCGTCCAGACCGCCGTACTTTCCAACGCGCCATGGGTGTTCAGGTAGAGCCGGTTAGTCCCGTAGGCGCCGACGGCCAGGTCCAAATCGTTGTCGCCGTCCACGTCGCCCCAGGCCAGGCTTTGAATGGACTGATAGGGAGGATAGGTCGTTTCCCACACGCTATCTGTCGCCAGCGCGGGGGTGCGATTCAGATATACTTTGCTCAGGCTCCAGTAGTTCGCGGCGGCCAATTCGAGGTCGCCGTCGCCGTCCACATCGCCCCAGGCGACATCCCTGGTATCGTCACGGTCGGCTGAAGTCCAGGCTACCGCCGCGCCGAGATCGCCGTGGTCGTTAAGGTACACCTGGTTGGGCGCATCCCCGTTGCCTACAGCCAGGTCCAAATCGCCATCGCTGTCGCTGTCGCCCCAGGCGACGCTGCGGGAGGTTGTGGTCACGGGCGCCGTCCAGCCGGCGGTCGGCTGCAACGTCGCGCCGGTGTTGAAGTACACGCGCACCGGTTCTTGCCAATTGGCGACGGCTAAATCCAGGGCGCCGTCGCCGTTGGCATCGCCCCAGGCTAAATCCCTGGTGTCGCTCGTTTCCGTCGCCGTCCACATCGGCGTTGTCTGTAACATTCCCTCGTCATTGCGATAGAGCTTGTTCGCCTCATCGCTGTAGCCGACGGCCAGATCGAGGTCGCCGTCGCCGTCTACGTCGCCCCAGGCGATGGTTGTGCGCTGGTAGTCCGCGTGCGTCACGTTCCACACCGGCGTGGGTTGCAACGTCCCGCCGACGTTGCGGTAGGCGACGACGCTGTATGTTTCCCCGACCGCCAGGTCCAGCCAGCCGTCTCCATCCATATCCCCCCAGGCGACGCTGGCGACATTGTCGGCGGGCGTCACCCGCCAGATTGGCTGTGAGCGTATCATGCCGTTTACGTTGGGGTAGACGTTGATCTTGTTCAATTCCCCCACTGCCAGGTCGAGGTCGCCATCGCCGTCCATGTCGCCCCAGGCAATGTCAGCCTGACTGGCTGCCGCTTCCCAGACCTGTCGCGGCGTTAACTGTCCCCCTTCATTGAGATGGAGCGCCACATTGACCGCTCCACCTACCGCCAGGTCGAGGTCGCCGTCGCCGTCCACATCACCCCAGGCCAACGAGAGGGCCTGATCGCCCTCCGCCGCGATCCACTGCGCTTCGGGGTCGAGTCCCACGCCATCGGCGGCAATCCCCTGCGCCGCCAAGCCCAGGGCGGCCAGGCTCAGGATTACTCCGCCTAGCCATTGCGCCGGGGGGGTTCTATCGCGTTTGCATAACATCATGGTTCCCTCCATAGATAATCACGAGGCTCAGTAAATGAAAAATCTGCTCGTAGTAACCGCTTCAGCGGTCTCTCAGACGGCTAAAGCCGTTACTACGAACCCCAAATTTTCATCTACTGAGGCTATTTCATCACCAGAGGCAGGTAGAGATGCCAAAATCCATGGCCGGTAGTCAGCGTGACTTCGGCGGGGAAGTCGTTCTGCCAGGGGGCGGTCGCCACGTCTTGCCCGTCCACGGTGAAGGTGACGGTCTGCCCCAGCGCGCCGCACATCCCGACGGCCTCGGTGTACCCGACGTTTAGGCTGTAGACGAGCCAGGTTCCCACGCGCCGCGTCGTGGTTTGGGCGCAGGGTTTCCCGGCCACCGAGGCCACGACGGCCATCCCCACCGTGGGCGTGAAGGCCGGCCCGGCGAGGAGCCGCCCATAGTACGTGGCCGGCGGCGCGACGAGGGTGGGGGACTGCCGCGCCATGGTCGTTGTAGCGCCCTTGAGTTCCCACGTGATCGGCTGCGTGGCGCTGATCCAGTAGCCTTGCCCGAACCGGAGGGTGTGCAGGTCGTTCACCCACGTTGCCGTGCCGGATAGGGCGGGGGCGTACAGCTTCCAGGGGTCGGCGGCGTCGCCGGGATCGTAGCCGTAGACCATCCGATAATACCCGGCAATGGAGGCCATCGCGTCCGTGACGGCGCGCGTCGCCTGCACCGGGTAGGACATCAGGTTCCAACCGGGAAACGGCAGCCGGATTTCGAGGCTGGACATCAGCGCGTACAACCCCGGCCCTTGCGCGGGCGCGGTGACTTCGTTGTAGTCGGGATGGCGCAGGGTGGGGAGCTTGGTCCACGTACTGCCCGTCCAGTAATAGAGCGCCAGGAAGGACTCTTCACCGGGGGGCACGTCCTGGCGGCGGTAGCGGAAGTTGATGGAGGCTGTGCCGGTCAGCGGAACGGCGTTCGGCGTTTGCAGCACGTGGTAGCCCGCGCCGATCACCGTAGCCCACGGCAAAGGCTCCGGCAAACGGGTGGCCTTTTGCAGCGTGTAGAAGCCCTCGGTGGCCGTGAAGTCGGCGTACAACAACACCTGTCCATCTGGGGACACGGCCGGGCGGAAGTTTTCCCCTGTCGCGGCGCACACAGCCTCCTCCGATTGCAGGCGTAAGCCCGGCCCGCCGGGAGTGCTGCACCGGGGCGGGCAGGCGGCGCTGCCGCCGATGGCGTAGCTGGTGATGGCTTCGCGGCGCGGCGCGGTCTCGATGTTGTCGGGGTCGGCTGCCCAGATTTGAACCAGTGCCTGGGTATCGGGGGTGGGCAGGGTGAAGGTGGCCGTGTAGCCGTCTCCCGCCTCTGTCAATTGTTGCGCGGCGCCGGCTTGCCCGTTGCTAGGATAAACCTGCCCCATCATGCGCAGCCCAGGGGCGACGTTGGTGACAGTGATGGAAACCGTCGTTTTGTCCCAGGGGGTGACGAGGATTTCCGGCTGCCAGTCGGTGCGGGGGACGAGTGCCAGGCTGGTGTCGCCGACTTCGAGGGTCTCGCAGCCCCAGCGCGGCGGCTGCGCGTTCAACTCGTAGACGCACAGGCGGTCGCCGGCGCGCGCGCCGCGCGCCGTGACGACGTTAATCTCTGGGTGGCCCAGGTCTATGACGCGGTTCCCCTGGTAAAGGATGGCCTGCGCGTGCGGGCCAGGTTGGAGAGAGGCGCCGTAGAGGTCGGTCAAGGAGACCATAAACACCGGCAGCAAGTCCTCATAGGAGGTGACTTCGGAGATTTGCGTGACCTTCAGGGGCAGCACAAACGGCCCTGCCCATGCATCGGTCTCCAGCGCCGGGTAGAAGGCGGCAATGGTCTCCCAATCCGCCGCGCCGTTGCGCCGTGCGGAAAGGGTTTGGCCGCAGTCGGCGGCCCACTCTGTGTCGGTGCGATATTCGTTTTCCTCGTAAGGGTTGCCCATCAGGGACCCGCTGCAAGTGGACACCGGAATGAGGTCGCCCGCGTTGTTCTGGCCCACGTAGTTGTCGTAGAGATAGAACAGGTAGTGGCCCAATTCATGCACCAGCGCGCGCGGCCAATCTTCGCCGGGCACGCCGCCGGCCTCCCCGTAGCGGCCCCAGACTGTGCCGATACGGACCGCGCCGGGCAGGTAGGTGATGGTGTAGGGCAGACTGCCGGAGAGGGCATAGGGGTTGACCGTGATGGCGCGCTGCGTGGTTTCCGTCACGACGCCGCCGACGTCGGCGTTGGGGACCAGCGCGTTGCTGGCGTGAATCTGGATCGCCGCAGTGTCCCAGTGCTGCTTGTTGTGGTAAAGCGTCAAATTGCCCAGCGCGGCCTGCCCGTTGGTGGCGTCGTACAGCACTTCGGAGGCGCGCTGCAAGTCGAATTTGAGCTGCCCGAGGAAGGCCGTATCCACGCGCGCGTTCCACTCCAGGGAGACGTCCAGGTTGAAGAGGATGAGGGGGTTGGCGGCGGAAGCGATGAGGGTGCGTAGCCCTGGCTCGTTGACGGAGGAAATATCCAACCCGGTGGGGGTCGGCGCGGCGTTGGTGTAGTAGAGGGTGTATTTATCGGATTGGCGGATGGGCGCCAATGCAATCAACTGATCGCCTTCCTGAATAGTTCCTCGTCCTTGCAAGTGGCCGAGGTTATTAGTACGCCAGGTGTAGTAGTTTTCATCATAGAGAAGTTCTGCGCCCGTGGTTTGTCCGGCCGGCAACCGATAGAGTTGTGCGCCGGCCACTGCGTTGTCGAGGGTTGCTGCCCCGTTGTACACCCGCACCTGCATCCCACGCACGCGGATGGGGGCGGATATTGTGGTGGCATACGGACGTTGTTGATAGAGCGGGGTCGCGTTGGCGTTGCCGCCGCCTGATGAGGCGTAGGCCGTCATCCGAAAGACGAGGTTATTCGATTGCCCGAAAAAGCGATCGCTGGAGATGTCCCAGGTAAACGTGTAGACGCCTTGATCATCCTGCACTTGCAGCCCCCACGCGCGCAGTGTGCCGCTGACGCCGCTATGATTTTCCACCCGCAAGCGCCAGCGTCCCGTCATTGCCCCCCCCCGAAGCGCGATATGGTCGAACCGCAGTGTCTGGTTGATGGCGCCCGGGAAATATTGACCATCCAACAGGGTCGTCGCGGCGCCCTCCGGCGATTCCAGAACGACATCCAGCCTGGCGCCCGCCGGGAACGAGAGGGCTACCCACACGTTGACGTCGGTGGCGTTGCTCTCGTTGGTCGGGGTGAGCCACACGCCGGAAGTCACCACGCCGTTCGCCGCCAGGGTGCGCGGCGTCGCATTGGCCGCTTTCCAATAGCGGCGCGGGGTGAAGTTGCCCCACGCACTTCCGGCGTCATACCATCGGCCGCCGCCATCGAGCGAGTACTGGGCCACAATCTCGCGCACCGGGTCGCCTTCCGCATCCAACAGCGTATAGGTGATGGGCACGGTCAGGGCGCTGATTCTGGAATCGGTGTAGGCGAAGTTGGCGTTCAGCAGCGGGCGGATGGCGGTCAGCGATACTTGCGGCGGGGTGTTGGGCTGCGCGGGGAAGCCGGTTCTGCCCCGGCTGTACACGCCGTAAGCCGCAGGCGAGACTCCGGCGATCAAATCCAGGTCGCCGTCGCTGTCGAAGTCGCCCCACGCCACGCTGCTCGTCTGGCTCGTGCCGGGTGCAGTCCAGGCCAGCGCCAGCGCGTTGCCGCTGTTGCGGTATATCTGATTGTAGCCGCCCTCGTTGCCCACCGCCAGGTCCAAATTGCCATCGCCATCATAATCTCCCCAGGCCACGTTGCGGGTGTCTTGCACTGTAGAAGCAGACCAGGACAGGCTGAAAGATGGAGTTCCCCCTGGGGCGGTGTAGTTGCGGTATAACCGGTTGGGCTGCCCCCGATTTCCCGCCATCAGGTCCAGATCGCCGTCGCGGTCGTAGTCGCCCCATGCCAAACTCCAGGTATTGTCGGTTTCGGTAGATAGCCACGCCGAGGTGAAGGTCGCGGCGCTTCCCGGTATGCTGTCGTTGCGGTAGATTCGGTTGCGCTGGCCGTCGTTCCCCAACGCCAGGTCGAGGTCGCCGTCGCGGTCATAATCTCCCCAGGCGATGCTGCGCGTGGTTTCTGTCACGGGGGCCGTCCAGGTCAGGGCGAGCGCGCCGCCGTCGTTGCGGTACAGCCGGACGGGGCTGGAGGCGCCGCCTATCCCCAGGTCGAGGTCGCCGTCGCCGTCGTAGTCGCCCCATATCACACTGGCGGCCGGCTGCCCGACGGGGTCCGTCCAGATGCGCGTGAACACGGCTTGCCCGGAACCGTTCGCCGGGCTGTTGTTCAGGTAGACCCAGTTGGTTCCGCCCACGGCACTGTTCCCTATGGCCAAGTCCAGGTCGCCATCGCCGTCTATATCGCCCCACGCCACGCTGCGGGTATCTTTGGCCGTGGCGTCGGTCCACGCTTGTGTCAGCGTCCCGGCGTCGTTGCGATACAGCGAATGGCCGCCGACGTGGCCTGCGCTCAGGTCCAAATCGCCATCGCGGTCATAATCCACCCACGCCACGGCGTAAATTGTATTCGTTATGAGGGTTGACGACATAAGCGTCAACGCCGGCACACTGCTGTTGAGGTACACCAGGTTGGGCTGCGTGGGATTCCCTAGGGCCAGGTCGAGGTCGCCGTCGTTGTCTACGTCGCCCCAGGCAATGCTGTGGGTGTCATGCACCAGGGATGCCGACCAGGCCAGGGTCAGGATGGGTATACCTCCCACCGCCCCGTCGTTGCGGTACAACCGGTTGGGCTGCTCCTCATTCCCCACGATCAAATCCAGGTCCCCGTCGCCCTCGTAGTCGCCCCAGGCGACACTGCGCGTGGTATCGGCCATGGGCGAGACCCACACTGATGTAAACGCGCCATTGTCGTTGCGGTATACCCGGCTGGGTTGACCGACGTTGCCCACCGCCAGATCCAGGTCGCCGTCGCCGTCGCAATCCCCCCAGGCGACACCGTGCGTGGTTTCCGTGAAAGGCGCGGTCCACACCGACGCGAGTGCGCCGCCATCGTTGCGGTACAGCCGGTTGGGTTGCTCCGCGTTGCCCGCCATCAGGTCCAGGTCGCCGTCGCCGTCGTAATCGCCCCACGCCACGCTCTGGGTGGATTCCGTGAAGGGCGCGGTCCACGCCATGGAGAACGCGCTGTTGTCGTCGTTGCGGTATAGCTGATTGGGACTGCCTTCATTCCCGAAGGCGAGGTCCAAATCGCCGTCGCCGTCGTAGTCGCCCCACGCCACGCTGCGCGCGTTGGTCGTGACGGGCGCGGTCCAGGCCAACTCAAGTTGCCCGCCATAGTTGTTGCGATACACCCGGTTGTATCCCTGATTGGCAAAGGCCGCATCCGCGTAGCCATCGCCATCATAATCCCCCCACGCGGCGCTGTACGTGTTGTGGGTCATCGGCGATGTCCATGCCAGCGAGAGGGATGGCTCGCCCCACGAAGTGCGGTTGTTTTTGTATATCCGGCTGGGTTGTCCCCGGTTGCCGGCGAGCAAGTCGAGGTCGCCATCGTTGTCATAGTCCGCCCAGGCTACCGTGTGTGTGGCGTCCCACTCCTCGGACATCCAACTTAGCGTCAGGCCGTCGCCCGTGGGGGCGTCCGGCGCGAGTCGAACCGCGCCGGTGTAGTCTTGTATGTCCGACTCCGCCGATGCTGATGTCGGCCGGCCTATGACCTGAACGGTAAATACCAGGCTTAAGCCAAGTAATGCCAAACCCAAGACAATCCATCCCTTTGTTTTCATAGTTTTTCTCCTCAGAGATAACAGGATTTACGGAATGATAGGATCAAAGCTTTGTTCCAAAGGCTTCACTCGCCTGCCCCTGACAGATTGGGACAGGTGGCGCGATAGGCGCCTTGCTCCCCCATTGTTTGCTTCCACTCCTCCATTGTCATATTGCGCAGCGCCTGCTGGCACGCGGCGGCGAGCAGGTCGTCCACTCCCACGTAGAATTGCCGGATGTCGCCGTCTTCGCCGGCGGTGAAGACGCGGCGCTCGTCGGCGCTCCATTCCACGCGCCAGACGCCGCCGCTATGCCCGGTGAAAATCGCCAGAGCGCGCGCCGTGGCGACATCCCACAGCCGCGCCGTGCCATCTTCGCTGGCCGTCAAGACTTGCTGCCCATTCGCGTTCCAATCCGCTTCGTAGATGAAGTCGCCATGACCTTGCAGCACGGCCAGCGGCGCGCCCGTCGCCGCGTCCCACACCCGCGCCGTCCGGTCGTCGCTCACCGTGAGCAGGCGCCGACCGTCGGGACTCCATTTGACGCCGTAGATGCCTCCCGTATGGCCTTCAAGGATGTGCAGCGTCTCGCCGGTGGCGGCGTCCCAAAGACGCGCCGTGCCATCGTCGCTGATCGTGACTATCGCGCGCCCGTCAGCGCTCCACAGCGCCTCCCAGACTGTGCCGGTATGCCCGGCGAGAACCAGCAGTGGCTCACCGGTGTCCGCATCCCAGACGCGCGCGGTTTGATCATCGCCGGCCGTCAGAATGAGGGGGCGGGTATCAGCTTCCACCGCCGGACGCCATGCCCCGCTGCGCACGCTGGCTGTGTGCCATCTGAACACTCCCAACTCCTCCCCGGTCTTCGCATTCCAGACGCGCGCGGTGCGGTCGTTACTGACCGTCAACAGGCGCGTCCCGTCCGCGTTCCAACTTACCCCATCCACCGACCACCCGGCGTGCCCGGTCAGAGTCAACAAAAGCTCGCCGCTCTGGGCGTCCCAGATGCGGGCCGTTCCGTCGTTGCTGGCGGTGGCGATGCGGCGCTCGTCGGGACTCCACCGCGCGCGCCAGATGACGTCTTCGTGCCCGGCGAGGGTCAGGCGCAGCGCGCCGGTCGTCGCATCCCACACGCGCGCCACACCATCGTCGCCGGCCGTCAAAAGCAGGCTTTTGTCCCGGTTCAAGACCAACTCTTCCATCGGCCAGCCATCCCCGGCGAGCACCGGCAGTTCGCCGCGTGGTTGGTACGCCGCCGCCAGCTCCCACCACCGCACGGTGTGATCGTCGCTGCTGCTGAGGAGCGCCGCGCCGTCGCGGCTCCACTGCGCGTCCCGCACTACGTCACGATGCCCGGCCAGGAGCGCGACCAGGTCGCCGGTCTCAGCGTCCCAGACGCGTACCCGTTTGTCGGTGCTCGTCGTGAGGATCAGGGCGCCGTCGGGACTCCACGCGCCCCCGGTGAGTTGCCCGGCGTCTCCGGTGAGGATCAGCGCGACTTCCCCGGTTTGGGCGTCCCACACGCGCGCTGTGCCGTCGTCGCTCGTCGTCAGGATGCGGCGCCCGTCGGGACTCCACGCGACTTGCGAAATCCCCGCCGTATGGCCGGCCAGGGTCAACCGCGGTCGTCCGGTGCGCGTGTCCCATACGTAGGCCAGCCCTTCCATGCCGGCCGTCACCGCCGCTTGTCCGTCGGGACTCCAGGCGACGCTCGTGACCCAGCCGGCGTGCCCGGCCATGACCAACGGCTCTGCGCCTGTATAGACTGCTGTGGTTAGCGTTACTCCCCTGCTGGATTCCGGCGCGCTTGGGGACGATAGTTCTGGCGGGGTCAGTGGGCCGGTCAAATTCCATAGCCGCGCCGCGCCATCCCCGGCCGCCGTCAGGAGCAGGTAGTCGTGCCAAACCGCCCGCCAGACGTAATCCGGGTGCGGCAGGTTCAGCAAAAGGACCCCATTGCCCGCATCCCAAACTCTGACCCCGCCGTCAGCGCAGGTCGTGGCAATGTACCGCCGGTCGGCGCTCCACGCGGCGCTGTAGGGCGTACCTGGATGTTCCAGGCGCAAAAGCTGCGCACCGGCGGCGACGTCCCACACGCGCGCCGTACCGTCCGAACTGGCGGTCAATAAACGCGCGCCGCCGGCGTCCCATTCCATGAACCGAATCCTGTCTATGTGCCCGACCAACTCGCGCACCCTTTCCCCGGTTTTGCCGTCCCAGAGGATCACAACGCCGTCTTCCGCGCCGGTAGCAATCAGGCGTTCCGTGGGATCCCAGCGCACCACGCGGACGCCGGCGGCGTGGCCGGTCAAAATTCGCTGCGTCGCTTGCGGTTCGGCCAGGACGCGCCGCACTTGCGCCTGCGCCTCAAGGGTGTTTTCAGTCTTCAAAGATTCAATCGCCAGCAAGAGCGCCAGGTCCGGGTTGAAGTTCAACGCGGCGTTCTGCGCTTGCGCCGCCAACTGCCGCGACTGCGCGATCCGCGCCTGTGCTTCGGCGCGGGCGCGCTCGGCTTCGGCGGTAGCTTTCGCGTTCTCGGCTTCCACGCGGCGGGCTTCAGCAGTAGTTTTCGCATTTTCGGCTTCTACGCGACGGACTTCCGCCGTCGCCTGCGCCTCCTCCGCTTCAATGCGCCGAGCCACCGCTGTCGCCCACGCGGATTCGGCTTCCTGACGTTTCACTTCTGCCGTGGCCTGGGCGATCTTGGCCGCCTGCTGTCCGTTGACCGCTAAGAGGGTCAACACGGTCATCAAAACGATCACGACGACGCCTACCGCCGCTCCGGCTAATGTCAGCCGGCGGCGGCGGATGCGCGACTGTTCGGCCTGCCGGCTGGCGGCGACGAAGTCGCGCTCGTAAGGCTCGACTTCCGTCGTCTCAATGGCGCGGATGGCCTCCTTAAGCGCAGTTCCACGATACAATAACGAGTCGTTCCCCGTTTCCTGCCATTGCTGGGCCACCATCCGCAGCGGCGTCTGGCGCGCTTCTTCCCAGGCCCGGTTGGATTGCAATACCGGCTCCACCAACCGGTCGTGGGATAACTCGTACCAGCGCGCGCCGGCCCGCGCTTCCGCCCGGATGATGTGCAGCCCTTCCAGCCGATCCACGGCGGCGTTGGGGAGGCCGCCGGTTTCTGCCTCGCCGCGCAACACCAGGCCGCGCGTCCCTAGCGGTGTGATGAGCTGTGCGCCAAACCAGCGCCGCAGCGCGCGCTCGGTCACGGCCTGGCCGTCGGCGGTCTGGGTCTGGCGCAGCGTGTCCTCGTAAAAATCGGTTAACGCCTGATCCACATCGCCGAATTGCGCAACTTCGTTCCACTGAATCAGACGATCTTCCTGTTCCGGCAGGTTCTCCCACAGGCGGCGGCATACTACCTGAAGCTGCACCGGCTCCACGTAAGGCCCCAGTCCCATCTTCTGCATCTTGCCTCCTGCGTCCTGGGCCTTGATCCGACGCAGGTTGTCCACCAACTGCTCTGCCACGCCTTCCGCAAAAGGACAGCCGGCTTGCAGGGCCGGCTTGCGGATGGCTTCCAGCGCGCCCTCGTAACCCAGCCGCTCCATGCGGAAGCGCGCGCGCAGGCGACGCGGAATCAGGGGAGCATAAGGCTCGATGGCCGCGATGTGGTCTTCGCGCATCACGAACACCACACCCAGTTCCGGGATGCTCTCCAACGCCGCCGCCACCTGCTCGAAGAAGCCGGTGGCTTCCTCCCAGCGGTCGCGGTGGGTGGTGAATAACTCTTCAAACTGATCCCAGAGGAGGGTGGGCAGGATGGGCGGTTCGGATTCTTCGCTGCGCTCAGATTCTTCGCTGCGCTCAGAATGACGAGAGGCGGTGAGGTTGAGGGTCTGCAAGTAGGAGAGCAGGGTGTGCCCCAGCAGTGTTTCCGGCCGGGTATCGGAGGGAGCCAGCGACAGCAGGGTGCTGAAGACGAAAATGTTGGGAATGACGACAGCCTCCATGCCGGGCGGCGTCTCGTTGCTCACGCGCAGCGGCGGCAAGACGCGGAAGCCGCGTCCTTCCAGCTCAGGAATCACTTTAGCGTTGAGGAGCGAAGACTTCCCCGCGCCGGATTGGGCGTAGAAAAGCACGACGCGCTCGGCGACCAGCATGTCCAGAAGATCGCGCGCCTCGCGGTTACGTCCGTAGAAGTTGCCCCGATCCTCACGGGTGTAAGGGCGCGGGCCAACGTAGGGGTTATTTTTCATGCCTGCCTCCTGAGATCACACCTATGCCCCACCATCCACTGCGTCAGGCGTGCTCCACTCGCTCAGTTCGCGCACCATGTTCTCCGCGTACTCGCGCCAGTAGGGATGCTCGCCCACTTCCAGGTAGGCGTTGAATTCAGCGATGGCGCGGTCATATTCGCGCAGTTGCTGGTAGGCGATGCCCCGGTTGAAAATCGCTTCGTTCAAGGCGGGGTTCAGCGTGAGGGCGATGGTCAAATCCTGGATGGCCCGGCGCGGATGATCCAACTCGCGCCAGTAGAGAATACCCCGATCCAGAAAGGCTTGCGCAAACTTGGGATCGTGGGCGATGGCGCGCGTGAAGTCGTCAATGGCTTGCTCATACTCTTCCCGCATCGCATAGGCGTTGCCAAAATAGCGATGCATGACACCGGTGAAGTAATACCCCCGCGCCAGCCATACTTGTAACAGGTGATTGCATTTTTGATAGAGCGTCATTGTAACATGTTTCGATACACCTGGACGGTTTCCAGTGCGATCTGACGCTGAGTGAAATGCGCCAGCACCCGCTCCCGACCCCGCGCGCCCCATTCGGCCCGCAGGGCGGCGTCGTGGAGCAGCCGGCGCAGGAGGTCACGCAGCGCGTCGGCGTCGCCTTCGGGGAAGGTCAGCCCGCCGTCGCCAATCACGTAGGGGATTTCGCCGCTGTGCGCGCCCACCACCACCGCGCCGCACGCCATCGCCTCGACCAGCGTCCGCCCGAATTGCTCCATCCAGTTAGGCCGCGTGCGCGAGGGCAGCACGACGATGTCGCTTTGCTGGTAGAAGGCGGGCATTTCCGTGGAGGGAAGCCAGGGGCGGAAGGCGATGCGGTCAGTCAAATGATGGCTCTCCGCCAATGCTCGCAGCGCATCCTCCTCCGGCCCGCTGCCGACGAGCGTGGCGCGCCAGTTCCCATCCAACCCGACCAGCGCCGCCAGCAGCACGTCCACCCCTTTTTCCGGCACCAGCCGCCCCGCATAGCCGATGTGAACGGGAGCCGCCGGACGCGGCGTCTCCGGCGGAGCAAACAGCTCTGGGGCCACGCCAAATTGCGGGATGACGGCCAGCGGGCCGGTGTAGCCCTTGTCGCGCCAGACCTGCGCCGCCGTCTGGCTGCCTGTCAGCGCGTAGTCGGCGTAGCGTAAGTTGTAGCGTTCCATCCAGGAGAAGGGCGGAGGGTAGCGCCGCTGCAAGTTTTGCCAGGAGAACCACAGGCTTTTGGCGCCCGCGCGCCGCGCCAGCCGGTGCGCGTGATACGTCGCCAGGTTGTATGGCTCTTCGTCAATGTGGACGATGTCCGGCTTGACGGCGTGGAGTAGTCGCCCGAACGTGGGGTAGAAGTGCAGGTGAAACTGCCCGTTGAACGCCAACGGCAGCACTTCCAGGCGATAGCCGTGTGTGTGGACGCGCTCCAGGCGCGTCGTCCCGCGTTCATCCCGCCACGAATCCGGCACGGCGACCGTCAGTTCCATCTCCGGCGCCGCCAGCGCCATCTCCTCCAACTTGCGCTGATAAATCCCCACAATACAGGCTTTTGAGAGCATCAAAACCCGCACAGTACCCCCAGCGAGTGACGAATTACGAATTAGGAGTTAGGAGTTAGGAGTGATGAATCGGCGAATGAAATAGCACTCAGCACTCAGTCCTCAGTCCTCAGCACTCACAACTACTTTGAGTATACCCCAAAACCCATCGTTTGACATTTTTTCTGTCCGTGTTATAACTAAAAGCGTAAAGGCTGTGATCCGGAAAAGTAGACCTCAAAGCGAGGCTCCAGCGAGTCGGAGAAGGGTGTGAATCCGACGCCAGCGCAGGGGTTGAATGGGCCGGGAAGCCGCCCGCCGAAGCGAACCCAGGTTCGTGTGTAGTCCGGGACGGAGACGCCACCGTTATCAGGGCGTAGGACATCCCCACCAGGGCGTGTCTGAAACGAGTGAGGCTGGCTTTACTTGCAAAACGCGCTATCATCGGCGCGTTTTTTGATCGAAGTAAGGCCACCTAAATAGGGTGGTACCACGGGCAAATCGCGCGCTCGTCCCTAACCAGGGATGGGCGCGTTTGTGTTTTAAAGAAATCGGAAACGAGAAATGGGAAATGAGAAATGCGGGATAAAGTTTAGTGCCGACCCATTACTCATTACTCATTACTCATTATTGCTTTATGGAGGATGACATGGCTACAAAAAAGCGCATTTTAACCGGAGATCGCCCCACCGGGAAACTGCACCTGGGGCATTACGTCGGCAGTATGAAAAATCGGGTGGCTTTGCAGGATACCTATGAATGTTTTTTCATCATTGCCGACCTGCACACATTGACCACGCGCCCGGAGAAAGTCTACGTGCAAGAACTGGCTCAGAACGTCTACGACGTGGTGCTGGATTACCTGGCCGTCGGGATTGACCCGGAGCGCAGCACGATTTTCCTGCAATCCGCGCTGCCGGAGACGTTTGAGCTGAACCTGCTGTTCGAGATGCTGGTCACACTGCCGCGCCTGTCGCGCCTGCCGAGCATCAAGGACATGGCGCGGGCGGCGGATATGGACGACGAGACGGTCCCGTTCGGCCTGATCGGGTATCCCGTGCTTCAGGCGGCGGACATTCTGCTGCCGCGCGCGCACCTGGTGCCGGTGGGCAAGGACAACGAGGCGCACGTCGAAATCACCCGCGAGATCGCCCGCCGCTTCAACCGCATCTACGAAGCCGAGGTGTTCCCCATTCCCGACGTGCTGGTCGGCGACGTGCCCTCGCTCATCGGCACGGACGGGCAGGCGAAGATGAGCAAGTCCCTGGGAAACGCGATTATGCTGTCGGACGATGCGAAGACGGTGGAGGAGAAGGTGCGCACGATGTACACCGATCCCAACCGCATCCGCGCCGACATTCCGGGGCGCGTGGAGGGCAACCCGGTGTTCATCTACCACGACGCCTTCAACCCGGACGTGGCCGAGGTCAACGACCTGAAGGAGCGGTATCTCGTGGGCAAAGTGGGCGATGTGGAGGTCAAGCGGAAGCTGGCGCGGGCGATCAACGCCTTCCTCGATCCCATCCGCGAGCGGCGCGCCCACTACGAGTCGCAGCCGGGGTTGGTGGAAGAAGTCATCGTCGAAGGCACGCGCCGGATGCAGGCGGTGGCCCGCGAGACGCTGGCGCTGGCCTACGACGCGATGGGCCTGCCCGGTCCGCGCCTGCGCCGTTCTCTGGTCGACGGGACGCCGTTCCGGCTGCTGGCGTAGTGAAATTTCACGCAAAGGCGCAAAGGCGTAAGGGATTTTAGGTCAGAGAAGTTTTCCGTTAAATCCGTTGAATCCGTTGAGAAAGGCTGGTGCAAGATGTACGTAACCCAGGTGACATTGCATAACGACCATTACCCGACCGACCGGTACTATCCGTTCAACATCCCGGCTTTGCGCGCCACGTCGGCGCTGACGCTGCGGAAACCGGTGGTCTTTTTTGTCGGGGAAAACGGCTCAGGGAAGTCCACGCTGCTGGAAGCCATCACGCGCAAGTGCGGCGTGCAAGCGTGGGATCGACCCCGGCGGCACGTCGCGCACGCTAACCCGTATGAGACCCGGCTGGCGGATTTTATCGAAGTGACGTGGAATGGGAGCCGCGTACCCGGCTCACTGTTCCGCGCCGAGACGTTCAACGATCTGACCGATTTCTTGGACGACGTGGCGCTGTGCGATCCGGGACGGTTGGCGTATCACGGCGGGCGGATTCTCAACACGCTTTCGCACGGCGAAGGGATGCTGTCGTACTTCCAGGGGCGCTATTCCCGTGAAGGATTGTACTTTTTGGACGAGCCGGAGGCCGCTTTGTCTCCCATGAGCCAGATCAAACTCCTGGCGTTGTTGGAGCAATTGGTGGCGGGTGAACAAGTCCAATTCATCATTGCGACCCATTCGCCGCTGTTGTTGGCCTTCCCTGGCGCGCAGATTTTTAACTTCGACGGCGCGCGCATTGCGGAAGTGGCATACGAGGATACGTTACATTATCAGGTATATCGCCAATTCTTTGCCGACCGTAGGGTGTGACGAGCCTCAGTAGAGCAAAAATTGGGTTCGTAGTAACCGCTTTAGCGGTCTCTGGGACGGCTGAAGCCGTTACTACCAGCCTGAATTTTCATCACTTTAGACTTTGGACTTGAGACTTCGGACTATTTTTTAGAAGGTTGTAGCGTTGCGAGGGGCAACGCGCCAGTATTGTAAGACATATTTCATTCAATTGAGGAGGAGTAAAGATGGGGCAGTATAAGTATTTCCTGGATGAAAAGGACATGCCGCAGCATTGGTACAATATCCTGGCGGATATGCAGACGCCGCCGCCCTATTATCGCCACCCGGCGACGCTGGAATTGATGCAGGACCCGCCGATGCCGCCGCCCGTGTTCCCGATGGGACTGATTCAGCAGGAATTTAGCAAGGAACGCTTTATCGAGATTCCCGATCAGGTGCAGGACATCCTCCGGTTGTGGCGACCCTCGCCGCTGATCCGCGCCCGCCGTTGGGAGAAAGCCCTCGATACGCCGGCAAAGATTTACTACAAGTGGGAGGGCGTCAGCCCGGTGGGCAGCCACAAGGCCAATACGGCGATAGCGCAGTGCTATTACGCCAAGCAGGAAGGGTTAGAAGGGCTGGCAACCGAGACCGGCGCGGGGCAATGGGGCTGCGCCTTGAGCTTCGCCGCCAATTTGTTCGGCCTGAAGTGCAAAGTCTTTATGGTCGCCATCAGTTTCCAGCAGAAACCCTACCGGCGTATTGCGATGGAGACGTGGGGCGGGGAAGTCGTCGCCAGTCCTAGCACGGAGACCCACGCCGGGCGCGCGCTCTTGGAAAAAGACCCAGATTCGCCGGGCAGCCTGGGCATGGCGATCAGCGAGGCCCTGGAATACGCGATGACGCATCCCGGCTACAAATACTCGCTGGGTAGCGTGGTCAACTTCGTGCTGCTGCACCAGACGGTGATCGGCCTGGAAGCGCTCAAGCAGATGGAGATGGCCGGGGATTATCCCGACGTCGTCATCGGGTGCGCGGGCGGCGGCAGCAACGCGGCGGGATTGATTTTCCCCTTCATGCGGGACAAATTAACCGGCGCGAAGCCCGACCTGCGCGCGCTCTTCGTCGAATCCACTGCCTGCCCCAGCATGACGCGCGGCAAGTACGCCTACGACTGGGGCGACACGGCCAAGACCGGCCCGGTGGCGAAGATGCACACCGTGGGGCACGCCTTCATGCCGGCGCCGGTTCACGCCGGCGGCCTGCGCTATCACGGTATGGCGCCGATTATCTGCTCGCTGCTCGATCAGAACTACGCCGAGGCGCGCGCCTATCATCAAAATGCGGTGCTGTCGGTCGCGCAGGACTTCGCGCGGGCGGAGGGCTTCATTGTGGCGCCAGAAACCGCGCACGCCGTCCGCGCCGCCTACGATGAGGCGCTGGCCTGCAAGGAAAGTGGGGAAGCGAAGGTGATTTTGTTCAACGCCAGCGGTCACGGCCACTTCGATCTGGGGGCCTACGATGCGTATCACCGCCAGCAGTTAGCGGATTACGAACTGGAAGAGGCGAAGCTCCAGGCGGCAATGGCGGAACTGCCGCAGATTGTGGAATAAGTAAGACCTGTTATAAAACGTAAAACGTGAAACGTAAAGCCATTACGTTTCACGTTTTACGTTTTACGGCTTGGGGATCAGGCCAACGATTCCAGCCGGCGCGTCTGCTCGTCCATCGTCAGCGCCTCGATGAAATCGTCAAGATTGCCTTCCATCACGCCGGGCAAGTTGTATGAGTTCATCCCAATGCGATGGTCGGTGACGCGGCTCTGGGGGAAGTTGTACGTGCGGATTTTCTCGCTGCGCTCGCCGGTCCCTACCTGAGAGCGCCGCGCCTGGTCAATTTCGTCATTCTGTTTCTCCTGCTCCATCTCGTACAGCCGCGCGCGCAGGACCGACATCGCGCTGAGTTTGTTCTGCGACAGCGACCGTTCGTTCTCGCACGTCACGACCAGGCCGCTGGGCTTGTGAATGATGCGCACCGCCGTTTCGTTCTTCTGCATGTGCTGCCCGCCGGGGCCGGAGGAGCAGTACGAGCTGATGTCAAGGTCCTTGGGATCGATCTTGACCTCCACTTCGTCCACTTCCGGCAGCACAGCGACGGTGACGGTAGAGGTGTGGATGCGTCCGCTGGACTCGGTGACGGGCACGCGCTGGACGCGATGGACGCCGCTTTCGTACTTCAGCCGAGAGTAGGCGCCACGCCCTTTGATGGTGAAGACGACCTCTTTGAAGCCGCCGATGCCGGAACGGTTCTCGCTGACCATCTCGGTTTTCCAACCGCCCTGGCGCTCGGCGTAGCGGGTGTACAGGCGGAACAGTTCCGCCGCGAACAGCCCGGCTTCGTCGCCGCCGGCCCCCGCGCGGATTTCCACGATGACGTTCTTCTCGTCGCGCGGGTCCTTGGGGACGAGCAGCCGGCGCAGTTCCTCTTCGAGCGGCCCCAGTTGCGCTTCGAGCTGCGTCACTTCTTCTTCGGCCATTTCGCGCAGCTCTTCATCTTCGTCGGCGCACATCTCGCGGGCGGCGGTCAGGTCGTTGCGCATCTTCTGATAACGACGATAGCTCGCAACCTTTTCCTCCAACTCGGCGCGTTCTTTGGCGTACTCGGTGATTTTCTCGTAATCCTGCGCAGCGCCCGGATCGGCCATCAAGCGATTCAATTCCTCGAAACGCCTGTCCCAGGCCTCCAAACGTTGTAGCATTTGTTGGATTTCCATACACTTATTTCCCCCATGAAGAAACGGCCTGCACCATGCGAGGCCGTTTTAGAATAATGGTGGGCCTATCAGGGGTCGAACCTGAAACCTACCGGTTATGCTTCCCCCTACGACTTTCGTCGCCCCTTTCGGGTTTGTGGGCTGGACTATCCCTTCGCCCCGTAGGGCGCCTGCCGTCTAGTCTCTACACCTTCCCTCACGGGCTTGGCTCGGGATTACCATCCTTTGGCAAGGGTCAGGCTTCCCCGAATTTGGCAGGTTTCACCTGAGAATTTCTTCCCAGGCAGCCCTTTCAGAAAACCATATCTTTTGAATTTAGATTCTCTGTGTTAAGCCGGCTGCTCTAACCTTTGAGCTATAGGCCCATAAAAAACAAAGAGCGGGCGACGGGGATCGAACCCGTATCATTGGCTTGGAAGGCCAAGGCTTTACCGTTAAGCCACACCCGCATCTGCCCAGCATTATACCATAACGCGGCGCACTCGCAAGAGCATAGTCCGTATTCCGTAGGGCGTCAACGGAATACGAAATACGTTACAATCCCGGCGTCGGGGTAACGGTGGGCAGGATGCCCAGGTTTTGCAGGACATAGCCCGTCAACCCGCAAACTACACTGAATATCTGGCATAGGACGCACAGCAACACCAGAATCAGCAACGGTTGAACCTTTTCCCACCTGCGCCGGGCGCGACGAGCAGCCGCGCGGCGGTCCAAAAATGCCAACAGGTCTAGCATTGTGCTCCTCCAATTCCTCAACGGATTGAACGGATTTAACGGATTCTTTTCCGTTCACGTCCGTTAAATCCGTTGACAATTAGTGCTTGAAACTTCGCTGCCCGGTAAAGACCATCGCCGCGTTGAACTCGTTGACGGCTTCGATGACTTCAAAATCGCGCAGGGAGCCGCCGGGCTGGATGATGGCGCTGACGCCTTCTTTGAGGCCCACGTCCACGCCGTCGCGGAAGGGGAAGAAGGCGTCGGAGACCATCACGGCGCCTTGCAAATCGCCGTGGGCCGCCTGCACTTCGGCGTCAATGGCGGCCTGTTGTTCGGTCTCCAGGAAGCGGTAGGCGTTCTTGTGGCGTGTGTATGCCAGCCGCTCGGCCATGTTGCGATAGGCTTTGTCGCGGGCGAGCTGCGCCACGCCCACGCGATCCTGCTCCCCCGCGCCGATGCCGATGGTGACGCCGTCCTTCGCGTACAGCACCGAGTTGGACGTGACGCCGGCCTCCACCAGCCAGCCGAAGAGCAAATCGCTCATTTCACGTTCGGTAGGCGCGCGGTTGACCTTGTAGGTCTGCCCCTTGTAGACGACCTCGGCAGGCAGCAAATCGGCGGGCGCGCGCGTCTCCGGGCAGAACGAGAGCTGGGCGATGACGCCGCCATCTATCAGACTTTTGAAGTCCACGAAGCGCTCCGGCGCGAACTCCGCCAGGCGCTCCATCGCGCGGATGACCATAATGCGCAGGTTCTTGCGCTGACCGAGGATGGCGACCGCGCCTTCCTCGTACTCCGGCGCGACGACGACTTCGGCGTATTGCGCGGCGATGGCTTCGGCGGTGGGCTTATCCACGGGGCGATTCAGCGCGATACAGCCGCCAAACGCCGCGACGTGATCGGCCAGGTCGGCCTTGAGGTAAGCGGCCTCAATCGTGTCGGCCATGGCGACGCCGCAGGGGTTGTTGTGCTTCATGATGGCGACGGTGGGCCGCTCCATCAGATAGCGCAGGATGTTGAGGGCGTTGTCGGCGTCGGTGAGGTTGATCTTGCCCGGATGCTTGCCGAATTGCAGCAACTCGGCGTTGCAGACGAGGTGGCGGCCCGGCGCAATCGTCGTTACGTCCCCCAGGGTTAGCGCGCCGTTGAGCAGCTTGTACAGCGCGGCTTCCTGCCCTGGATTTTCGCCGTAGCGTAGCCCCTGGCGTTCTCCCTCGACTTCCCACGTCACTTTTTCGTAGATCAACGTCGTGCGGCGGTCGTCATAGACAAATGCGATTTCCATCCGGTCGGGGAAATGCTCGTTCAGAATGGTACTGTAGGCTTTTTTTAAGTTTTGAGACATCGGTAACTCCTCTGAAAATAGCGTGAGTTAACCCGCCGGGGCGGGCACGGGGATCAATTCCACCTGATACCCCAGTTGTTCTAACCGTTTGACGGCGCGGCGTTTGATAGCTTCGGGATTGCGTTGGTCGAAGTATT